>JAVCCK010000003.1 GCA_030765525.1 Candidatus Lernaella stagnicola
AATGTTAGATCGTGTTTCCGGAATTTGCACCCCAAAAAACGCCCCAGCCCACTCTCAAAATAACTTCCTAGCCAGGGGGTCGCGTCAAAACCGCTTAAAACGCCCAGTGATTTCCCAGCCTTACAGGCCGGCTGTCGCACGACAGGCCCCTCAGGCTGGGTATGGAAACTTTAAGAGTCCCAAAACATTCTTCACTGGAAAATGGTCGCACGACAGGCCCCTCAGGCTGGGTATGGAAACAAAGAAATAATCCTTGCTGCCGACAGGTCGGTGTCGCACGACAGGCCCCTCAGGCTGGGTATGGAAACTCACGAACGGTTCGAACCGGCAGAGGCGTAAACGTCGCACGACAGGCCCCTCAGGCTGGGTATGGAAACACAGTTGCCCGTGCATCCAGTCCGGAGCATGATCAGGTCGCACGACAGGCCCCTCAGGCTGGGTATGGAAACGAACAGTCATGATTTTCCTCCTTGGAAATGTGTCGCAGGACACGCCCCTCAGCCTGGGTATGGATAATCGCGACGTTTTTGACGCGAAAAGGTGATTTTTCTTGCAGGAAGGCAACGAAAGTGATAAAAATGTTTATCTATCAAGCAATTAGCGGCAACATCTGCGAGATTCCTTCAGCCTGAGTCGCGTCAAGTCTGAAAAGCTCTGTGAAATTCGAATGTTAGATCGTTTTTCCGGAATTTGCACCCCAAAAAACGCCCCAGCCTACTCTCAAAATAACTTCCTAGCCAGGGGGTCGCGTCAAAACCGCTTAAAACACCCAGTGATTTCCCAGCCTTACAGGCCGGCTGTCGCAGGACACGCCCCTCAGGCTGGGTATGGAAACGAGTTGAAGCGATAGCCGCAATGCCACCGGTCCTCGGTCGCAGGACACGCCCCTCAGGCTGGGTATGGAAACAGGCGGCTTTCTCTTCTTCCGAGTAACCCCAATCGGTGTCGCAGGACACGCCCCTCAGGCTGGGTATGGAAACTCTATCCCGCCTATCTTATTGACGAGACCTTCGAGTCGCAGGACAGGCCCCTCAGGCTGGGTATGGAAACAGTGTCGGAATCAACGATCGGTTTGTCGCAGGACAGGCCCCTCAGGCTGGGTATGGAAACTCGTCAGCCCCGGGCCTGAAGTCCTGAAAAGGCCTAGTCGCACGACACGCCCCTCAGGCTGGGGAGCGAAACTCGACATCGTCGCCAATAGGGGGCGTGATCCTCGCGTTGCTGAAGTTCTTCACCGTATTTCCCATGACGGGGTGCCGTTCTTTTCTTGGAAATTGAGGTTGTTGGCACGGTGTCGAACAGGCTTTCCTTCCCACGGCAAATAGGGAGATGGGGGCGCCGTGTGGAATTTGTCTGTACGAAGAACACCGGGCGGCGGATGATGCAAAGCCCGAGCTCACAAACAAAAGGCCCCGAAACCGCTTTGGTTTCGAGGCCTTTTTCTGGCACGGGTGGCAGGAATCGAACCTACAACCCCCGGTTTTGGAGACCGGTGCTCTGCCAATTGAGCTACACCCGCCCATACGTAAGCCGCAAATGTTTAACACAAAAGCGGCACAATTGGCAAGCCGGATGAGGGCGCTTGTCAAACCCCCGCCCGTTCCGCGTACAATCGGACAGCGTTTCGCGGCGAACCGGCCGCTTGGAGGAGGGGACATGTTCCGTAAGGCGATCTTCACGATTTTGGTTTTGATGCTCACCATCACCCCGGCGTTGGCCGAGGAAGTGCTGATTCAATACGACGACGGCAGCGACGAATCGGTACGCACGAACATCCACACCGGAGACGTCCAGGCGTTTCGCCTGAGCACGGCGCACCCGGCAACACTCAAGACGACCTACCTGATGCTGGAGTCCGACGTAGCGGCGGACATCGAAGTTCATGTTTGGGCGGAGTTCGGCGGCAACAACCCCGACCTCAGCGTCGATTTGATCACGCCTATCACCCAAACCGTTGCCGCGGGGGTCGACTGGTACGAGTTCGACGTGTCGGCGGCCGGTGTCGAGATCGGCCCTTGGTCCGATTTCCATGTGGGCGTCATGCATCTCGAAGACGGCTACCCGTCGGTTCGTCTCGACTCCTCGAATCCCTCCCCCGACATTCGTATCCAGTACTACAACAGCGAAGACGGCGAGTGGTATTACATCGGCGGCGGCGACGGCTGTTACGCATACATGATTCGCGCGCTGGTCGACTACCACGACCAGATCGACGAGGCCGATAAATACTTTCACGATATTTCCGACGACGCCGGCCTGCCCCGCACCAACGGCCGACCCGCCTGGGCCGACTACGACAACGACGGCGATCCCGACCTGCTCATCCGCGGCAGCCAGCTTTTCGAGAACAACGGCGACGGCACTTTCACCGAAGTGACCCAAAGCGCCGGCCTCACCGACATGCCGGGCAGCGGCGGCATCTGGGCCGATTTCGACAACGACGGCTACTTGGATATTTACGTCTCGACGTCTTCGTACAACGCGCACTACAACCGTTTCCTGCACAACAACGGCGACGGCACCTTCACCGACCTGAGCTTCGAAGCCTTCGGCGGCGAGGAATACCTCAACTATGAAAACACGGAGGCGATGGCGGTCGGCGATTTCAACAACGACGGCTACGTCGACGTTTACGCAGGCGTGTACGAACGCGACATGAGCAGTTGCCCGTGGGATAAGTTCTACGTCAACAACGGCGACCTCACCTTTACCGAAAGCGCCGACGCGCTGGGCATGCACGAGGGGATCTTCCAGTGCGCCCGCGGCATTCAGTGGATCGATTTCAACCGCGACGGCTTCACCGACATCCATGTCAGCAACTACCGCCTCGACCAAAACTTCATGTGGGTCAACCAGAACGGCGAGTCGTTCAGCGAGCAGTCGGAAGAACTGAATTTGATGGGCGAGAACATCGACAACTACTACGGGCACACGATCGGTTCGGCCTGGGGCGATCTGGACCTCGACGGCGATTGGGACGTGGTCGACGCCAACCTCGCCCACCCGCGGTTCATCGATTTTTCCGACAAGACGATGGTGCTGCTCTCCAGCGGCGAGCCCGATTTCGAGTTCACCAACGTCTTTGCCGAAAGCGGCGTCGAGTATTGTGAAACCCACAGCAATCCGAACCTGGTCGACGTGGACAACGACGCCGACCTCGACCTGTTCATCACCACCGTGTACGTCGGCTACCAAAGCCACTTCTACCTGAACCGGCTGGTGGAAGACGGCGCGCTCAGCTTCGAACCGGCAACTTACGCCGCGGGCATCTGGGTCGATAACGGCTGGGGCAGCGCCTGGGCCGACTACGACGGCGACGGCGATATGGACCTGTTCGCCACCGGCCTGTGGCGCAACGAGATCGCCGACCAGGGCAACTGGATCAAGATCAAAGCCGAGGGCTGGGCCGCCAACGCCGCCGCCTTGGGCGCACGCATCAGCGTCACCGTCGGCGAGACCACGTACCTGCGGGAAATCCAGGGCGGCACGGGCACGACGGTCCAGGATGACCTCGTGGCACACATCGGCGTGGGCGATGCCGAGACGATCGACGAAATCGTCGTCGACTTCCCCGGCGGCAGCACCGAAGTGCTCACCGACGTGGCCGTCAACCAGGTATTAACGGTGACGGACACACAAGAACCGACACCGATTGATGACGACGACGACACATCCGATGACGACAATACGTCCGATGACGACACATCCGGCGCTGACGACGACACATTCGGCGGCGCGAATGACACCGATGACGCTGATGATGATGATGATGATTCCGGCTGCGGCTGCAATTGATTTCCGTTGGGGCAGGTCATACGATGATCTATCTTGACACAGGAAATTGGCCAATCGGGACGTAAACTGGAGTCTACCGGCGCTGACAAGAGTTTTTCGACGAAATCGTTAGCGGCGGGATGTTGAGAACCCTACGGGAGGATGAGATGAAAATGCGGTGGTACTTTTTTGCGATGTTGATTGTCGTTTGTCTGTCTTTCACGACGATTATCGCTTGCGGCGACGATGACGATGACGACAGTGGTGACGACGATGCCGGGCCAACCGGCGGCGCCGATTGCCAAAGCCTTTGTGAACGCGGACTCGAGTGCTTCGGCGAAGAATATTGGGATTACGCGGGCGTCGAGACAATGGATGAGTGCGTCGAGGTGTGCGAAAACGACTTGTCCGAAGCCGATCCGGAACTGATCGATTGCATTTTCGGCTGCGCCGGCATCTCCGGCTGCGACGAGTGGGGCGCCTGCATGGCGGAATGCGCCGCCTAAGTAACCGCAGCGCCTACTCGTAACGCAACGCCTCGATGGGGTCGAGCTTGGCCGCTTTGCGGGCGGGATAAACGCCGAAAAAGACGCCCGTTCCCACCGAAAAACTAACGGCCAGCACAATCGAACTCGCCGCGATGGTAATCGGCAGGCTGTCGACGAACTTGCCCACCAACAGCAAGCCCCCGACGGCCAACCCGATGCCGATCAACCCGCCAAGTAGCGAAAGCGTCACCGCCTCGATGAGGAATTGCCGGGAAATGTCGCGGCGGCGCGCGCCTAGCGCCTTGCGGACCCCGATCTCCCGCGTGCGTTCGCGCACCGAGACCAGCATGATGTTCATGATCCCAATGCCGCCGACCAGCAGCGAGATCATCGCAATGCCGATCGCCGCAATGAAAATCGAACCGGTGAGGCTGTTGTAAGAACTCATCATACTTTCGCGGGTTTCGATTTCGAAATCGTCGGCCTCGGTCAGTTTCAGCTTGTGGCGAATGCGCAGGATCGCCCGCACTTCCTCGATCGCCATGTCCACGGGCACGTCTTGCTTCGCCTTCATATGGATCTGTAATTGGTCGCGAATTTTCCATTTCCGCGTAAACGCGCCCAGCGGAATCGCCACGAAGTTATCGCGACTGTCCCCGAACACAGCGCCCTGCCGTTCGGCCACGCCCACGATGCGGAAGCGATCGCCCCGCACGCGAATGAAGCGACCGACCGGATTGCCGTAGGGAAACAAGCGATCCAGAACGTCGTAACCGACCACCGCCACGCGCGTCCCGGCGAGCACCTCATGCGGTGTGAAATTCCGGCCGCCGTCCAGATTCATGCCGGTAACCGGCAGGTAGGTTTCCGTCGCGGCGGCAATGCCGACATCCGGATCGGTCTTGCGCCCTTCGGCACGGATCGTGTCGCCGCGCCAGCGATACACGAAGGGGCTGACCATATCGACCAAGCGGGCTTTGCGTTGAATCGCGTGGGCGTCTTCCATGGTCAGGTCCGGTCGGCGGCGGTACTTGTTCCAGTCGAACGTGATCGCAATGGCGGGGTATTTCTGGATAAAAAACACGTCGGCGCCGAGGCGCGAAAACTCGCTGGTCACCACGTTATCGATTCCGCCGACCACCGACATCATCGCAATCACCGTCGCCACGCCGATGATAATGCCCAAACTCGTCAAGCCGGTGCGCATCTTGTTGCTTCTAATCGAACGCAGGGCGATACGCAGGTTTTCGATCAGGCTGATGCGCCGGTGAATTCGGCGTTGCTTGCGGCGAAACCACTTCATTCGTAACCCAACGCCTCAATCGGGTCTTTTTTGGCCGCGGCGCGGGCCGGGAAGAAGCCGAAAATCAATCCCACGGCGCTGGAGAAGCTGATGCCCACCACGACGCTCCACATTTTCACCGAAGCAGGCAGTGGCGTCGCCGAAGCCACGAGCTTGGCCACCCCTGCCCCGCCCAGTACGCCGAGCACGCCCCCAATGGAGGCGATCACCGCCGCCTCGAAGAGGAACTGCATGAGGATCCAACGCCGCCGCGCGCCCAGCGCTTTGCGAATGCCGATCTCCCGCGTGCGCTCGGTCACCGACACGAGCATGATGTTCATGATGCCGATACCGCCGACCAACAGGCTGATGCCGGCCACGGCGAACATCGCGGCGTACAGGCTGCCGGTGAGCTTCTCGTAAAGTTCGCGCAGCACGTCGACTTCGTTAACGGCAAAATTGTCCGGCTTGTTCAGGGGCACCTTGCGGACGCGCCGCAGAATGCCGCGAAGTTCGTCTTTGGCGGCCGCGATAGAGGTCGCGTCGGCCACTTTCACAACGATGGAAAAGCGCTGCCGGCCGCGTTCGATCACCTTGGAAAACGTAGTGTGCGGCACCAACACGAATTGATCGAGATTCTGGTCGAAAAAGTCGCCGCGCTTGGCCATCACCCCGACGACTTCGAAAAGATTGTTGCCGATGCGGACGCGCTGGCCAATAGGGTTTCGCACTCCAAACAAGCGTTCGGCCACGTCGAACCCGAGCAGACAAATCGGGCGGCCGCCTTCGACATCCGGCGGGGTAAAAAACCGCCCTTTGCTGGGGTACACATTGCGAATCATGGCGTATTGCGAATTGACGCCACTGACCTGCACGAGGTCCATACTCCGGTTTTTCCACTTCACGGTTCGCCGCGTATAGCGCATGGGGCTGGCGCCGTTGACCAGCCGGCCGCTGCTGACGATGGCGTCGTATTCCTTCATCGAAATGTCCGGATGGTGGCGGAACTTGCGCCAATCGTTGTTGGCCCACGGGAACTTTTGGACGTACAAGACGCCTTGACCGATCGAATCGAGTTCAGCGGCAAAAGCGTCGTTCAGCCCCTCCACGATCGAGACGATGGCGATAATCGTGGTGATGCCGATCACGATGCCAAGGGTTGTCAGCAACGATCGCATTTTGTTGGCGCGCAACGAACTCAGCGCCATGACAAAGCTTTCCCACATCGCTCTCATCGCGGATCCGGATTCGGCGTGTCGCTTTCAATTCGCCCGTCGCGCAGCCGCACGACGCGGTGGGCGTACCGACTGATCTCTTCCTCGTGTGTTACGAGAATGATCGTGTTGCCCTGCTCGTGCAGGTCTTTCAGCAGTTCCATAATTTCATAGCTGGTCTTCGAATCGAGGTTGCCCGTCGGTTCGTCGGCCAGGATCAACGAGGGCCGCCCCACCAGCGCCCGGGCGATCGCCACGCGCTGTCGCTCACCGCCGGACATTTCGTTGGGCCGGTGATCGGTTCGTTCGCCAAGCCCGACTTGGGTCAACGCTTCGCGGGCGCGGTCTCGCCGCTCGTGCCCCGTCGCGCCGCCGTAGACCAGCGGCAATTCGACGTTGGCGAGTGCCGTGGCGCGCGGCAACAAGTTGAAGGTTTGAAATACGAAGCCGATTTTTTGGTTGCGGATATCGGCCAGTTCGTCGTCGGTGAGATCTTCGACGGCCTCCCCGTCCAACACGTAACTGCCGCCGGTGGGCGTATCGAGGCACCCGAGCATGTTCATCAAAGTGGATTTGCCGGACCCCGAAGGACCCATGACGGCCACGTACTCACCGGGCTTGATACTCAGATCCACACCGGAGAGCGCATGGACCTCCATCTCGCCCATGATGTAGGTTTTGGTCAACGCGCGGCATTCAATCAGCGACACGTCAGGCTCCGTTACATGGGCGGCCCGCCGGGTTGGATTTCCACCAGGTCATCAGGCTTCAACATGCGGTTCAGGGTTTTGAAAGGGCCGCAGATAACTTGGATATCTTCCGCCAGATTCTCTCCGGTAATTTCCATGTGGGTGTCGGAGCTGATGCCCGTTTCGACCCACAGCGGATGCACGCGGTTATCCTCTATGCGGAAGAGCATTTCCTTCATCTTGGAAATATCGCCGACCACCGCCGCGCCCATGTCCTTGGCGGCACCGGCCTCTTCACTTTTCTCTTCGCCCTCGGCCGGCTTTGCCAACGCCTCCGGGTCGCGCATCGTGATGCATTGGATCGGCACTTGGAAAACACCGACCTTGACCTCGGTCACGATGTCGGCCGTGGCGCTCATGCCGGGCCGGGTTTGGCTGGTATCGCCTTCCAGCAACACGTTGACCTCGAACGCCACCGTTTCTTCCTGCGTCCCCAGTTGCTGCTGCTGCATGGCGCTGCCGGCGATCTCGATGACCGTGGCCGCGAATTTCCTATCGGGCAATGCGTCGATCTCCACCGTCGCTGCATCGCCCACCTCGATAAGGACGACGTCGGCCTCGTCAACTTCCACGGTGGCGATGATTTTGCCGGGGTCGGACACTTCCATGATCACATCGCGCGAGAACACACTGCCCAGCGCGATTTCGCCCTCTTCCTTGTTGAGGCGGGTCACGACGCCGTCCATCGGCGAGCGAATCGTCGTTTTCGACAACTCGTCCTGAGTTATTCGCAAACCAGCCGCCGCCTGGCTGACGTTGTCCTGCGCGACGGCCACGCTCGCCTCGGCGACGCGCAACTCGGTTTCGGTCGCGTCCAGCGCCTCTTTGGTGGTGAGCTTCTTGGCAAACAAATCCTGCTGCCGTTCGAAGGTCTTTTGTGCCAGTTCGAGCCGCGCGCGACCAAGTCGCACCTGCGCCCGCGCGGCCTTCAATCCGGCTGCGGCCTGTTGGTTGTTGGCGTGGTAACGCTGGTTGTCCAGCGACAGGAGCAACTGCCCCTTTTTGACGTGTTCGCCCTCGTGCACGTGCAGCCGTTCAATCTGGGCCGAGATGTTGGCACTGATTTCCACGCGCACGGCCGGGTCGACCTGACCGGAGGCCGAAACGATCTGCCGTAATTCACCGCTGGAGATTTTCCCCGTCTGGACGGGAATCGCTTTCTCCCCAGACAATAAAAAATACGCGCCGATACCCGCGGCAATCAACACGAGTACAACAATGAGCCAAATCCACTTCCGCTTGCCAGAGGATTGTTTTTTCATGATACGAGAAACCTATGTGTACCGTGTTCCGGAAACGAAACGCCGAGCTATTCGTCACCGGTTTCGGGTGCCGGTGGTTCATCGAAGCGTATGCTGCGCAAATCTTTGACGCGAACCATCATGTGCCCGAGATCCGTTTGGCCGTAGCACCGCGTCAGGTTTTTAAACCGCATGCTCTTGATTTGACCGTCGCGCAACGCAACGGTTCCCGGAGTAAAACCGCCCGCGGCGGCCGCCGCGAAAACAACGCTTTCCACGTTCTTAAAATCAAGCGTGACGCGGATTTCCCCGAGGTAGCCCTTAATGGAAGTCTTGCCCTCGCAATGCATGTGGCTGACCGCAAGCGTATTCATGCTGCGGTCGGTCACCGTGCCCGTGAAATCCTGTTTGGGGGCGCGCGGGGTTTTATCCGCCTCGACGCCCAAGTCTCCCATACCCAACGAGACGAATACCGCCGCCGCCAGAAAAACCGCTGTCACGATTCGAGATCGCCGCATTCTGATCCACCTTTTCTCGAATAAAAATGCCATCTTTTGCTACTTCATGGCCCACGCAGTGTCAAGCGCCGCCCCCGCCGCTAGAGACGCTCGAGATGGGTTTTGACCGTCATGCGACGTTGCGGTGAGCGCCGTTTTTCGCCCGCAGCGATTAACAGTACGATCGTCCGCGACAAAGATTCCAGCCGCCCCTTCCTGCGATCGAGCAACATGCGTCCCTTCACCGTGCCGCTGAGCAGCCGAAATGGAACCGGATTGACCGGCACACGACCGCGGCCATCTTTGGCTTGCTCCGAGGCGCGAATCGCTCCGGAGAATTCGACCGTCGCGGGATTGGTTGCCCCATCGCCGAGGACGTTTTCCTGCGTGTACACAATCTCGCCGAAGGCCGGCTGGTAAAACGCGCCCGGCGACGGCCAGGTGTCAAGGCTTTTCCCTTTCGCCGACGCCAGAGGCGCCCAGTAACTTTCAAACAGATTGCCCCAGAAGCCCGCGCCGTACATCGCGGCAAGCGCTTGCTCCACGGCATGCAGTTGCTTATCGGGCACGCGACGACGCAGATCGGCGCGCACGGCTTCCATACCGCCCATCTCAACAACCCGCCCCTCCTGATCGACAAGCAACGTCAATTCCTTGTCCAGGAGCGCCAAGTAGGCCAATTCCGTGGTTGTGGGTTCACCGGCGTCGTTCTTGGTGTCAAAGCGTTCCGTATATTCGCCCGGAGCCTCGACGGCTAGTTGCGCCCGGCTAACGGCAAAGGCCACCCGGTGTCGGCCGTCTTCCTCCGTAGGCAGAACACGCAGTTCCAGATCAAGAATTTGATGGGACTCCCACTTGGTTTGGAAGCTCCCTTGACGGCGCATATCGTCGTACATATCAATGGTGACATGGTATTGATCGGTCGTGCCGGGATGGAGGGTCAGCGCCAACGGCGGTAGCGACTTACTACAGCCGAGCAGCGCCCACATCAGCGCCATGGCCGGCCAGAAGCTCATTCG
The DNA here is from genome assembly GCA_030765525.1 of Candidatus Lernaella stagnicola. Taxonomy (NCBI): domain Bacteria; phylum Candidatus Lernaellota; class Candidatus Lernaellaia; order Candidatus Lernaellales; family Candidatus Lernaellaceae; genus Candidatus Lernaella; species Candidatus Lernaella stagnicola. The sequence goes on from JAVCCK010000003.1 coordinate 10,265, forward strand.
CAATCGATTTCTCACCTCGATACTCCTTTTCGAGCGATTTTGCAGCATACCACCATGCAAACGCTTTGCGGCGGCAAAAAAGGCATTGACTTTCGTGCCCGCAAGCGATAAATCCGCGCCCGAGAATCGAAAAAAAAGGAGCGCGCTATGTGGGAGGCCATCGGCGGTTTTGCCCTCGTTTTCACGCTGCGGCTGTGTGACGTCAGTCTCGGTACGCTGCGCATGCTCTTTACCGTGCGCGGCCGCAAGTGGATTGCGGGCACTATCGGAACCATTGAAGTATCGATTTTCCTATTCGCGCTCTCCCACGTCGTCGGCGCCGGTGCCGATATGGCGTGGGCGAAATTCTTTGGTTATTGCTTTGGTTTCGGAACCGGAACGGTGCTCGGCATCCGGATCGAAGAATGGCTCGCCCCCGGTAACGTGCGAGTCACGATTGTCAGCCGGGAGATGCCGGACCTTGTGATCCGCGATCTGCGCAACGCCGGTTTCGGCGTCACCGAGGCCGACGGGCGCGGCAAAGACGGCGCAGTTTCGATCCTGATCGTCGTGACGCGCCGGCGGGATCTGCCCTACCTCAATGACATTGTCCTCAATCGCGATCCGGACGCCTTTATCTCAACGAACGAGGCGCATTTCATTTATCGCGGCTATTTGCACAAAATCAAACGGAAGTAAGCGGTTTCTTATCGGGTTTTATTGTTTTCCGACTGACATCAAGTCGCAAAACAATTAGACTATGCGTGAATGTTGATGGCGCTTTCGTTCGTATCCGGCCACGACGCTCCGCGGGTGTGACCGATAACTCCGCAAGCAGGAGGATGTCTTGATTCCCGACGGATTTGTGCTGCTGCTTTCGAATCATCAGATCGGCCAGCGTTTGGAAGAAATCGGCGCCGACCTGCGACATCAACTCGGTAACCACGAAGTTACCTTCGTCGGTATCCTGGATGGCGCGCTGTTCGTCATGACCGACCTGATCCGCGCCTATCAACTCGATGCGAAAGTCGATTTCCTGCGGGTCACCAGCTACCGCGGCGGCACGGAGAGCGGCGAGTTGACGATGCTTTCGGGCCTGACGTGGAACGTCAAGGAACACGACGTGGTGTTGGTAGACGATATCCTCGACAGCGGACAGACCCTGGCGTTTTGCCGGCAACATCTCATGGCCATGGGCGCGGCGAGCATCACTTCGGTGGTGTTGCTGACGAAAGAACGACACCGTGATTTTCAACTCGAAAACCCGGTCGTCGGCTTTCGCATACCGGATCGCTTTGTGATCGGCTACGGCCTCGATTTTGAGGGACGCTTCCGGCACCTGCCGGACATTTACATCAAAGACAAAGAGGGCGCGGAATGACGGGGCGAGCCATCGCTATCGATTTGGGCGGCACCAACATCAAAGGGGCGTTGGTCGATCGTAACGGTAAACTGGGCGACACGGTCAACGTGCCGACCGGAGCCGACCTTTCGCCCACCGCGGTCATCGCCCGCCTCGGTGACGTGGTGGCGGATTTGTCTCGGCAGGCAGGGGATTCGGATTTAGTCGGCGTCGGCATCGGTTGTCCGGGCGGTATTTATCCCGATAGCGGCCTGATCAGCCAGAGCCCGAATTTCCCCGGCTGGTACGACGTTGACCTGTGCGGGCCGCTGCGAGAAAAGACCGGCCTGCCCGTCACGATCGAGAACGACGCGAACGTCGCCGGCCTGGGCGAATTCATCCACGGCACGGGCCACGATGTCGACTCGATGGTGTTTATCACGCTGGGTACCGGGATCGGCGGCGCGGTCATTCTTGAGGGGAAACTCTGGCGCGGCGCCTGGGGCATGGCGGGCGAAATCGGCCACGTCATCGTCGAGCCCGAGGGCCATCCCTGCGGCTGCGGGAGCTGGGGCTGCGTGGAACAATACGCTTCCGGCACCGCCTTGGTGAGGATGGCGCGCGAGGCTCTGACCCCTGACACGCCGGGAGTTAAGTTGCTGGAATTGGCGGGCGGCCGCCCCGAGCGTCTCACGCCGAAAATGGTTTACGAAGCCGCCACAAGTGGCGACGCGGTGGCCCAAGAGGTCTTCCATCGCGCCGCTCGCTATCTGGGAATGATGATTGCGTCGATTCTCAACGTGCTTAATGTTCCCTTGTTCGTGGTAGGCGGCGGCGTGAGTGCGGGTTACGACCTGATGGCTCAGACCACGCGGGATGAGGTTCGAAAACGCGCTTATCGGATACCCGGCGAAAACGTGAGAATCGAGCGAGCCACCCTCGGAAACGACGCGGGCATTATTGGAGCCGCCATGTTGGCTTTCGAGCGGTTGGCCGGGAGTAGGCATCCGGATTGAATGAATCGCCGGAAGCGCGAGGCGCACGGCAGTTTGTTCCAGCACGTCAAGGAATCGGGAATATGGGCATCAATCCAAATCGCATACTGACCATGATTTTAGCCGGCGGCGAAGGACGGCGGCTGCAACCCTTGACGCTGCACCGCGCGAAGCCCGCCGTGCCCTTCGGAGCGCGTTACCGCATCGTCGATTTCGTGCTGTCCAATTTCGTCAACAGCGGTTTCTACAAGATCAAAATCCTCTCGCAGTACAAGTCCGACAGCCTGATTAAGCACGTCACACGCGGTTACCGGTTCAATTCCCAATTTGGTTTTTTCATCGACTTCGTCCCGGCGCAAATGCGCAAGGGGCCCGATTGGTACAAAGGCAGCGCCGACGCGATTTTTCAGAGCCTGCACATCATCACCGACGAAAACCCGGACCACGTAATCGTTTTCGGCGCCGACCACATCTATAAGATGGATGTGCGCCAAATGCTGCTGTTCCACCAAGCCAAGGGCGCCGACATTTCCATCACGGCGATCCCCGTGCCGATCGAAGAGGCGCACAGGTTCGGCGTAATGGAAGTGAATAAAGACGGTCGCCTGATCGGCTTCGCCGAAAAGCCCCACCACCCGGCGCCGATGCCCAACGACCCCACCCGCGCCTTGGTCAGCATGGGCAATTACATCTTCAACACCGACACGTTGCTCGAAGAAATCGAGCGCGACAGCAAAAACAAAGACAGCGTGCACGATTTCGGCCGCAGCATCATTCCGCTGACGTACAAAAAGCGAAAAGTCTTCGTGTACGACTTCGCCACCAACGTCGTGCCGGGGCAAAGCGAACGCGAGCAGGGCTATTGGCGGGATGTCGGCGATCTGGACACCTACTTCCAAACCTCCCTCGACCTGGTAAGCGTGAATCCGGTTGTGGATCTACACAACCGTGAATGGCCGATCCACACCTACTACAAACAAGGGCCGCCCGCGAAATTCGTCTTCGCCGACGAGAAATCGCGGCGCGTGGGTATCGCCACCGACTCGCTGGTCAGCGAGGGCTGCATCGTCAGCGGCGGTCATATCGACCGCACGATCCTGAGCCCCTTCGTGCGCATCAACAGTTACAGCCAAGTGGAAGAGAGCGTGATTTTCGAGGGCGTCGATGTGGGTCGCTACGCGCGGATTCGCCGGGCGGTTATCGACAAATTCGTCAAAATCCCCCCGCACATGGAGATCGGCATCGACCACGACAAAGATCGCGAACGGGGCTTTACCGTCACGGCGGGGGGAATCACGGTCATTCCCCGCGGCACGGTGATTGAGTGAGGCCGCGATGACCCAGCCGCTGCGTGTCGCTTTCCTTTGGCACATGCACCAGCCTTATTATCTCGACGACCCAACGGGCGACATTCTGCTGCCCTGGGTGCGTCTGCACGCCACCAAGGCGTATCACGACATGAACGCCATGCTCACCCGGCACCCGGAGATGGCGTGCACGATCAACGTCGTGCCCAGCCTGTTGGCCCAAATCAGCGCTTACGGCGAGCGCGACGATCTCGACGACACCTTCCTGCGTCTGTCCCGCACCAGCGCCGCCGATTTGACCGAAGAGGAACGCCGCTTCGTTCTGCGCTACTTCTTCATGTCCAATTGGGACACGATGGTGCGCCGCCACCCAGGATACGCGCGGCTGCTCGACCGCCGCGGCCACAACGTCTACGACGACACGATTGACCGGGCCGTAAAGCTGTTTTCCACCCAGGACCTGCGCGATCTGCAAGTGTGGTTCAACCTCTCGTGGTTCGGTTTCACGGCCCAACGGGACAAGCGTATTGCGCCGCTGATTCGCAAAGGCACGGGTTTCTCCGAAGTCGAGAAGGCTTTGGTACTCGACGTGCAGGCCGAAATCGTCAATCAAATCATTCCGGCCTGGAAGAAGCTGCTCGAAGACGGTCGCGTCGAAATTTCCACGACGCCGATGTATCACCCGATTCTGCCCATTCTGGTCGGCTCGGAAGTCGTGCGACGCAGCATGCCCAACGCCCGCCTCCCCGGCGAATTCGCGTTTCCCGCCGACGCCAAGGCTCAGATCGACCGCGGCGTCGCGTATTACACCGAGCTGTTCGGCCAGGCTCCGGCGGGGATGTGGCCCAGCGAGGGATCCGTTTGCCCGGAATTGATACCCTTCTGGAGTGAGGCGGGGCTCAAGTGGGTCGCGACCGACGAGGCGGTCCTGTTCCGGTCGTTGGGTGGCGCGCCGCGCAGCGCCTTGTTCGAGCCCTACATCGCGCGACACGGCGAGACGGAAGTGGCCGTGTTTTTCCGCGACCGCTATTTGTCGGACCTCATCGGCTTCACCTACGCGAAAAACGACCCGAGCACCGCCGTGGCCGATTTCATCGGCCATTTGTCGCGTATCCAGCAAAGTGCCCCCGGCGGCACCGTCAGCATCATTCTCGACGGCGAGAACCCTTGGGAATACTACCCTGACGGCGGCGAGCGTTTTCTTGACCTCTTGTACTCGCAATTGGTTGCCGATACGCGCTTCCGGCCAGTGTCGCTGCGCCAGGCTCTGGACGAACATCCGCCGCGCAAGACCATCGACCGCCTGCATAGCGGCAGTTGGATCAACGCGGATTTCGGCATTTGGATCGGTGGTCGGGAAGAAAACCAAGGGTGGGCGCTGATCGATCGCACGCGGTCGCATTTGGTCGAGCGCCAACAATCCGGCGGCGTCGATGAGAAAACCCTCGCGGCGGCCTTCGAGCAGTTGTATCAGGCCGAGGGTTCCGACTGGTTTTGGTGGTACGACGACGACTTCACCAGCGACAATGACGCCGACTTCGATCACCTGTTCCGGCAGAAGCTCGCCAACGCTCACCGAGCCCTAGGCGAAACGCCGCCGCACTACCTTGAAGAGCCGATCCACGTCACGCGCCGCGAGGTCCTGGTATCGATGCCGTTAGCATTGATTCAGCCGGAAATCGATGGCAAGGTGACGCACTTTTACGAGTGGGCCGATGCGGGTGCCCTCGACCTGTCCAAGGCGCGCGGCAGCATGCATCTATCCAAAAGTTTGTTGGATGGCCTGTATTTCGGTTTCGATACCGAGCGCTTTTATCTGCGTCTCGACCCCTCGGCCGAGTTACTCGGATTCAGCGCCGACCTGGAGATTCGCGTGCACTTCGTCAACAAGCGGGAGTGGCAAATTCGTCTGCCGCTGGTGCTTGCCGAGGGCGCGCCGCGTCACTTTTCGCTTTGGGAGCCCGACAGTGAAGGCTCCTGGCGGTTGGTGGGCAACGAGGGTAAAGTCGGCGCGTTCGACGTCGTGGAAATCGCCGTACCGACAAGTTTACTGAATTGGGAGGTCGGCGAGAAAATCGGCTTCGTGGTCCAGATCGTCAAAGGTGACGTCGAGGAAGACCGCTTTCCGAAAAACGGCCGTATCTCCGTCACCATCCCCGATGCCGGCTACGACAGCGTCAACTGGAGTGTGTAGCGAGAGACTGAGAAGTCTTCGGGAGAGAAACACCTGTGAATAAAAAAGTGCGCTTGACCTTCGGACTGCACAACCATCAACCCGTCGGCAACTTCGGCCACGTGATGATTGAATCGTTCGAGAAATGTTACCGACCGCTGCTGGAGAAGCTCGCCGAGCATCCAACCATCAAAGCCTCGCTGCATTACAGCGGCTGTTTACTCGAATGGATGGAAGCCAACCACCCCGAGTACATCGACACGTTGGCGGCCATGGTCGACAGCGGCCAGATCGAAATTCTCGGCGGCGGATTCTACGAACCTATCCTCACGGCGATTCCCATCGACGACGCGCTCGAGCAACTCGATCTGATGAAGCAGTGGGCGAAAAAACGACTCGGCGCGAATATACGCGGCGCGTGGCTCACCGAGCGCATCTGGGAGCCGTCCCTACCCGTGCTGCTGGGCCAGGCGGGCGTGGAATTCACCATCGCCGACGAAACGCACTTTCGCTACGCCGGGATACCGAAAGAAAAGATCGCCGGCTACTTCGTCACCGAGCGGCACGGATATACGACGGCCGTGTTTCCGATCGATCGCGTGCTGCGTTACAAAATCCCCTTCGACCAGCCCGAGAACATCGCCGCGTATTTGCGCATGATGCTCGGACGATTCGCGGCGCCGGTGGCGACCTATGCCGACGACGGCGAGAAATTCGGCGTTTGGCCTGAAACGTACGAGTGGGTCTATGAAAAGAAGTGGTTGGAAAAATTCTTAATCGCCATCGAAGAGGCGGCCGATATCGAGACGGCCCACTTCGCCGACATCCTCGATAGCGAACGGCCGGCCGGCCGCATGTACATGCCGACTGCGAGTTACCATGAAATGACCGAATGGTCGCTGCCGGTCGACGCGGGCATTGAGCTTTCGAATATTACCGCGGCGGCCAAGCGCGACGGCTCCTGGGAGAGAATCGCGCCCTTTATTCGCGGCGGTTTCTGGGACAATTTCCTGGCGAAATACCCCGAGGCGAACCGCCTCCACAAACGAATGATTCGCGTATCGAACAAAACGCGTCGCGCCGCCGAAATAGAGGATTCCCCGAAAGCAAAACTGGCACGCCAACACTTGCTGCGCAGCCAGTGCAATTGCGCGTATTGGCATGGCCTGTTCGGCGGCCTATACCTCAACTATCTGCGCGACGGCGTGGCGCGCGAGATGTACCGCGCCGAAGTGTTGGCCGACGAAATTCTCGGCCTGCCCAACGTGGAAGTCGTCGATCATGACGCCGACGGCAACGACGAAGTCCTCGTGGAAACCGAGCACCTTTCCCTCGTCCTGATGCCGGCCTACGGCGCATCGGTCTACGAACTTGTCGACCGTCGAACCGGACACAACCTGACCGACGTGCTGGCCCGCCGTCGCGAAATTTATCACGACAAACTCACCGCGCCGCCGGTGTCCAACGGCCACCCCAAAAGCATCCACGACATCGTGCGGGTCAAGCAGGAGGGCCTAACCAGCCTGCTCTATTACGATTGGTACAACCGTTACAGCGCGCTGGACCACTTTCTCGCCCCCTGGTCCGATGCCGATACCTTTGCCACCAGCCGCTACGGGGAATTGGGAGACTTCGTCAATCAACCCTTCGAACTGGTCGGCACGAGCAAAACCAAGACCCGGATCGTGGTCGAAATGCGACGCCGGGGCGGGCTTTACGCCGACGGCGAAGTGCACCCGGTCATGTTGACCAAACGCTACCTGATCAGTACGACCGCCCCGAAGATGCAAATCGAAACGGTCATTGAGAATCTGGGCGGCCCGCTGGATGTTTATATCGTGCGGCAATGGAATCTCACGCTCCTGGCCGCCGACGCGCCTGATCGCTGGCTCGCCGTGGGCGATGACAGTTGGCTGATGAACACGCGCGGTACGATCGATTCCGTTCGGGAGTTTTCGGTTAACGATGCCTGGCGGGATCTCGCGGTGGAGTTTGTCGTCGGCGAACCGGCGGAGCTATGGCACTACCCGATCGAAACCGTCAGCCAAAGCGAGGGCGGGTTCGAGCGCACGTATCAGGGAACCGCGGTGGGCCTGGTCGATCGATTCCATATGGAAGAAAATGAAACGAAAACACTGACGCTGACCGCCTCGTTCGGCACGGTATTGAAACCGCGCAAGCCAAAACGAGTGAAGAATGGTTGAACTGCGAAAAGACCCGATCACCGGGCGATGGGTAATCATCGCCACCGACCGCGCGAAGCGTCCGATGGGCGTGGCGCTGCCGCCGGACTCGCCGAGTCCGGAAATTGATCCCTTTTTGCCGGGCAACGAATACCTCACACCGCCCGAGATTCTGCGCTATGCCGATGAATCGGGAAAGGCGCCGTGGGCACTGCGCGTGGTTCCCAACAAGTTCCCCGCCCTGAAGGTGGAAGGTGAGATCGAGCGCGAAGGAATCGGCCTCTACGACAAAATGTCGGGAATCGGCGCGCATGAAGTCGTGATCGAAACGCCGGATCCAGACAAACGGCTGGTCGACTACAACGAGCATGAGCTGGAATTGGTATTCAGCGCTTTCCGCGACCGCAGCCGCGACCTGCAGCGCGACGCGCGCCTGAAGTACGTGCTGGCGTTCAAGAACGAGGGCCGGTTGGCGGGCGCTACGCAGTTGCACGGCCACAGCCAATTGATCGCTCTGCCGATGGTGCCGAGCGTCGTCACTGAAGAACTGGAAGGCGCCGCCGATTATTACAGCTTCAAAGAACGAAATGTTTATCTCGACATCGTCAATCAGGAACTTCGCTACGGCGAGCGGCTGGTCACCGACAACCCCGACTTCGTGACCATCGCCCCCTTCGCCTCGCGTTTTCCTTTCGAATTGTGGATTCTGCCGCGCCGCTACGCGCCGTGCTTTCACGAGATTCGCGACGATCAAATCACCTTCCTGGCGAAGATCGTCTCGCACACGATGAAGCTGCTTGACCGCGCGTTGGGCGTATTCGCATTCAATTTCATCATCCACACTTCCCCCCTTCAAGATTGCCATCCGGCCTATTATCATTGGCACATTGAAATCACGCCGCGGTTGACTCAGCTCGGCGGGTTTGAGATAGGCACCGGGTACCATATCAACCCCACGCCGCCTGAGAAGGTGGCGGAGTATTTGCGAAAAACCAAATTGTAGGGAGTTGCCCATGCCCAACATGAAAGTCGTCGGCACCGGAATGTACGTGCCCGATCGCGTCGTCACCAACCACGATTTGGCCAAACTCATGGACACCAACGACGAGTGGATCATCCAGCGCACCGGCATTCGCGAGCGCCGTTACGTGCCGCCCGGAATGACCAGCGCCGACATGATCGAACAGGCCGCCCTAACGGCCATCAAGGAGGCCGGTATCGAGAAGGACGAAATCGAGGCCGTGGTCTCAGCCACGTTGAGCATGGACCACATGTTCCCGGGGATCGCACCTTTCGTGCAAGACCGCCTCGGGCTCAACGGCTGCGCCGTCGTCGATATTCGCAACCAATGCACCGGCTTTTTATACTCCCTGGCCATCGCCGACGCGTGGATCAAGACCGGACTGTACAAGACCATCCTGGTAACCGGCTCGGAAATCCACTCCACCGGCCTCGACTTCTCCACGCGCGGTCGCGACGTTTCCGTGATCTTCGGTGACGGCGCCGGCGTGTTCGTCGCCCAAGCCACCGACGGCCAGGACGGCCCCGGCGTGCTCGGCACCGACCTGCACGGGGACGGCAAATACGCCAAGGCCCTGTGGACCGAGGCCGAGGGTTCGGTGTTTCACCCGCGACTGACCCACAAGATGCTCGACGAGAAGCGCCTCTTCCCGCAGATGAAAGGGCAACTCGTGTTCGCCCATGCGATCCGCAAGCTGCCCGAATCCATGAAAACCGCTTGTGAGAAAGCGGGCCTGGGCATCCAAGATGTCGACTTCTGGGTCTTCCACCAAGCGAACCTGCGCATCAACGAGTTCGTCTGCCAGGGGCTGGATATTCCGTTGGACAAGACGCTCAACAACATCGATGTGTACGGCAACACCACCGCGGCCACCATGCCGATCGTGACCTACGAAGCCAAGAAAAAGGGCCTGATCAAGGACGGGTCGATTGTCGGCTTTGCCGCCTTCGGCGCCGGCTTCACCTGGGGCACGATCATCATGCGCTGGTAGGCTCAGGGGCCGTCGAAACCTTCCGGGAATGTCGCGTACCACAAACCGGCGACGCCGTGATACGTAACGTGAACATTGCCCTCGCCGTCCAACCCCAAGCTGGAGAACTCACCAACGTCACCGAATTGATCGATGGTCGTGTAGGACCACGTGCCGCTCTCGGTATGCACGTAGCGCAGCGTTTGCCCGTGGTGATACGTGATGTGCAAATCGCCGTCGGCGTCCACCGCGAGCGAGTTGTAGCCATCGCCCGACGTGGCGGTGTCGATCGTATCCGTGATCCACTCGCCCGAAGCGTTGGTGGCGTAGCGCAAGCCCGAGTACTTGTCGGGGCTCGCGGATTGGTAGTTGTAGATCACGTGAATCGCACCGCTCGGATCGAAATCGAAGGCCGACCACTTGCCGGAAAACACGCGGTCGTCGACCAGTTCGCTTTGCCACGTGCCGCCGACATTGTTGGCGTAGTAGATGTCGCCCGTGTAGTACATCAGATGCACGTTGCCGTCGCCGTCCACTCTCATCGACAGATACGCCGCTTGGTTGGTGCTCGCCACCGCCTGCCACGACCATTTACCGGCGAGTTGCCGGGCGTACATGACATTGCCGTTCAAGGCGTGATACGCGATATGTCGCGCGCCGTCCTCGTCGACCACGATCGCGGCATGCCCGCCCGTGGACGCAGCAGCGCCCAGCGGATCAACTTCCCACGCGCCCGAGCGATTCGTTGCGTAATGCACGTTATCCGATCCGGCCGCGCCGTAGACGATATGCGCGTAGCCGTCGGCATCCGTGTCGATCGCGCTGTTGTAACCGATAGAGATGCCCGCTTCGACAGGTTCGACCTGCCAGAAGCCCATCTTGTTTGTGGCGTAGGACAGTGCGTCGTTGCGGTCGTCGACGCGATAGCTGACGTGCACGTGGCCGTCGGCGTCGACCGCCATGGCTGATTCGCTTCCCGCATCGTAGCGCGGTGACGGATCGGCGGTGAGCCACACTCCGTAGTAGTTGCTTACCAAGGCGATTTCCGAGATGGAATAATCCTCGCGATAATCATTGGTCAACACCACGTAGACCCCGCCGTCCGCATCAACCGCGATGTCGGTCATGAAACTGTCGCCCCAGAGGTAGTCGATTTCCTCGAGCACCCAATCCTCGCCGTCCTTCGCGGCATAGGTCGCGTACGCTTCGTCCCGCGCTTCGTCCCGCATAAAACTCAAATGCGGTTGGCCACTCGTGTCTAAGGCAATGGCAATGCCGACACCGGAGAAAGTGGCCACGGTTTCGGTCTGCCAGTGACCGGCCGAGCCTCGCGCATATTTCGTTTGCAGCGCTTGATAGGCCAGATGCACGTCGCCGTCGCCGCTTACCGCGACGGCCCCGCCGCCGCTGCAATAGCCCAGTTCCTCACTCGCCCAGTCGCCGCCTTCGTCGTGGGCGTAGTAGCACGCGGTCTCCCGTTGATAGATGACGTGGCGCGTCCCTCCCGCGTCGAAGGCGATATCGAAACCGCGCTCGAAGTCGCAGGCCGCGTCGACTGGGTTCACATCCCACTCATCGCCCTTGTCGACGGCAGCGAGCAAACCGCTTCCCTCTTCGTAAAAGAGCACGGTCGGTAAGCCGTTCGGCGCCAGCGCAAGCCGCACGAATTCGCTCGGCGCGTACGCCTCGGTAACGGGTGCGAGACTCCAGGTTCCGGCCTCGTCGGTGCCGTACAAGAGTTGGCCGGCAATGTCCTCGACAAGCGCCACGTGCAACACGCCGTGCTCATCCATCACTACGCTGGGCGCGCCCGCCGGGGTGTGAATCGATTCGGTCAGGATGGATTTGCGTTGCGTGCCCACCAGCGCCGCGCCGCGGAATTTGCCCGTGGCAATCAGGATGTCGTCCGGCGCGACGCTCACAAGCGTGATGTCTTTCCCGTCGGGATAGCCGCCGTCGATCCACTCGATACTCAAATCGCTGAGTTTTCCGGCAGTCGTATCGTCATCATCGTCGTTGTCGTCGTTGTCGTCGTCATCATCGTCGTCATTGTCATCGTCGTCATTATCGTCATTGTCGTCGTCATCATTGTCGTCATCATCGTCATCATCGTCGTCGTCATCGTCGCCGCCCAGCAAACCGTAACCCTGCGGAAACACCAAGTGCCACAGCGAACCTTCGCGATGGTTGCTCACGTGCAGGTTCCCGGCGCCATCGATCGCCAGGTCTAGATAGGATGAGATGTAATCGGCTGGATCCAACGTCGCCGTCTGCCAAGCGCCGTTCTCGTTCGATCCGTACACAATCAGGTCGCTGTCCGAATCGTAAAAGACGATATGCGCGGCGCCGTCGGCGTCGAGCACCAAGCCGTGATACCGCCAAACAAAGGGATAGTACGCCGCCGTCTCGACGGTCCATTGATCGGCTTCTTTCACGGCGTACGCGAATCCGCTGTCGTGTGGATGAACGAACAATAGGTGCGGCTGACCAAGTGGCGTCACCGCCAGCGACACACCGCCGTTGGGAACCCCGACGTTCTCGTAGACAACTTCCGTTTGCCACTCGCCCGCGGCGTTCGTGGCGTACATGATTTGCTCGGATTCGTCGTCGACGTATCCAATATGGACAACGCCTGCGGCGTCAATCGCCAGCTCCAGCTCGTGGCAATAGTAGCCGAGCATGCCGATCGCTTCGGTGTTCCAATGGCCGGAGCGGTTCGTGGTGTATTTCAGATCCTCGGTATCGCCACCGTGGAACGCGATGTGAGCGTAGCCGTCGGCGTCCAGTTTCATATCGGCGCAGCCGCCCTGACCGCCAAGCAACGTAACGTTTTCTTTCTGCCACTGGCCGCTTTCTCTTCGGACATACTTTAAGCGACCGTTGGTCCCGTCGTAATACGCGATGTGCGGTTCGTCTTGGCTGTCTAAGTCGATCGCCGGCCCCGACGCGTAGATTTCCGAATCGTCCGGCAAGCTAATCTCCCATTGCCCACCGGTTTTCTCGGCGTGTAACACGTTGCTCTGGTAGCGGTCGTAGTACGCGAAGTGGGCCCGCCCGCCGGCTGTCAACGCGATCGTATTTTCCCAGCCGCGTTCCTCGCCCGGATCGACTGTTCCCGAACTCCACAAGCCGTGGCCGTTGGTCGCGTACATTAAGGCGTTGACCGGAAATACCGCGGCGTAGGCGAAGTGCGCCACGCCGGAAGGATCGATATCGAAACCAACGCCCGCCGCCGCGCCCCGCGTTAGCGTCGGTTTCTCGGACACCCATTGGCCCGAACGGTTGGTGGCGTAGATCAGATACGCGCCCGAATATGCGTCGCCCGACATGCCCACGTACAAATACCCGGCCGCGTCCTGTTTGAGACGCAACTGCAGCGGACGGTTGTCGACGATCATTTCGCTTTGCCACGCGCCGGAGGCGTTGGTCGCGTAATACGTGTCCGACCCCGTGTATCGCTGGTATACGATGTGCACCGCGCCTTGCGGATCGACGAGCAGGTCCGACACCCTACCGGTCCGGTTCGTCGCATCAGCGACTTCGCTCTGCCACGTCCCGCCGTCCCGCACCGCATGAATCAAGGTGCCGTTGCCGTAGGCGACGTGCAGCCTATCGTCGTCGTCCACGGTAAGACTCGGCGTCATTTTCTCTTCTTCGGACTCGCCGACCAACGTCATCGTCCACGACCCGTCGATCTTCTCCCCGTGCGTGACCCGTCCCGTTGCCGGCTCATACACCACGACATGGGGAACGCCGTCACGGTCCACTTCCACCACCGGTGGCCCATAAATTTCGCCGATTCCCGGCAGCATCTCGTTTTGCCATGGGCCGGTTTGATTGGTCGCATAGACCACACCGCCCGTTTCGGATCGGGCGGCCAGGTGGACCACACCCGAGGGCGCGCGCGCAATCGCCGGTTGTGTCACGAACGGCGCAATTTTGACGGATGAGACCGACTTGCCGTTGATTTGATAGAAGACCAGTCCGCGCGCCTTGATCGCGGCGACGAGTGCGGCGTTGCCGTCCAGGCGCAACATCGCGACGCCTTCTTCCTCAACCATGCCGCCGTCGACCCGTTCGACGAAAAGATCGTCGACCGGCGTTACATCGTCGTCGTTATCATCATCGTCGTTGTCGTCATCATCGTCGTCGTTGTCGTCATTGTTGTCGTCATCGTCATCATCATCGTCGTCTCCCGGCGTCGTATCATCGTCAACCGCGTCGTCGTCGGTCGCGTCGTCGTCAACCGGCGAGGCGTCATCGTTGTCGTCGTCGTCGTCGGGCGGGCAGGCAGTAGCGAAGCAAAGAAGAAAAAAGAGGGCCAGAAAAAGAAATAGCAGGCGCTTCATGAGACATCTCCCAGCTCCGCACCTCGCGGCGCGAAAACAGTTACCTTCGAAAAAGAGATCCTCTGTTGCCTGCGTAACGAATTTATCGTTGCACATCGGCCGAAGGGTCGCAAGCTCCGAATGCGCCGTCAGCCGACTAGCGCCGTTCCCAGCGCGATGCCCGCCGGGCTGGCCACCCAACCCACCAGCACCATCCCCCAGGCGATGCCCGTGGCCGGATGCGCTCGGGGCGCTTCTTCGCCGAAAACAGTAAATAGAGCCACGGTGTAGATACCCACGACCGCGCCGTACAAGCCAAGAATCGGGCCGCGCAGATCGGTCCCGGTAAAACGATGAGTCAGGTAGGCCGCAATCAGCATCACGAGAGCCGCAGCGGCGACAGCATTCAATTTCTTCCAGCCGACGCGGACGTAAAACAACCCGGCGAACGCCGCGGCCAGAAAATGAATCACGCCGTTGGCAAACCAGTCTCCGGACGTGGCGAGGATCGCGTTTTCGCCGGGCGCGCGGGAGACCAACACAAATAGCGCGGTATCCGCGAACACGACCGCCGCCAGCGGCAGCAGCGCCTTGACCATGCGGCCGCTGGTCGTATCGCAACCCGCCGGTACCGACGGCGTATTACGCAATGAATCCATGAAGAGAAAAACGACGACGACATTCGAAGCGACCAGGATGGCGTCGTACATGCCGATCTTGTCCGGATTATCGGAAAACACGGCCAGTAGATTGCTGACCAGGTAGATCGCGCCCGCCGTGAAGCCGCCGAATATGCCCAGAATCCTCAGCGGCAGCCGCGTCACCATCAACGTGAGCAGGAGCACAATGAGCAGGCCCAACGCGAATCCCAGCGGGGCGAACAACGCCAGCAGAAGCAGGCGCGAGGTCACCTGCATCATCGCCACAGCCACAACGGCAACGACTCCCGAGATACCCGCCGCCGCTTGCGCCAAGTGATCCGTGAAGGGTTTGCGGCGGTCGATCGCGTAGCCCGCCGCGAGACTGCCCGCGATGCCGCATATCGCCAACAACGCAAAGCCGGGTGTGAGATCTTTCTCCGCCCAGTGCAGAACCAGTGTCGCGCGCCGCAGCAACGCGTATTGGACGAAGGTGACGTAGAACGTGAAGCTCGAAAACAGCAGCCAACAAATCGCCGTCCATCCCGGCAACTCGGCCGGGGTCGGCGGCGGCGGTGTTTTCGTCATGGGCGGCACGCCTGTCTCCATCGAAAAAGGCCGAGATGAACCCGGCCTTGTTTAGCGTTGGCTCGAGCGAACGGCTCAGTAACGGTAATGATCGGGTTTGAACGGCCCGTTAACCGGTACGTCGATGTACTCGGATTGTTCCGCCGTAAGCACCGTCAATTTGGCGCCGAGCTTCGCCAGGTGCAACCGCGCCACTTCCTCGTCGAGGTGCTTGGGCAGGCGGTAGACGCCGACTTCATGCTCGTTTTGCCACAGGTCGATCTGTGCCAAGGTTTGGTTCGTGAAAGAATTGGACATCACGAAACTCGGGTGGCCGGTCGCGCAACCCAAGTTCACCAGCCGCCCTTCGGCCAGCAAGTAAATGCAGTGCCCGTCGGCGAAGGTGAATTGATGCATTTGCGGTTTGATCTCTACCTTCCGGACTCCCGGCCATGCCTCGAGTTGATCCACCTGGATCTCGTTGTCGAAGTGGCCGATGTTGCACACGATCGCTTGGTCTTTCATTTTCGACATGTGCTCGGCGGTGAGCACGTCGCGATTGCCGGTGGCGGTGACGTAAATGTCGGCCAGCGGTAGCGCGTCTTCCACGGTCACGACGCTGTAGCCGGCCATCGTGGCCTGCAGCGCGCAAATGGGATCGACTTCGGTAACCATGACCTTGCAGCGCAACGCCGCCAGCGCATCGGCCGACCCTTTGCCCACATCGCCGTAACCGCAAACCAGCGCCGTCTTGCCCGCCACCATCACATCGGTCGCCCGCTTGATGCCGTCCACCAGCGATTCCCGGCAGCCGTAGACGTTGTCGAACTTCGACTTGGTGACCGAATCGTTGACGTTGATCGCCGGTACGAGCAGCCGCCGGTCCTTGGCCATTTGATAGAGCCGATGCACGCCCGTAGTCGTCTCTTCCGAGACGCCTTTCCAATCCGCCGTGGCTTGGTGCCAGAATTCCGGGTTCATTTCCCGCAAGCGTTTGAGCACGCCGTTGATGATGTTCGATTCCTTGTTGTCGGTTTCCTGGTCGAGCAGCGTCGGGTCCTTTTCGGCGTAGTAGCCTTGATGAAGCAGCAACGTGGCGTCACCGCCGTCGTCGACGACCAAATGTGGGCCGCCGCCTTCCGGCCACGTGAGCGCCTGCAGCGCGCACCACCAGTACTCCTCGAGCGTTTCGCCCTTCCAAGCGAAAACCGGCACGCCCCTCACCGCAATGGCCGCCGCAGCGTGGTCCTGGGTCGAAAAGATGTTGCACGAAGCCCAGCGTACGTCCGCGCCCAGCTCGATGAGTGTTTCGATCAACACGGCCGTCTGGATCGTCATGTGCAGGCTGCCGGTGATGCGGGCGCCGGCCAGCGGCTTCTCGGCCGCATATTTCTTGCGCGTGGCCATCAGGCCCGGCATTTCCTTTTCGGCGATTTCGATCTCGCGGCGTCCCCAATCGGCCAAGCCGATGTCCGCCACCTTGTAAGGCATATCACTGGCAATCAGTGTCATCTCATTTCCTTTGGTTTCGACGTTATCTTGCTGCATCGTTTCCATCCATTTCGTTTTCGACGCACGATTTTAGGCTTTCAGATAATGGGATACAAGTTCCAGGCCGATTTTCGGAAGTCGCCACAGGAACATGTTCCCTGTTTTCAGATAACTGGGCTGGTCGGTCATCATGTCCATCAAAAAGCGCCGCATCGTCGCGCTGCGAGCGGCCACGTCAAACACGCGGGTGATCGACTCCGGCCGGTAAAACCTTCGCGACAAGTCGGCCGTCTTGGCCAGTTCGCGCCCGAACGACCGCCGCCACGTTTTCTCGTAGTCGCCGGGACGCTGCGCCAGCAAAGCGCCGGCCAGCAACCGCCCACCCCACATGGCGTACAAAATCCCCTCGCCGGTCAACGCGTCGACATGCCCGGCGGCGTCGCCGATCACGGCCCACCCCGGCCCGGTCGTCGGCAGATCAAAAAAGGCGGAGTCGCGGACGAAGGGGATCGGTGCCGACCACTTTTGCCGCACCGGCCAATCGGCGAAATGTTCGGCGCGAATGGTCTCCACCGCCTCCCAGACGTCGAAATCGGGATCGCTGCTGCCGCCGCCGAGGCAAAGGTGGTCTGACCGCGGGAAAGCCCACACATAACCGGGGCGATCCATAAACCAAGTGGTCGCCTCCTGCCGCCGCCCTTCCAGGAAATACCCGACGGTCGCGCTGAGAAACTCCGCCGGCAACGGCCCGAGAAGATCACGCCGCACAACCGACTTGGCGCCGTCGGCCCCCACGACGAAATCGAAACGTTCGTCCACGCCGCCCAAGCGGAATTCCCGCCGGGACAACGAGACGCCCGTCACGCGCGCATTAAGGAAACGTGCCCCGGCCTCACGCGCCAGAGCCCGCACGTAGCCGTCGAAATCCCGCCGCGCCACAATCCACATGGGCGCGCGGCTTGTCAGGCGTATCGGCACTCCGGTCGGCGAAACGAAGTTGCCGATTTCCACCGGGCGTTTGGGCCCTTCGTAAGCCATGACTTCCGGGAAGCGTTCGCGCACCTTGGGCGGAACGCCGCCGCCGCAAGGCTTCTCCCAGGCATGCTCATGACGGTCGATGAGCGTGACCTGTGCGCCGCGCCTCGCCAGATGGTAGGCGCAAAACGCACCGGCAGGCCCGGCACCGACGATGGCAATCCTCACGCCACGACCCCCGGCAAGCGGGACGCAAGTAGGCCGCCCATGAGGAAAACCCAGAACAGAATTTCGTATTTGATCGTGTCGGCGGATACCGCGATGTTGATTTCCAAACCTTCCACCGCTCCCGCGCCGCGGTCGATGAGCCGCACAACCAGCGGCGTGACCAACAGCCCCAACACCAGCGCCGCGGGCAACAGGCCGAGGAAGACTCCGGCGATGATCGTCGCCAAGCTGAGCAGGATCAACGCGGCCCACAGTTGCAGGCCGAAGCGCTTCCCCCACCGCACGACCAGATTCCGCTTGCCGCTGAGTTTATCGGCGACGAAATCCGGCAGTTGATTGATGGTGATAATCGCGGCCGTCCAGAATCCCATCGCGCAGCCAACCCAAACGGCCGCGACGCCGAATTCCTGGGTTTGGGCGTAGTATCCGGTGAGCACCAATGCCGGTCCGAAGTTGAGGGCAATCATTAGTTCGCCCCATCCGCGATAGGCGAGCCACAGAGGCTTGGCCGTGTAGCCCCACCCGGACAGCAGCCCGAACAGCGCCAACGCCCATAGCCACCACCCGACAAACAGGCTCAAAACGGCAAACAACACCAAGCCGAGCGCAAAGCAAGCGTAGCCCGCCGCGCGAATCTGCTCGGCCGAAAGCAAGCCCTCTTGAATGACTCTGGTACCGCCGGAAAACGGCGTGCGGATCTCGTTGATATCATCGGTGCCCGAAAGATGGTCATAGTAGTCGTTGAGCAGATTCGTCCCGGCGTGAAACAGCCAGACCGCCACCATCGTCGCCACAGCCAATGGCCAATGGAATCTCGCGCCTTCCCACCAGGCCAGCGTCGCGCCGAGGCTCACCGGCATAAAGCTTGTCAACAAGAAACCGCGATAGAAACCCACTGCCCGCAACCATCGCTTCATCACCGAGCCGTCCTTCGCGTCAAATGAAATCGGCAACGCGCTCAAGAACACGTTGCCGACGTCTCAACTATTCATCCACTTAGCCGAGCAGCGACTTCAACTCCTCGACCTTGTCGGTGCGTTCCCAAGTAAACACTTCGCGGCCGAAGTGTCCGAAGGCCGCCGTCTTTTGATAAATCGGCCGCAGCAGATCCAGGTGCTTGATCATCGCCGCCGGTTTCAGCGGGAAGATATCGCGGACGGCCTTGCTGATTTTCGCCGGGTCCACCTTCTCGGTGCCGAAGGTCTCCACCAGCACCGAAACCGGTTCCGCCACGCCGATGACGTAACCGAGCTGCAACTCGCAGTTGTCGGCCAGGCCCGCCGCGACGATGTTCTTCGCGATGTAGCGCGCCATGTACGATGCGGTCCGGTCCACTTTCGACGGGTCCTTGCCCGAAAACGCGCCGCCACCGTGCCGGCCCATACCGCCGTAGGTATCGACGATGATCTTGCGTCCCGTCACACCGGAATCCGCCTGCGGGCCGCCCAACACGAAGCGCCCGGTGGCGTTAATGTGGAAAATTGTTTTGTCGTCGAGCAATTCTTCCGGCAGCGCCTTGAAAATCACTTCCCTTTTGACGCCCTCGATGATGTCCTCGTACGAAACATCAGGCGTGTGCTGGGTGGCGACCACGACGGTGTGAATGCGCACCGGCTTGCCGTCCCGGTATTCCATCGTCACCTGGCTTTTGCCGTCGGGCCGCAAAAAGGCGAGCCGCTTCTGGTTGCGCGCGATGGACAGTCCCATCACCAACTGGTGTGCATAATAGATCGGCGCGGGCATCAGCACGTCGGTATCCCGGCAAGCGTAGCCGAACATGATTCCCTGGTCGCCGGCGCCCTGCTCTTTGTGGAGGCCCATCTCGGCCGTTACGCCCTGGGAAATGTCCGGGCTTTGCCGGTCGATCGAGGACAACACGGCGCAGGTATCGCAGTCGAAGCCCATCTTGGAGTCGGTGTATCCGATTTGCCGGACGGTTTCCCGTACGATATCGGGAATGGGCACGTAGGTATTGGTCGTTATTTCGCCGGCGACGACTACCATGCCGGTATTGACCAGCGTCTCGCAGGCAACACGGGCCGATTTATCTTCATCGATGATGGCATCGAGAATGGCATCGGAAATCTGGTCGCATATTTTATCCGGGTGCCCTTCGGTCACCGATTCCGAGGTGAAAATGAAGTCCTTTTGCTGCATGTTGAATAACTCCTTCCCTACGAGCTTCTTGCTCGAAATATCGATCCTGCAATTTTCATAGTCAATTCAAGCGACAGGAATGTACCGGAGGGGCGAACGACTGTCAATTCGTCCGCCGCCATCTCATTTAGCTTTTCCTATTAGATTCCGCCTCCTTGGACACGGGACGTCAAGACCTTCGTGAGGACTTCGGCAATGATCCGATGTCCGGCGGCCGTCGGGTGAACCCGATCGGGTTCCGGGTAGAATAACTCGCCCGGCATCAAACCGCTGTCGGCAAACGCCGCCGTGAGCGGAATCGACGGGTCAACGCGGGAGATTTCCTCCACCGAAAGCCCCCCGGCGTCGTCGATGAAGTGCGCCGGGATAAACAACATCTGGAAGCCTCGCCCGGCCCCCATGTCCCGCATCGCCCGCGCATTTTCCCGGAATTCATCAAAGCTGACCCGCGGGCGCCCCTCGGTGAACGCCGCTTGACGCCGCGCGAAGGTCACGCCCCGCGTCAGCAGCAAATAAAGGGACGAATGCCGCACAAACTGCTGAACGGGCACCAATCGGCCGCTGATTTCCGGCGCCGGCTGCTGCTGGGCGTCGCCCCGGCCGATGGCTTCAAAGCCGTCGTTGATGCCGAAATAGGCCGTCACGAAATCGGGGCGATAGCTCATCGCTTTTACGCGCAGGAGCTGCCGACCCTGCCAACTCGTGTAGCCGGGACAGCCGAAGTTGAGTACTTCCACCGGCCTGCCCAGCGCAGCGGCCAGCAATCCTTCGAGCACCGCCGGATAGGTTTGCGCGTAATCCAGCGGCGGCGTCCCCAAGCCGAAGGTGCAGCTATCGCCGAGGCAAACCACCCGCAGCGTACCCGGCGCTTTCTCGACCGGGCGGCGCGGGCCGCGGTACCCGTCTTGGTTGACCTGCCACGCCGGATTGGGCGCTTTGAGTTTCCAAAACAACACGGGATCGCGGTCGAAACTCCCCGGTTGGTCGCGGTGCGGGTTGGCGAACTGCATCGTCGCGGCCTGGTCCGATAAATCCGGAAACACGAGCCGGACCGCCGCTTCTCCCCCGGCCAATGCCAGGATCAGCGCCGCCAGAGCAAAAACGATCAACTTGCGCTTCGTCATGGCAACAACTTCTCCGCGACGATCTTATCCGCCACAGCCCCGGCGATGACCACCGCGCCCTTGGCGTTGAAATGCGCGGCGTCGGTGTCGGGCCAGAAGAAAAAGTCGCGGCGATCCAAAAACAGCGGCACCGGATCGACGAGCGCCACGTTCATCTCCGCAGCGACGGCGCGAATCGCCTCGTTGTAGCGTTTGTGCGTCGCCAGCCAACCCCAATCCCCGTCCAAATAAGGCGCGGTCACCAGCAGCACCTTGCCTTGTTGCGCCCGCACGCGCTCGATCATGCGTTTCAGATTCGTGCGGAATTCTTGCAGCGATACGCGCGGCGTGCCGTTGGGCGTGGGCGTTTCCACAATTAGGGTCCGTATTAAGCGGTAGAGTCGAAGTTGAGCCAAGCGCTTCTGCCAGGCGAGCGTCGCCGGGTCCGGAAGTTTGATTTGGCTGTCGGGGACGCCGGTGAGGCTCTCCCAGTGATCGTTCCAGCCGAACTGGATCATCACCAAATGCGGGTCCCAATCGAGCAGTTCCGTCTCCAGATAGAGGCGACCTTGATGGCTCGTGTAACCGGGCACGCCGCCGTTGAAAACCTGCACCGGTTTGAGATAGTCGCGCTCCATCAGGTTGGAGGGCAGCCGGTCGGGCCACCCCCGCCCTTGTTCCATCACGGTGACCGAATCGGACACGCAAACCATACGCGCCGTGTCGTCCCGGAAGTTGGGCGCGACTTTCGGCAAACGCCAGAATCGCACGGAGTCCGGCTCGCCGAATAGTTCGCCGTGAACCCGAAGCCGGAAATCCATCACCGCCGGGTCGCCTCGGTAGTTCGCCAGGCGCAATATGCCTTCGACCAGCGCCAAGACCAGGAATGCCGCGACGATTCCGAATAACAGCTTCTTCACGGGGTTTCATCCTTTCGTCGAAAGACGGACCACCGGTCGTGGCTCCACAATCGAGCATAGGCCACGCCGAAAATGTCCGTCGACGACACGCCCGGCGGCAGCCCCAAGGCCTCCCCGAACGCCGATTCGGAGCGATCGTAAAAGAACAATGTGGGCTTCCACTCTTCGAAAAGGCGGCGCAATTGCTCGCGGTCGATACCGCCGTGGGCATCGTAGATGGGCCGGCGAAAACGATCCCACGGCAGGCCCGATTCGACGACGATAATCGGATGATATTCATTGCCCAACAACACGCGGTCGTCCTCGCGCAGTTCCGGGCGAAGTTTTTCGACAAAGCGAAACGCGGCGCGATCCGGCCCCAGCATCCGTTGGGCCGCCACCGTGTTGGCGTGCGAGAAACCCGCCACGACGGCCGCGACGAGCGCCAGGGCGACCAGCCACGTCGAACGCCGCCACGTCCGCGCCCACGTCGTTAGCGGCAGCGCGATAAACAATACGAGCAATGTCGCCGACAACGACATGTACCGCAGCAAGCGTGGGTCGAGCGTGGCGTCGATGGCTTTTTTCTCCAGCAGGATCAACAGAACCACGAGGCTCACGGCCGGCAGCAGCAATTTGCGTCTCGTAAAGGCCGCCACGAGGCCGATCAATCCCAACAGTAAGCCGGGCCAGCCGATCGTCGCGGCCAGCGCATGAGGCAACAACCCAATGCGATCGACCAGCGGCACTTCCGACGCGTGAATCGCCGACACCTCCGCCGATACGCCCAAGAAGGAAAACGGGTTGCCGGTAACGCGTACGCATTCGGCCATATGCATCAAGGGGAACACCGCCACCATCGCCCCGAATACCAGCGTCTCCCGAAAACGCCGGTGGGCCGCCAGCCAGCCGACGTACACGACGAGCAACGGCCAGCCCTCGAAGCGAAATGCCGCAGCCGCAGCCGCCGCCAACGCCGCGCCGACCAACTTAGCCCACGCCGTCCGTTGGTGAGCGACCACGTCGTCGAGCAGATCGATCGCCCAAAGCGTGCAACAAACGAAGGGCACTTCCGACAAGGTCACGACCGACGCGACGGAAAGCGGATACAGGAACGCGCCTGCGAAAAGCGAAGCCCCCGCCGCTTCCGGTCCGGCGTGGCGGCGCACCAGCCGAACCAACGGCCACAACAACAACATGCCCATCGCCAGGGTGAGCAGTCGCGCGGGCCAGACGGCGTGCCCGGTCAGCTTCCACGGAATCCAGAGGAAAAGCGTATGCAGCGGTCCGAAATTCGTATCGGGATACGGCAGCGGCGATTGATCCCACTGAAACATCAAGTTGATTTTGCTGTAGCCCTCGTGCTCGGCCGAAAAAACGTTGGGCGCGCCAAACAGAAAAAACAGCCGCACGGCCAACGCCACGGCGACAATCGCCCACAGCATCGCCCTCTCCGCCCGGGGGCTCATGGCGACGCCTCCGCCGGCGAGGTTCGATAGATGACGAAATCACCCTCCGCGAACGCTTTGCGAAAACGCAGCCCGCGCGAGGTCGTTTCCTCGGCGCCCCGCGACACACGAAACACATCAAGATTCGAATTGACCATGTCCGTGCCGATCAGAAAGTAGTCGAGTACCACAATCGTCGGCGGACGTTTTGAAATCAGTTCGGTGAACGCTTTTTCGTCGAGTTGCTTGCGGTCGGGCGACCAGCGCAGGTCCACAAATTGCGCGAGGGGCAAGCGGCTCTCGATTTGCGCGTAGGGGTGAAAGCGCTGGTCGAGCAAAACGCGATCGGCAGCGTCGGAATGATCGTGCAACCACTCCACCACATGGCGGATGTCGTCGTCGTATTGGTTTTTGTCCGCCTGCACCCAACCCCATGCGAACTGCCAGGAGGCCAGGAGAATCGCCACGACTAACGACGCCTGCCGCCAACCTCGCCAGCGCAGGAGGCGCTCGTCCAAAGCGACCAATGCAAAGCCCGCGTACGCAAAAAGGAAGGTACCCAAGCTGATCACGTAGCGTTCGAGGCTCGGGTCCATCGTGTTGGTCAACGCCTTGTACTGCATGATCGCCAGCGGAAAGACGAGCAACGCCGCGAACGACAGCTTCCGGCGACGCGCCGCCGCGATGAATATGCCCACAACGCCCAGGGCGAAGGCGGCGTATCCCATGCCAAGGCCTAGTGACAGCGGCCAACCGAGCGCCTTTTCCTTCAGCGGCAGGTCGGGCATGTACTGCAAAAATGAGAGCGCGCTCGTTTCGGCAAAGCTCATGGGATGACCCGTCGCCCGCCAACAAAAAAACATGTGAACGAGCGGGAAAATCGCCGTCAGCGCCCCGAACCAAGCGGCCATCCAAAAACTGCGACGCAGCATCAGCAGGCAGAGAACCGGCAGGAACAGCCACGCTTCAAAGCGCAGCATACCGGCAGCGGTGATGGCCGCGGCCGCGGCGGTCAACTGCCACCAGCGCGCGCCGCGTCGTTCGCCAAACGCCGTGAAGAAGGCCAGCAACGCGCCGACCAGGGCCAGCAAATAGGGAGTTTCGGCCAAGCCGGTCGGGCTCGCCCGCAGGTGCGTCGGGAAAAACGCGAACAGCAACGCGGCCACGACCGCTATGCGGGCATCGAATTCTTTTTTGACTAAAAGGAAAAACAGCGGCACCGTCGCGGTTCCCGCCAGCAGGCCGAATAGGCGCACCGGCCAAATCCAATCGCCGAACAATCGGAACAGCGCGTAGATCAGCCACGTATGCAGGGGGCCGAAATTGATGTCGGGATACGGCTTGCCGTTTTCGATCCAGGTGCGCACCAAATTGATCTTGCTGTAGCTTTCACCCTCGTGGGAAAACACGTTGTCGAAGGCGAGCAGAAACACCAGCCGTGCCGCGAGGGCCAGCAGCGTCAGAAGAGTCAACCAGTGTTCGGTGCGAAAAGTCGCGCGACGCATTGCCTGATCCTACCACCACGCGGGCACCGGCACCACAACGCGCCGCGCCCGCCCGGTCCCTACCGGTTGCGCCTCGATGACAAAGGAGCGAACTCCCTTGACCTTCGACGGCACAATCAGCGTATGTTCCCCCTCGCCGCCGGGCCGATCGACGCGTAGTCGCGCCAAGCGAACACCGGGCGATTCCTCATCGTGATCCGTCACGACTTCACCGGCCCATTCCCAGAGCGAATCGCCGAGACGATTGCGCGCCCCCACCCGCAAGCTGTAACAGTTCTCGCCCCCGGGCGCATCGGTCAGCTCGACGAGAATCTGCCGGTTCGTCGTGCCTTCCGGAGCCGCGGTTTCCGGCCGCTGACGCACGGCCAGGCGGCTCGGCGTCGGATGAAGCAGCCCCATCCCCGTGCGGTCCCACGGCGGCTGAATGCGGTTCCAACGCGCCCAGGTTTCGCTTTCGGGTCCGGTCACGTCCTCGAGGTGATAGATCACAAACCAACCGTTGTCGAAAATGCGCGCCGCTTCGGGATCGGCTTCCACATCCGCGTAGGGATTCTCTACGGTATCCGGCGGCAGGCCCAGGTCGCGCGCGAGGGCCGCCAACATGGGCAAGATGCCGTCGCTGTCGGTTGAATCGGCCACGACCACCGGCGTTCCCATCGAACGCATGACGGCGGGTAATCCTTCGGTGAGCACTTGCTCCAGCCGTTCGCGGGGTAGATCCAGCAGGGTCGAGAAGTTCAGCCGCCCGTCGACCACCAGATGCAGCGCGTCGCTGCCACCGATCACGCCGCCGGTCGCCCCGGAAAAGCGAACCGCGTCCACCCGCGCCATGTACGCGCGTTCGACCCGGTCCAGATCGGTGTATCCGGCATGTAAGCCGAAAAGCACCGTAACGGCCAAAAACGCCGCGCCGCTGGTATCGATCCACACCGGCGCCACCTGCCGACGAACCCGACCACCGGCCCAAACCAGCAGGCAAGCCGCCCCCGTCGCCAACACGACAGGCCACACGCGACCGTCGCGCCACCATCCGGGCGCGAGCCAATGACCCAGCAGCAGCGCCGAGGCGACAATCGTCCACGCAACCAACGCCGCCCACTGCCCGCGACGCAGCAGGCGGTCAACGGCCAGCGCCGCCACAAACACGGCCACCGGCAACGCCGGGACCAACACGCGCGGGAAGTGGTTGACGGGATTGACCAAGTAGACGGCGACGATCACCAACGCGTACCAGAAACCAAGTCGCGCGAAGGTGCTGTTCCGTCGCTCTTTCCACATCACAACAATGCCCGGCGCGAGTAGCGGCAACGCCAGCGCGTGCAGCGTGATCAAGCCGATCCAACGCCCCGACCACACCGACGCTGCGAGATCGAAGCGCCAATCGACCGGGTAATCATTCAACACCGACCAACCGAATACCGGCCAGCGCCAAGCGATCACCGCCGCCACGAGAAGCGCCCACACGCCCACCGCCGTCAGGGGCGGCAGCCAGCGAAGCGAGGCTCGCCGGTCCGCGCGCCACAAGCCCTGCAGCACGGCCACACCGGCGGGTAGAATCAGCACCGCGCTGAAGGTCTTGCACAAAAACGCCAACGCAAAGGACAGGCCGGCCAGCGCTCCGAAGGCGGGTTGGCGCTCGTCCACCGCGCGGGTCAACAACCACAAACCCAGCACGCCGCAAAAAGTGAGTAACCCATACGGCAGGGCGCTCGTGCCGAAAAACACGGCCGCCGGAATCGCCCCGGCCAGCAGCGCGGCAATGCGTCCGTGTCGCCCGCGCTCGGCCGCCTCGAAAACCACGAGCATCACGCCGACCCCGGCCAACACCGACACCCAGCGCGCCGCGTACAGTTTCTCGTCCAGCAAGCGATAGAAGATCGACACCAGATACACCGGCAAGGTGCTGACCATGCTCCACGTGCCGTCGAGCATCTGCCGCCGCGCGTCCAGGAACAGAACGACCGAGTCGCTGTCCAGCAAACCGAAAAGCCGGGGCAGCACCAGGCGCACGGCGACGGTGACGGTCAGCCCCCAAAAGAGCGCCTGAACCGTTCGCAATTGATTCCGTTTCGGGTGTGCGTCGAGATTCATGTTCGTGCTGTGTAGCTTAAAATGAAGCATTTGCAAAAGGAAAAGGGTTTATTATTGAGAACATCTCTCGATTTGCGGATTCTTTCATGCTCTCATCGCGCCATGCGTCGTGGCGACGCCACCCCCGGGTTGTCCCGAATTTCGACGTCGGCGTCCTTTTTGTTCTTGCCTTGGCACGAATTGTGCTATAATCCCCTTGCCTATGAGATTCAGCCCTACCACAAAATTGGGAACGCTACTGGGAGTCCTGCTCGTCGCCGGGCTGATCTGGCAGCTTTGCCAATCGGATAAGCCACTGAAAAAGACCTCCGAACGGCAAAAAGACTTCCCCTTCGGTGAAATGGCGGACTTCGTTTACACCCGAACGGTAAACGGCCAAGTCCAATACCGCGCCGCAGCGGCCCGCGCCCGCTACTTCGATAACCGCAACACGGCCGAACTTGAGCAGGTGACCGGCGAGGTCGTCGAATCAGGCCGGCGTTTCGAGATCCGCGGAGACACGGCCGGGGTCGATATGACCGCCCGCACCGGTGTCTTGCGCGGCAACGTGGTGGCGCGAACCGAAGACGGCCTGGAACTTCGCACCGACGACCTGCAGTTCGACGGTGCCACGAGCCGGATATCGACCGACGCCGCCGTGCGCCTGGTCGGGCCGAGTTTCACGGTGGCCGGAATCGGCGCGGACATCGACATCGACGGACAAAGGGTTAAACTTAGAGAACAAGTGAAAGCGAAACTGTGGTCTCAAGACAACTAAACTATGCGTGGATCGTGCTATGCACGGCGTTTTTCCTGGCCGGCCCGGCGCTGGGCCAGCAAAGCCGTATCACCGCGCCCGAATTCGACCCCTCCCAGCCCTTCCACATTGAAGCCGAGCGCCTGGAAGCCGACGGCGGGGACCGACTTGTACGCTTTGAAGGCGACGTGGTCGTCAAGCAGGAAGATGCGACCCTTCGCTGCGATATCTTGTTGATTTATTTTGAAAAACAGGCCCAGTCCAAAGCGCGTCAAGACGAGGATACGCAGCCCGACGACTTCGGCGGAGAGGTTGAGAAGCTCATCGCCATGGGTAGCGTGGAGTTGACGCAGGGCAAACGCAAAGCCAGTTGCCAGCGAGCCGAATACAACCATGCCAAAGGCACGATCGCGCTAACGGGATCCCCGGTGGTCACGCAGGGCCGCGATCGTCTGGCCGGATCGACGATTCTGATTTACGTTCCGAATCAACGAGTGGAAATACTCGGCGGAACATCCGGTCGGGTTTCGGTTACCATCAATCCGGGTTCGGTTTCCGGCAACAGCCAAGACGCACCGTAGGAGAACCGTAAGGACGTGACGAAGAACCACCTGGTGCTACGAACCGACAAGCTTACGAAATCGTTCCGCAATCGGACCGTCGTTAAAGCGGCGAGTATCGAAGTGCGCCAGGGCGAAGTCGTGGGCTTACTCGGGCCCAACGGTGCCGGGAAAACGACCAATTTCTATATGGTTGTGGGGTTGTACCGGCCGGATTCCGGGCGCGTTTTATTGGGCGATAAGGACATCACGGATCTGCCGATGTACCGCCGCGCCCGCCTGGGCATCAGCTATCTGGCCCAAGAGCCGTCGGTATTCCGGAAACTGACGGTCGAGGAAAACATCCTGGCCATCCTGGAAACGCTCAAGCTCAGCCAGGAAGAACAAAACCGGCGCGTGGATCAATTACTGCAGGATTTGGGCATTTCGCACCTTCGGAAAAACAAGGCCTATTCCCTTTCCGGTGGCGAGCGACGGCGGGTGGAGATCAGCCGCGCGTTGGTTACGAATCCCTCGTTTTTGCTGCTGGATGAGCCTTTTGCCGGCATCGACCCCATCGCGGTGAACGAAATTCAAAGCATCGTCGCCGATCTGCGGGAGCGCGGCATCGGGATACTGATCACCGATCACAACGTCCGCGAAACTTTGAATATCTGCGATCGGGCCTATATTATTCATAAGGGGGAAATTCTCGAAGAAGGAGACCCGAAAACGATAGCCGAGTCACCGAAAGCGCGCGAGATTTACCTGGGTGACAAATTCAAATTGTAGCCGCCGAAACAAGAAAGGAGGGGTTGGCCGATGGCGCTTGAAATGAAAATGAACCTGCGCATGTCGCAGCAGTTGATCATGACGCCGCAACTCCAACAAGCCATCAAACTCCTCCAACTCAACCACTTGGAGATGGTCGAGCAGATCCAACAGGAGCTCGTCGAGAACCCTTGCTTGGATGAAGTGGCCGAGCCGGCGGAAAGCCCGCAGGACCTACCCGACTCCGGCCCCGAACTGAGCTTGGACACTCCCGACAACGGCGGCGCCGCCATCGACTGGAACACCTATCTGCAAAACCGCAGCGTCTCCGATTATCGCGGTGGCGGCTCCTACGAAGACGAAGAGCGCGAGCAGAGCGAAACGGTCCTGACCCGCGCCGCCGATCTGGCCACTCATTTGGAATGGCAACTGCACATGGCGGATCTGGATCAGGAATCCAGGGCGACCGGGGTGATCCTGATCGGCCACATCGGCGACAACGGCTATCTCATCACGCCCCTGGCCGAGATCTGCGAAACGGAAAGCCTCGAACCCGATCATGCCGAGTGGGTGCTGGAACGCATCCAGACCTTCGACCCGACCGGCGTCGGCGCGCGCGATCTTTCCGAGTGCCTGATGCTGCAACTCAGGGCCATGGGTTACACGAACGCGATCGTGCTGGATATGGTCGAGCGGCATTTGCCCGATCTGCAGAAACAAGATTTCAAGACGGTGGCGAAGGCGTTGAATTGCGCGGTCGAGGATGTGGTCGACGGCATGCGGATCATTGCGCGTCTCGAACCCAAACCCGGCCGTCCCTTTTCCGCCGAACGGCCGCAGTACATCACGCCGGACATCTACGTGCGAAAAGTCGGCGACGATTACGTCATCACGCTCAACGATGACGGTATGCCGAAATTGCGGGTCAGCAACTACTACAAGAAGATCCTGCAGCAAAAAAGCTCCGGCAACAAAACAGAGCAGGAATACATTCAGGAAAAACTGCGCAGCGCAGTATGGTTGATTCGCTCCATCCACCAGCGGCAACGAACGATCTATAAAGTGACCGAAAGCATCATCAAATTTCAGCGCGAATTTCTTGAAAAAGGAATCAAATTCCTCAAACCCTTGATCTTACGGGATGTGGCCGAAGACATCGGCATGCACGAATCCACCGTAAGCCGCGTGACGACCAACAAGTATGTGCACACCCCCCAGGGGATTTTTGAACTGAAGTACTTTTTCAATAGCGGCATTGGATCAGCCGACGGCAACGCAGTGGCTTCGGAGAGCGTCAAGGACATAATCACCAAGATCGTGGCCGATGAGAACCCGAAAAAACCGCTTTCCGATCAGAAGATTATGGAGATACTCAACGACCGAGAAGGACTCAGCATCAAGCGGCGCACCGTCACGAAGTACCGCGAGATGCTGGGAATCTTGTCATCAGCCAAACGAAAACGCCTGTACTAGGCACTGACGATGGGAGTGTTACCATGAAAGTTAACGTTACCTTCCGGCACATGGAACCGACCACGGCAATCAAAGATTACGTCGAAAAGAAGCTGGCGAAAGTCAAACGTTACGTCGACGAGCCGATTGAAGCCAACGTTGTGTTATCGCTTGAGAAATACCGCAACATTGCCGAAGTCACCCTGAGCGCCGGGCGGAACGTCACGAACTGTGAAGAAGAAACCGACGACATCTACAGCGCGATCGACAAGGTCATGGACAAACTCGAACGCCAACTCAAAAAGCAAAAAGACAAGATCCGCGGGAAAAAAAAGGGCGGACGCCCGGGACATCGCGAATTTGTGACCCGAGTTGAGGCACACGACGTCGGCGCGGAAGCCGCGCCCGAATGGGAAAAGCGAATCGCGGTGACCGAAGATGCCAATCTCAAGCCCGTCGGGGTCGAGGAAGCCGTGCTCTGGATGGACATGAACCCCAAATCCGACTTTTTGGTGTTTACCAACTCGACGGATGGCAAAATTAATGTAATGTACCGGCGCAAAGACGGACAATTTGGTTTGATACGAGCGCAAGCGTAAGCGCGGCACACACACTCTGGAAACAACGTCATGAAACTCGCGTCGATTTTGCAGCCGGATGCCATATGTCCGGAATTGGGAGCCACAGACAAAATGGGTGTCCTACGGGAGATGACCCACCAACTCTCGGCTTGCTATCCGGAAGTCGATGAGTCGCAAATTCTCAAGGCCCTGGTTGATCGTGAACGGCTCGGTTCCACCGGCATCGAAAACGGCGTGGCGATTCCTCACGCGAAAATCCCGGGCCTCGATCGGATCTACGCCGTGTTCGCTCGAAGCCCCGAGGGCATCGACTTCGAAAGCGTTGATGGCGAGGCGTCAACCTTGTTTTTCATGCTCATCGCCCCCGACAAAAAGGTCGGCCGCCATTTGGCGGCGCTCGAACGCGCCTCCCGCTTGCTGCAGAATTCGGAAACCCGCCGCGCGTTGCTCGAAATGGACGCGTCCGAATTGTTTGACTCGATTTGCCGAGCCGACGAGAAAGGATAAGTCCGTTGCCGCAGATGACCGTCAACGAATTGCTCCTTCACCGCCAGATCGATCTGGCGCTGGAACTCGTTGCCGGTCGATCGGGCCTCGAAAACAAAATCCGCACTCCCTACATCCAGAAGTCGGGGCTGGCGATGACCGGCTACGTGGCTTACGTCGCTCGTAATCGCGTACAGGTCTTTGGGCAGACGGAGATTTCCTTCCTGGTCACCCTGAGCGAAGAGGAACAGGAACGCGTCTGCAAAAAGTTCTTCGACCAACGGGTTGCGTGTTGCGTCGTCACGCGCAATCTGCAATTGCCCGAAGTGTTCATCCAGCACGCCGAGCGAACGCAGACGCCGGTGCTGCGCTCGCAGTTGCCGACGCAGGCGCTCATCGACCGCGTGACCAAGCTGTTGGAAACCCGATTCGCAAAGAGCGCCAGCATGCATGGTGTTCTGCTTGACGTATTCGGTGTCGGCGTTTTACTGCTCGGCGAAAGCGGTATCGGCAAAAGCGAATGCGCCCTCGACCTAGTGACGCGCGGCCACCGTCTGGTCGCCGACGACAGCGTCGATCTCGTGCGCCAGGGACCGATGGCCATCTACGGGCGCGGCCCGGACGTCATCAAGTACCACATGGAGGTTCGCGGCCTCGGCATCATCAACATCAAGGACCTGTTCGGCATCAGTGCGATCCGCGACCGCAAGAGGGTGCAGCTCGTCGTCAAACTTGTGCCGTGGGAAAAAAACGTGGACTACGATCGCATCGGCCTGGACGACAAGGCTTTTACCATCATCGGCGTGGAACTGCCGTTGATCGTCCTGCCCGTGCGCCCCGGCCGCAACCTCTCGACGATCGTCGAAGTCGCGGCGCGTAACCAATTGTTGAAACTCGAAGGCTATCATTCGGCCAAGGAATTCCAACAGCATCTGCTCTCGACTCTCTCGGCTGAAGCCGATGTTATCGTGGAGGAGACCGAATGAAAGCCGCGAAAGTCGTCATCGTCACCGGCATGAGCGGCAGCGGCAAATCCGTCGCCGCCAAAGCGCTGGAAGACCTTGGCTTCTTTTGCGTGGACAATCTCCCGGCCGATCTGGTCGACAAGCTTATTCAACTCGGCACGCTCAGCCGCCCCGGCGATCTGGGCAAATTCGCCCTCATCATGGACCTGCGCGACCCCACCTTCCCTTCGCGGGCGGTCGACCTGTTCCACAGACTGCGGCAGGACGGCTACCAACTCGATATCTTGTTTCTGGAAGCCTCGGACGAAGTGTTGCAGCGCCGGTACTCGGAAACACGACGGGCTCACCCGCAGGCCGGTAGCGGCTCGGCCATCGAAGGCATTCGCGCCGAGCGGGATTTGTTGCTGGAACTCCGGGGACAAGCCGACTGGGTACTTGATACCACCGGCCTGACGCCGCACGAACTGCGCCGCCGCATCCAAAATCGTTTCGCCGATGAATCTTCCCAGGCCCTGCTCGTGATCCGGCTGATGAGTTTCGGCTTCAAATACGGGTTGCCGGGCGACGCCGACCTGGTGATGGACGTTCGTTTTCTGCCGAATCCGCATTTCGTCGAGGACCTGCGACCGTTGACCGGCAAAGACGCCGCGGTCGCCGATTACGTGTTACAAAGCGAAAAGGCGCAGGACTTCCTGAAAAGGTACGTGGATCTCCTCGCGTTTCTCATACCGCTGTACCGTGGCGAAAGCAAAAGTTACCTCACGATCGCCATCGGATGCACCGGCGGCAAGCATCGTTCGGTCGCGATTGTCGAACACCTCGCCGAAAACCTGGGAAAGATGGATATAACGCTCGCGGTCGAACACCGCGATTACAAACGCTGACGGGAATTGACATGGTTGGAATCGTCCTGGTCGCTCACGGCGGACTGCCTAAGGAACTGCTGGAGACGACGCAGCTCATTATCGGGGAAAAACTGCCCGCCATCAGTATCGTTTCCATTACGGGCGTGGAAAAGCCCGATGAAATCAGATTACAAATTCAAAACGCGATCACGCAGGTCGATACCGGCGAAGGCGTCTTGATGTTCACCGACATGTTCGGCGGCACGCCGAGCAACATTGCGCTTTCGTTTCTCAAGGAAGACACCGTCGAAGTGGTCAGTGGCGTCAACCTGCCGATGTTGGTGGAAATGGCTTATGCCCGGCGGGAAGGCAAACTCGGGGATTTGTCCCGACAGCTTTCCGAAATCGGTCGCGGAAGCATTCACATCGCCAGCGAGTATTTGCGCAACGAGTAATCTATGCACGTGGAACGAGATGTGACAGTCGAAAATCAGGTGGGCATTCACTTGCGGGTGGCCAGCCAGATCGTCAAACTGCTCAACCGGTTTAACTGCGACGTCGAAATTTCCTTCAACGGGCGTTTGGCCAACGGGAAAAGTATCATGAGCATCACGCAGCTCATGGCGCCCCCCGGCAGCGTATTGCACGTCAAAGCTGTGGGCGAAGAGGCCGCGCGCGCCGTTATGGAGCTGGATAAGTTGTTCCGACAGAAATTCGGAGAAGATTGAACCGATGACCTCGCCCACCGGCCGACTCACAGAACTGCAGGGATTGTCCGGCGCTCCCGGCATTGCCCTGGGGCGCGCGTACCATATCGACCGGCCGCACATTCGCGTACCGCACCACAAAATCGAAGCCAGCGGTGTCGAGCACGAACTGCAGCGTCTCAACTCGTCCCTCGCCCTCTCGCGTCATCAGTTGACCGAGGCCAAGGCGAAACTCGACTTGGAGGAGCACGCGCAGATCCTCGATGCGCACCTTTCTTTGTTCAAAGATCCGGAACTCATCGGCCGCTTCCGGCGGCGCATCGAGGAACTGCTGGTCAACAGCGAATGGGCCGTCACGCAGGTCATTGCCGAAGTCACGAGCATCTTCGACCACGTGGAAGACCCCTACCTGCGCGAGCGACGCCGCGACTTCGAATACGTCGAGCGACGCCTGCTCCACAATTTAATGGGCGTCAAACAGCAGAGCCTCGAAGATATCACCGAACCGGTCATCCTCGTGGCGCACGACCTCTCGCCTGCCGACCTGGCACACATCAACCGCGATTCGATTCTCGGCATCGTCACCGATGTCGGAGGCGCCACTAGCCACACGGCCATTCTCGCCCGCGCCATGGAATTGCCGACCGCCATCGGCCTGGAAAGAGTCACCGAGTACGTCAAAACGGGCGACTTGATCATCCTCGATGGTTTCGAAGGCAAGGTATTTCTCAATCCGTCCCTGGAATTGATCGCCGACTACGAAACCCGGCGGCAGTACCACGAGCAGTTTGAGGAAGGTCTGCGGCAGATTCGCGATCTGCCCACCCAAACCTCCGATGGACACGCGGTGGTGCTGGCGGCGAACATCGAGTTGCCCAGCGAGTTGGACACGGTACTCAGCAACGGTTTGACGCAAATCGGTCTTTTCCGCACCGAATTTCTCTTCCTGTTTAGTTCCCACACGCCGACCGAGGAAGAACAATTCGAGGTTTACCGCAACGTCGTCCAGCGGCTCGGCGATGGGGGCGTGACGACCATCCGCACCATCGACCTGGGCGGGGACAAGGTCGACTTCGCCGAGGAATATTTCCAGCAAGAAGCCAACCCCGCCATGGGCCTGCGCGCGATTCGGCTATGCCTGGCGTACCCGGATATCTTCCGCGTGCAGTTGCGCGCCATCTTACGCGCCAGCGCCTTCGGCAAAGTGCGCATCATGTTCCCGATGATCAGCGGGCTGGAAGAAATGCGCATCGCCAAGCGTATCGTGGCCGAAGTGGCTGATGAACTTCGGACCGACGGCATCGCGTTCGACGAAAACATCCAAACCGGCATCATGATCGAAACGCCCGCCGCCGCCGCCGTCGCCGATTTGCTGGCGCCGGAAGCCGACTTCTTTTCCATCGGAACCAACGACTTGATTCAATACACCTTGGCC
This sequence comes from Candidatus Lernaella stagnicola, assembly GCA_030765525.1. NCBI lineage: Bacteria > Candidatus Lernaellota > Candidatus Lernaellaia > Candidatus Lernaellales > Candidatus Lernaellaceae > Candidatus Lernaella > Candidatus Lernaella stagnicola. The sequence goes on from JAVCCK010000003.1 coordinate 46,182, forward strand.
GTTGACCGCGGCAACGAACACGTCAACTACTTGTTCCACCCTCTGCACCCGGCGGTGTTACGCGCGGTGCGGCGGGTTGTGGAATGCGGTCACGAGCAAGGCATCCCCGTGGCTGTGTGCGGCGAAATGGCCGGCGAGCCGGCGTTCGTGAAGGTCCTACTCGGCCTCGGTGTGGACGAGTTGTCGATGTCGCCCAACCGTGCTTTGCGCATCAAGCGGTTGATCGCCCGCTTCTCCCGGGAAGAGGCGCGGCAGCTCGCTCAAGAAGCGCTCAAGCTACCCACGGTGGCGCAGATCAACGACCTGATCCTCTCGCACATGCACACGCACTACCGCGAAGACTTCGAATTAGACGACGCCGACGGCTACAATTAACCGGATTTACGCGCAGATGATTTCGAATTGTTCCAGGTGGAACGACGAGTTGTCTTTGATCGTAATGTCGGTTCCACAGGATTCCTCGAGGAATTCAACTCCCGCCCGCTCTTCTTCGTAAAGCAGATCCGCGATTTCCGGATGCACGTGCAGGATGATCGACTTGCTGCAACTGGACGCCACCTCTTTTTTTATCTCGCGGAAAATCTCGCCACAGATCGCGGTCTTGCTCTTCACGTATCCCTTGCCCTCGCAATACGGGCAGGGTTCGGAAAGAACTCGCGCGATGGACTCCCGGGTCCGCTTGCGCGTCATCTCGACCAACCCGAGTTCCGAAATCTTCAGAATATTCGTCTTGGCGCGGTCCCGCGTCAGTTGCTCTTGCAGGGCTCTAAACACCTTCTCGCGGTTGCCTTCCTTCTCCATGTCGATGAAATCGATAATGATCAGGCCGCCGATATTGCGTAGGCGAAGCTGGAAGCATATTTCCTTGATCGCCTCCAGATTCGTTTTCAGGATCGTATCCTCGAGATTGTGCTTGCCGACGAAGCGCCCGGTGTTGACGTCGATGGCCGTGAGGGCTTCGGTTTGCTCGATGATGATGTAACCGCCGCTTTTCAACCAAACCTTCGGTTGCAGCGCCCGGGCGATTTCGACCTCCAGGCCGAAGTGATCAAACACCGGCTCCGCTTCGTCATAGAAATCCACGGTGCAGTTAATGCGGGGCATGTGCTTGCCGAAAAACGACATGATCTTGTCGTATTCGTCGCGGGAATCAATCAACACCCGGCCGATGTCGGCGCGAAACAGGTCGCGGATCGCCCGCAGCGTGATCGACAGATCGCTGTGCAACAGAGACCGCGCTTTGGCGGTATCGTATTTTTTCTGGACGCTTTTCCACACTTCGACCAGGAATTCCACGTCGTTGACCAGCGCTTCACGATCTTTGCCCTCGGCCGCGGTGCGTACGATAAATCCCATTCCCGTCGGCCGCAGTTGCTCCACCACTTCTTTGAGTCGCGCTCGCTCCTCCTCGTCGTCGATGCGACGCGACACGCCGACGTGATCCATATACGGCATCAACACCAGATTGCGGCCCGGTAGGCTGATGTGGCTGGTGATGCGCGCGCCTTTGGTGCCGATGGGCTCCTTGGCGACCTGCACCATGATCTCTTGCCCTTCACGCAGCAAGTCTTCGATCGGCACGGCCGGCACCGGGTGCGGCATGGCGCCCTCGCTCATCTCCATATTCACTTCGTCGAAACTCTCGCTGGTTTCGCGCGGCAGAGTCGGTACCCGTTCGCTGTCGGCGTCGTCGCCCGAACGCTCGAATACGGCAATGTCGTTCACCGGATCGCGCACGTCGGCCACGTAGAGAAATGCGGCGCGATCCAAACCGATGTCGACGAACGCGGCCTGCATGCCCGGCAGCACCCGGGTGACGCGACCTTTGTAGATATTGCCGACAATTCCCTGCTCGCGAGCCAATTCAATATGCAGTTCGGCCAGATGACCGTTCTCCAAAAGAGCGACACGCTTCTCCTGATGGGTAACGTTGATGATTAGTTCGTTATCCGGCATGGATACTTCGCTCCTTGGTTGACTTCGCGTTGGATTCTAGGCGATGCGTCCCGGCCCCGCAAGAACAAGCCGCCCGGTTCCTATCACTCGCGCCACAGTGTCTCTGTTTTACGAATCGCCGTGGGATTCACCGGCCGCCCCGGCAGCCCGAGCATTTCCGCCGCCAACACGGCGATCTTCAAACCGCCGCCGGCCTTCATCATCTGCCGCACATGCAGCGAATCTCCTTCCACCCTCGCCTCGGCTACCAGCGACCGCGCGTCGACACGGCGCGCCTTTCCCTTCTTCACGATATCTACCGGCCAATTTTCCGCCGCCAGAAATCGCGTGACCGCCTCGCCCGCCGCCGGGGCGTCCAGGCGCGATAAATCGATTTCGTACACAAAACCCACGACGTCTCCGTTAATGCTCGGCGCATCAAGTGCTTTGCTATGCGCTTCGCATAACTCGATACCTTCCGGCAATTCTCGCGCCAGTTCGCTGCGTACCTGCGCCGCGTCAAGTGATTCGTTAAGTGTCAGTTCGAACCACTCTGCATCGCTGGCGATACCCACCGCCAGCGGCGGCCCGAAAGCGATCTTCGGAAGCGGGTGAAAACCCTGGCTGTACACCAAGGGCAGCGCCGCACGCCGCGCCGCACGCGCCATGGCCCGCGATAAGTCCAAATGTCCCAGCCACCGCGTCGGGCCGAACCGGCGGTAGCGGAACCAGTAGCGAAACCGCGCATCCTCCGGCGGCGCCGCCGCGAGGGAAATCGGCGGCTCGGCAATGGCGGGTGCCGCGAAGTCGTTGGCGGCTTCATCGATGCAAGCGCCGCACGCCCCGCACCGGCCGGTACGGCAATCCTCGGTCACTTCGGCGGCCAAAGCGCGTTCCTTCTCACGCTGCAAGAAGGCTTTGTCGACGCCGACATCCACACCGTCCCAAGGTAACGGGTCCCCATCGGGAATCCGCCGTGTTGCCGCGGCCTCCAGGTCGATCCCGGCCGCCGCGAATGCCTCCCGCCAACGGTCGAGGCGGAAATACTCGCTCCACCCGTCAAAACGGGCGCCGGCGCGATACGCCGCCTCGATGGCCGCCGCGGCCCGACGATCGGCACGCGCCAACGCCGCTTCCACCAGACTCGTTCGCCAATCGTGTACTTTGTAGACTGCGCCGCCGCGCCGTTTACGTTTCGTCGCCAGAAAAGGCTCCATACGGTGTCGCACAATCTCTGGATCGGCCATCCCGAAGCGCTCGAATGGCGTATGCGGCTTGGGCACGAAGATGCTGACGGTCACGTTGACGCGCGCCCGCTTCGTGACGCTCTTACCCAGCGCGTACACGCGGTCGACGAGGTCGAAAATCGCGGCGACGTCCTCGTCGGTTTCGGTCGGCAGGCCGATCATGAAATACAGCTTCACAATCTCCCATCCCGCTTCGAACACCCGGCGCACCGACTCCAGCACCATGTCGTCGGAAATCGGTTTGTTGATGACGCGGCGCAATCTTTCGGTCGCGGCTTCGGGGGCCAGGGTAAATCCGGTGCGGCGCACGCGGCTGATCGCCTCGGCCAACTCGCCCTCCAGCGACTCAGCCCGCAGGCTCGGCAGCGAGAGCGCAATGCGTTGCGGCGCCAGTTCGTTCATCATGTGCGGTATCACGGTCTGGACCGGAGACCAATCACCGGTCGAAAGCGACAACAAGCCCACCTCGTCGTATCCGGTGGTCGCCAAACTCTCCCGCGCGGCACGGGCGATCGTCGCGCCTTCGCGCTCGCGAGCCGGACGGTACAAGTAGCCGGCCTGGCAAAAGCGACAGCCCCGAAGGCAACCGCGCATCACTTCCAGCGCCAGTCGATCGTGGACCGCTTGAATATTCGACACCAGCGGACGGCGCGGCAGCGGCGTCGCATCCAAATCGTGCACCAGACGACGTCGGACGCGTTCCGGCTCGCCCGGATCGAGGTCGAAACCGTCAAAGCGCGCGCCGTCGAATCGCGGTGTTCGGCGGGAAGGCACGTACACGCCGGCGATTTTCGCCACGGCCTCGAGCATCGCCTGTCGCCCGCCCGACCGCCCTTTCACTTCCCGTACGGCGTCGGCGATTTCGACCACGACTTCCTCGCCGTCGCCCAACACGAGGGCGTCGAAAAACGGAGCCCATGACTCCGGGTTCGTGGCGCACGGCCCGCCCGCGATGGTCAGCGGTGCGTCATCCGAACGATCGGCCGCTAGCAAGGGAAGCCCGGCCAAATCGAGCATCTGAAGCACACCGGCGGCCGCCAACTCGTACTGAAGCGTGAAACCCAGCACGTCGAAGTCGGCTATGGGCTCTTTGGATTCCAGCGCGAACAGCGGCAAACCCACGTCGCGCAACACCTTCTCCATATCCGGCCACGGCGCATAGACGCGCTCCGCCGCGCACCAGGTTAGCTCGTTGAGCGCCGCATAAAGCAGTTGGTAGCCCAGATGACTCATGCCGATTTCATAGACGTCGGGGAAAGCCAACGCGAAGCGCACGTCGACCGCGGATGGCTCCTTGCGAACCGAGCCGATTTCACCGCCGGTATAACGGGCGGGCTTTTCTACCTGGGCGAGCAGTTCATCCATTGGCGTCGCTCGTGTGTTCGTCGTGGAAAATGGAAACGCAGCCGACGTATTTTTCTAGAAGCGAAGCTGAAAAAGGTTTGTCCGCCATACTTGTTCTTTTTTTCCGGACAACGTTTCGCCCTCGAAGAATCCCACGGCCGGCAGGCGCCATGTCAATCCCGGCGTTTGATTCAGGTCCAGGCTCGCCGCGGCGTCTTCCTTAGTAACGTCAGCCGGTAAGGTCAAACCAAGAGCCAGGCCGCCGCCAAAACCGGCCATGCCGGTAATGATCATCATCGTGTCGAAATTCTTGTCGGCATCGGGGTTCTGGTAGAAAACCAGCAACAGGCCGCCGACCACCAAACCGCTGAACACGCCTAAACCCGAGGCGATCAACACCGTTTTGCCGCGGCCGGGTTCGTAGGTAGTCGTCGGTAAATAGAGGTCCCGCTCTTCGTCCCAGACGAAGCCGTCATCGGATCCGGAATCTTCGTTCCCGTCCTCCGCCGCGCCGCAAACCGGCAACAAAACCAGACAAAAAGACAGCAGAAACGCGACAATTCGGCGCACGGCAGTGATCCCCTATAGCATGAACATGAAAAAGTTACGGTAGTTTATGGGCTTGGCGGAGTCGGGTCAAGCGACACCCCACCGGCATCATTCACCCATCGCTTTGACGACGACTCGTTTGCGCCGCCGACCGTCGAATTCGCAATAATACACTTGCTGCCACGGCCCCAAATCCAATTGCCCTTCGGTAATCGGCAGCACCACCTGGTGATGCACTAGAATGCTCTTCAAGTGAGCGTCGCCGTTGTCCTCCCCGGTACGGTGATGGCGATAGTCTTTGCCGAACGGCGCCAGCCCTTCAAGCATCTGGTCGATATCGGCAATGATTCCCGGCTCGGCGTCGTTGACCCAAATGCCGGCGGTGATGTGCATAGCGCTGACCAACACCATGCCTTCCTCGATGGCGGCTTCAGCCACAACTTCCTCGATTTTCGCAGTGATGTTGAGGTATTCGCGTCTTTTGGATGTGTTGAACCATAGGTATTCGGTGTGACTTTTCATCGAAATGCTCCTCACTCACCTCAATTCGAGCGCAACGTACTCCCCTACATTGGTTCGCATGATGAAACCGGTCAAGTCTAAAAAAAGAAAAGGGAAAGCGCGATGCGCTTCCCCCGAGTCATCCAAGTTGGCCGATATTAGCCGAGGATTTTCCCCAGCTTCATGGCCAGGCTCATGTCACCACTGATCTTGACTTTGCCCGTCATGAAGGCCATCTGCGGATTCAGGCTGCCGTCGATGATCGCCAGCAGATCTTCATCCGTCACCGTCACGGTGCAATTGGCGCTTTCCGCCGGGCCACTAGCCACGGCCGGAGCATCACCGGTTAAATCGACGTGCCACTCACCGCCGTCGTCACCAGTTACGTTGAACTGATAAACCGCATTGATGTTTTCGACTTTCGACGGGTCCGCAGCCATCTTGGTCGCCATGTTCTCAAATACTTCGTTTACGGAACTGGCCATTATTGGATCCTCCTGACAATTATGCCGCCGCACACCGACAGCGTTCGGGTGACTTTTCTTCGTGCAAATGGACCTTTCGTCTAATAGCGTTTTCCCTGTGTGGTGTCAACGCCATTTCGCGCCCCGCCCTGCAACAAAACCGCCCCCCGGGTGTCTCACGGACTTGACAAGCGGGACTCCGGCCCCAAATCTATGGGCCGGTTATAGAGTATAAAACCAACGAGGAGCCAAACGTATGAGACACATCGCCGCAATCAAGTGGTTTCTACCGCTTCTGGTGATCTTTCTGGTCGCCGGATGCGGGATTAGTAGTAATGACTCAAAGCCCGCGGGCGTCGAAGAAACCCAACCCCCAACCGCAGCGGCGGCGGACGGCAAAATCGAGGTCACGCTCTACGCCATGAGTGAATGCCCCTTCGGCGTGCCGGCGGAAAAGGTCGTCCACAAAGTCAGCCAGACCCTCCCGGACGCCCTGGACCTGCGCCTGATTTTCATCGTCGGCCAGGGTCCAGATGGTAAACTCAATTCTCTGCACGGCCCCGGCGAACTGCAAAAGAACATCGTGCAAGCCTGCGTCGGGAAAACCGCCCTCGCTAAACAGTACGAATTCGTCTTTCGTTGGAACGAATCGGGCAAGGATTGGCAGGAAGTCGCCAAAGAGCTCGAACTCGACGCAAGCGCGATCGAATTGTGCGCCGCCAACGAGGGCGAGTCGATCATGCGCGAGCACCTGGCCGAAACCGAGAAAAACCAGGTCAACGCGAGCCCGACGATTCTGATCAACGGCCAACGGTACGGCGGCGGCATCAACAGCCTCGAACTGTTCGGGGCCATCTGCCAAGCCTCCGGCGACAAACGCCCCGCCGCCTGCGCCAACCCGCCCGACACACTCTCGCGCAGCGACGGAAGCGGCGCCGGCTCGTGCAACAGGCCGGGCACGCCTCCCAAACTACCCGACGAACTGGTGGACAAAACGCCGATCGAACATACGGTCGTGGTGGCCGGCAACGCCGTCGATCAGAGCCGGGTCGAGGAAGTGTTGAACCAGACCCGCGCGCTGTATCCGAACGTCAAGATCAACAAAGTGAAGTCCGATTCCGCGCTGGGCAAAAAGCTGATCGCCAAATACAACCTTCGCATGTTGCCCGCGTTTATTTTCCCGAAAGAAGTGAAGGATCGGAAAAACTTTCAAGCTTTGCAACAACACTTGCTCGAACTCGAAGACGGCTACATACTGGCCCCGCAAATCGGCAGCAATTTCTTCCTCGATCGCGAGCCGGAGAAGAAACGCCTCGACATCTTCTTCACGCCCTTCTCGCCCAAGGCGTTGCGCGTATTGCTGGACGTCGGCGACCTCCTGGCGCGTCCCGACGTCCAAGCGCTGGGCGTCGATATCCACTTGCGCCCCTTTGCGATGGTTCAAGACGGACAAATCCAAAGCCAGATGGGGCCGCCCGAAATCGAAGAGATGCTGCGCGTTCTGGCCGTGATCGAACAGGACCCCGCCAAGGCCTGGGATTACCTGAAAGCCCGCTATGAAAACCCGATGTCCAGTTGGTGGGAAGAATATGTCAAAAGCGCCGGCCTCGATCCCGACGTGGTGAAAAAAGCCGCGCAGTCCGACACCGCGGCCGCCAAGCTCGCCGAAAACAGTAACCTGGCCGGCACCCTCGCCATCGCCGAGGATTTCGTGGTGCTGGTGGAAAACCGGGAATTGGCGCGCATTGTTGACAAGGACTCATTCAAGAAGCTGCTGTTCGACCTGGCGAAATAGCGTACCGACGTTCGTTACTATCAAGCCCGCCGCCGCCGGTGGGCTTTTTTCATCTTCGCTTCGCCACACCGTCCTCTTCGGCCACGATCCGCGCCGCGCCGATCGGCATCAGGTATTCGCAGTTGCGGCCGCGCTTCGACTTCATCCAGAATCCCCACTCGAAGTCGGTGATCCCCGCCTCGGTCACGCAACCGGAGTGAATCGTCGGTGTTTCGTAGTTGCAGCCGTCCGCCGTGCCGATAATGTTCACGCATATCGAGTAGCATCCGTCGCTTCCATACACGTTCGCCGGCAAACGATTGCCGGAATCGTCGACGCCCACCCCGGCGTAGGATACCGACACCTGGCCTTCTTCGCCGGTATCGAAATAGATCAGATGGTAATCTGCGACCCGCAAACCCGATGTGCCGGATTCATCATAGGTGATCGTCAGGGTGTCCAGCATGTAGTCCCCGCCGATGTCCGGCGCCTCGTCGCCGTCGTATACGGCAATGCCCAGATTGCGAATCTTCTTCACTTCGTCCAGTTCGCACGGTTCGCCTTCGACAACGCGGCCGCTTTCGCCTCCGACCACCGGCACCGTCGAATCGTCGTCATCGCCCGCCTCGTCATCGTCGCCGCTTGTGGCTTTGCCGCCCCCGCCGCCACCGCAGGCCATGAAAAGCCCAAAACAAACAAGAACAAGCGCCGCCAATACACACCACAGCCAAGCCGACTTGAACATAATTCCGGTCTCCTTGCCGAATTCTTTGCACATATAAAAGCGTTGACGGGGGTTAGAATACAACGCCGCACGAAGCCTGTCTAACTAAGGGCGAAACGCTGCCGAAAACGCAATCAGTCCAGCGCCGCTAGGCGCTTATCCTTCACGCGCTCGCCGAGGTAATCGGGCAACAGGATCGGGCTTTTGATCGGCGCGTCCAGCCCCGCTTCTTTGCGCTCCTTCACGAACCGGTGTACGTGCTCGAGATTCGGCGTGCCCGCTTCGTAGCGATCCTTGGCGTACTGCGCCGCCTCACGCCCGGCGATGCGCCCGAAGACCGTCACGTCCAAGAGCGAATTGCCCATCAAGCGGTTCTCGCCGTGCACGCCGCCGCTGACTTCACCTGCCGAGTAAAGGCCCGGCAACACTGTCTCGCACTTGGAGTCGTAGGCCAGGCCGCCGTTCTGGTAGTGCAGCGTCGGACCCACGAGCATCGGTACCTTGCTGATGTTGATGCCGTAGCGTTTGAAAAGAATGAACTTGCCCGGGAACTCGCGTTCGACCGTGCCCGGCCCGTGCAGTTGCTCGATCATCGGGCTGTCGAGCCACGCGCCGAATTTGCCCGTCGGAGTCGGCACGCCCTTGCCGACCTTGCCGCACTCGCGAATGATGCTCGCCGCTTCCACGTCGCGGGGCTCGCGTTCGAAGACGAACTGGTTGCCCTCCACGTTCAGGATGTGCGCACCGAAACCACGCACTTTTTCCGTGATCAAAAGACCCTCGGCCTGTTCCGGGAACACCGCGCCGGTCGGGTGATACTGCACCGCGTGCAGGAACGTGACCGGCACTCCCGCGCGGTAGGCCATGACCAGGCCGTCGCCGGTGGCGCCGTAATGATTGGTCGTCATGAAGCCCTGCACATGCAGGCGGCCCGAACCGCCGGTGGCCATCACGACGGCTTTGGCGTGCACCACGTAGGGCTCGCGCGTCTCGAGGTTGAACAGCAACGCGCCGCAGCAGTGCCCCTTGTCGTTAAGGATCAGCTCGACAGCCGGATTGAACTCCAGCACTTCGATCCGGTCGGCTCGATTGCGCGCTTCGTCGCGCAGCGTGCGCATGATCTCCGCCCCGGTGATGTCGGCCGCGAAGTGCATGCGCTTGCGACACGTGCCGCCGCCGTGCGCTGTACGCAGCGTGCCGTCCTCGTCGCTCTCTTTCGAAAGCAGGCAGCCCATGCCTTCCAGCCACTCGATGACCAGCGGCGCTTCGGTCACCAGCGTGCGCACCAGTTCCGGCGGATTCTTGAAATGCCCGCCGCCTATCACGTCGAGGTAGTGGAAGTAGGGACTGTCCCAACCCACTTTCGTCGCCGCTTGGATGCCGCCCTCGGCCATCATCGTGTTGGCGTCGCCGTGCCGCAGCTTGGTGGCGAGAATGACCCGCACGCCCGCTTCGGCGGCCAATAGCGCCGCGCTCGTGCCTGCGCCGCCGCCGCCGATCACCAGCACGTCCGTCGTATAGTCAGCCTCTGTAACGTCCACTACGCCCGGCTCGACCAACGGTGCGGCCTCGAGCAGGTCGGCGATTTCGTGACAGATCGCGTAGTCTTTACTCACGCCGCAGGCCAGCGGGCGCCGCCCTTCCTCTTTGTAGTCGGGGTGGTATTTGAGCCGTTCGGTCCGCTCTTCCAGCGACAGCGGCGGAAAGTCCTTTCCCTCCCTGGCGCCGGCCACACGCTCGCTACGCGTTGCTTCGACGCGCTTGATCAGGTCGAGCATTTCCTGTGTGTATCCCACAATCCCCTCCTACAGGTAGGTATCGTCCTTGGGTTTCCAGTTGGGGTTTTCTTCTTGCGGCTGCATCTCGCGCTGTACGTACAGCTTGCGCAGACCGGCGTCTTCCATCTTGACCAACTCGTCGAGCGAGTCGTCGAAAGTGCCGATGCGGATGCGTTCGGTCTGTTCGGCCAAATGCTTGCTGCGCGGCATCAGATGCACACCCACCAAACGCCGAGCCAGTTCCGCGATGTGGTATTGCTTGAGTTCGGCCGGGCAACGCGCCGCGCACAGGCCGCACATGACGCAGTCGAATGAGAGCCTTGCCGCTTCGCGCAGGTCGCCGCGAATGACGGCGCTGATGTATTCCATTACCGGGATTTCCATCGGGCAGCTTTTCGTGCAGGTATTGCAGCCCATGCACTTGTAGAGATCCGGGTAGAGCGCCGCGATCGCCTGGACCGTCGCCTCGGTTTGATCCACGTCGTAGGTCGCTTTCGGCGCCGGGAAGAAGGGGATTTGGGCGATGTACATCCCTTCTTGCACGACGGTCTGGCAGGCTAGGCCGACTTCGATTTTGTAGCTGCCCGTGTAGCGGAACACCGTCGCGCATGCTCCGCAAATGCCGCCGCGGCATCCGCACCCACGAATCCATTTATAGCCCGCGTATTCGAAGGCCTTCTGGATCGTTAGCGAGTCGGGCACGACGTATTGCTTGCCCATGATATAAATGTTCACGACTTCCGGCGTGGCTTGGTCGCTCATGTCATCCCCCTATCGCGCGATAAAAATTCCCAGAATGATTCCGAACACCAACGCCGCGATCACCATGAAGTAATTGTCGAGGCGGCGCAGCAAGGGGTTTTGTGGAATCGTCTCCGGGATTTTCTCGTCCACGATGTAGTCTTTTATTTCCGTGTCCACCTGCGGACATGACAGAATGCAGGAAAAGCAGAGTTCGCAGTCCTCGGCCACGATCGATTCCAGCGCGAAACTCGTCCGGCGGTCGGTGACCGAAAGCCGATCGGGTTCCCGCCGCAAAACCGGGCACGAGTCCAGGCAGTTGCCGCAGGCCAGGCAAGCCCGGTCGCCGGTCAAATCCTCCTCGCCGACGATGTACAATCGATGGTATGCCTCCATGCCGCGCGAGAGCAGCCGAAACCGCGCCACCGGCGGTTCCTTGATTTCGAGCAGTTGGTCCACCGTTCGTTTCTTGTCGTCGGGCAGCGTCGGCGATAGTTCGGATATCGATGCCATCGTGCCTCCTAATAAGCCGCGTTTGCGGCGTTTTCCCGGTAGTCGGGGTGACATTGGCTGCAATCCCGTTTGTCCGCGCCCTCACACTCGGCGCGGAAGATCGTAAACCGGCCGTGGAAGGTGCCGGTGTGACAGCGACGGCACGTCTCTTCGCTCGGCAACGCGAGATGAACCGTGCCGGGGTGCCGCCCGCGAACCGCGTCCGTATGGCAGCCGGTGCACCGCATCGGGTTGAACGCAAAATAGTTAATCGAACGCTCCACTTCGCCACCTTGCCGGCGGTCGTGACACTGACCGCACCAGCCTAATTTGGCCTTCAGCAATAGCTCGCGTTCGCTTTTGGCCTCGTCGTTTTCCTCGCCGTCGGCCTGCGCTTCCGTCAATTCGCCCAGGCGCGCCTCCGCATCTTCCGGAAAGCTTTTGACCCAGAAATGACGCTGGTGCGAAAAGCGTAAGCCGATCGCCGCCACCTTTTCCGGCAGTTCCAGTTTTTCCGCGTCGCGCAGCTTCAACACGTCGAAGTGGCACGCCAGGCACTGCTGGTCGGTATAGCCCGGATCGAGTTCCGGCAGTTTCGCCGCCTCCGCGTTGGTCGAGCGCACGAGCTTCTCCGGCAGGCTTGCCGCCCAGTTGCCCGCGATATTGTAGAAATTCTTGTCCGTGTGGCACGTCAGGCACGCCTCACCGCTTTCCTTGTACGGCTTGTGCGACGTGTGCTCGGCATCGAAACTCGTGAATACGCCCTGCGGCTCGTGGCACTTCATGCAGAAGCTCGACGCTTGGTTGTACGTCACCATGCCGAAAAAGCCCGCGCCGCCGCCTAGCGCCATCACGACCCCCACCCACAACGGCGACACCGTCGCCACGAAGGTCGCGATGAGTTTCAGCAATCGGCGCACGAGGTCCACGTCAAAGCCTCCGTATCCACAAGCGCGTCGGCGGGCGCTTGACCACGTCGCTGTCGGCGTTGATTTCCCGCCGCTGGAAGGGTGCCAAGTTCACGCCCGCCCCTTCCCGTTCCCACCAGATCAATTTCATGTCCGGATCGTGAGCCGTCGTGAAAGGCTTGGCCAAAGCCAACCGGCCCGCGCTCACGTGCCCCTCCCCCTCGATCATCGCCACGCAACCGGGTCGCACGCCGTCGGAGACGAACACCTTCGCGTCCACGGCCATGTTCCGGTCGCCGTGCTCCGGCCAGACCTGCACGTAGTCGCCGGGATGCACGCGCAAGCGCCGCGCGTCGTCGGGGTGCATATACAAGGGCGCCGCGTGTTGAATTTCGGCCAGCCACTTGGCCTGCGCGCCGGTCTCGTTGACGACCGCCGATCCCCGCAACAACAGCACCGGCCGAAACACCTCGGGCTCGCGCGACTCAAGCGGCGGCAACTCGCGGAAAAAACGCACCGGAACCCGGTAGGCCAAACGCGGATCGAATCCCGCATCGGCGGCGTACACGCCGGTGCCGATGGCGATGAACTGCCGCGCGCCGGTGTAATCCCGCACCATTTGCAGATCGTACGCCGGGGCCGGCACGCCCGCGCTGACTTGCGCCTTGCCGAGGCCGTTGAACACGTCCCCGGTCGCCGGGACGCCTTTGGGGGGCGGCGCCACCGGACGCTGCTCGACATACGTGGGCGTGGAAACGTAGGAGGTCAACCAAACCCGCCCGTGCCCTTCCAGCGGCACCGTTTCGGGAATCACGAGGTCGGCCGCCGCCGCTGTTTCATTCGGCAGCGGTGTGATCGCCAGGTGATACGCGAGGCGTCCGTCGGAAAGCGCTTTCTCCAACGCCGCGCCGCGTTCGTACACCGGATTCGAGCGGTGACTGATCAACACGATGTCGCGCCCCTCGCCCGCTTCGATTTCCCGGTAGATACGCTCCGCCGTCACCGCCGAGGCCGCGTTCTCCGACGCCACCAGCCGCGGCCGCGGCATCACCGGGATCTGGTAGAGCCCGAACACCAGGTCGATCAGGGCAATCGCCGCATAGGCCGCTTCGGTGTCATCGCCCTCGAACACCGGCTGTCCCGCCATCGTCGCCGGGTGATCGGCCTCGATCAGCAGACGGCCCGCCTCGCGCAGCAACTCGGCTTCGACGCCGCACACCTGCGCCGCATACTCGGTCGTGTATGCGCCTATCGACTCCGCCAGCGTCACCAGCGGCACATACTGCCCGCGCATCGAAATCGTCGCGCCCAGATTCGCGTGCTCCAGGGCTTGCCGCAGCACCGCCAGCACCGCCACACGCGCTGTTCCCGGACGGATCGGCACCCACAGATCGGCCTTGCTGCCGGTCGCGGAAAGGCGCGGATCGAACACGACCATCTTCATGCCGCGCTCCACCCGCGCTTCGATAATCCGCTGCGCATCGGGCAGAAAGCGCGGCCCGCCGTCGAGCGGCTGGTCTTCGAATACCAGCAGCAGGTCGGCGCGATCGAGGTCCGGCCGCACCTCGCTGTCCCACACCGCCTCCATGCCGCGCGCCCTTGCGGAGTCTTCCAACGCCTCGCGACCAATGACCGTCGCCCGCCCGTCCAGCGATGCGACGAAATCCGCGTGGGCTTGCTGCTCGTCCCATGTGTCGATCACCAGACGCGCCCCGTCGCCGATCAGTCGCGCGATTTTCTCGCCCGCTTCGGCGATCGCCGCCGCCGTATCGACGACCGAGCCGTCGCGCCGCCGAGCTTGCCAGAGGCGTTCCGGATGCAACTGCAAATTCATCGCCGCCACGCCGAGCGCGCAAATTTTGCCGCGACTGACCGGGTGGTCCGGGTTGCCCATAATCGCCGTCAGCTTCGTCTTGTTGCGCAAATAGCCCACGATGCCGCAGCCCGCCGGACACGCCCGGCAGACGGAGGGGATCGGTTCATCCATGCGGCTGCTCGTGCGCATCACGTGCCCGTAGAAGGCGCGGCCGAGGCCCTCCACGCCGAGCACCGCCGCGCCGGCTAGACCCCAGGAAATGAAATGGCGTCGAGCAATCCGCACCCTTACCTCACATCAAGGGCAGCACTTGACCGCCGAAGACGGTCACGTACCGCATAAAGAAAATACCGATCACGACCCCGGCGCACGCCAAGGCCAGCACCCAATGGTTGCGGCGCAGCGCAGGCACGAAGCACACGATCATCGGCAGCACCTTGCCCAGCAGGTTCTCCACGACCACAAACAGCGGCGTGAAGCTGCCGCCGAGCACCAGCCACGTCATCTCCTGCGCGCCTTCGTGGCTGATCGAGAGCACCGCGATGTCCGAGAACGTCAGGAACAAGTCGGCAACAATCGTCCAGCCCAGCAGCTTGGCCAAGCCGTCGACGATTTCACTCGGGACGGCGCGCTCGTCGCGGACGAAACGGAAGAAGCCCATCACCAGCAGAATCATCAAGGCCAGCCCGGAAACGATCGCCGAGACCAAAAACAGCGTCGGCATCAGCGCCGTGTTCCAGTACGCGCGGGCTTTGCCGAACGCGAGGATGAAGCCGGTATAGCCGTGCGTGGCGATAGCCGTCGGGATGCCGATGCGGCCCAAAAGTTTCGTCATGCGGTCGTTGCCGCGGAACATGTAGATGGCGTAGAAAACGCACACGACGGGATAGGCCACCAACAGAAACGCGCCGTAGGTCATCGGGCTCGAGAAATTCAGGTACGTGAAGTGGTTCCAGATCGAGCGGATCGGCCAGCCGACCTGCATCAGCAGCGCGACCGGCGCGATAAACAGGCAGGTCGTCGCCGTGACCACCGCCAGCCGACTGATCGGTTTGTAGAGCTTCATGCCGAAGCCGTAGCTCATCGTCGAGACCACGAAGCTGCCCGCCGAGAGACCCGTGAAATAGAAGTAGATCGAAATCAGCCAGGCGAAGGTTGTCTGGTGATGAACGTCGTACAGCAATCGGGTCGCCGCGTGTTCCACTAGCGCCACTTCCATTCGAATTCGCGTTTGGTCGCAAACACCTGCTCGTCAAAATCGATGTAGTACACCCGCGGGTCGGTGCCCATCTCGGGTTGGATGACCGCCACGTCGTTCGCCGCGATCAGGCGGCTGATTTCACTCTCTGGGTCGTTGAGATCGCCGAACACCCGCGCCCCCATCGGGCACGCGACCACACAGGCCGGCTCCAAACCGGCGTCTACGCGGTGGTGGCACCAATTGCATTTCTCCACGATGCGCTTAATCGGGTGCAGATACCGCACCTGGTACGGACACGCCGCCATGCAGTAGCGGCAGCCGACGCAGCGGTGCGGGTCGAAGGTCACGATGCCGTCGGCCCGCTTACGATTGGCGCCCACCGGACACACCGTTACGCAGATCGGGTCTTCGCAATTGTTGCACAGCAGCGGCAGAAACTTTTGCCGCGTGTGCGGATAGGGCCCTTTTTCCACCTTCTTGACCCACGAGCGCCAGACGCCCAGGGGCACGTCATTTTCCATTTTGCAAACCACTTCGCACGTCTGGCAGCCGATGCACTTACGCAGGTCGATGAGGAAGCCGTAACGCACCTTGCTAGTCATCGGTGGCCTCCTTTTCGTCATGCTGACCTGTGCCGGCGCGAATCGCCACGTCCCGCACGGCCTGCTCGCGCCGTCGCTTCTCACGCAAAATCAAGTACGCTGCCGACGCGATCTCCGGGCCGGAGTTGCCCACCGGACACTTCGCCGCGCACTTGCCGCAGCCGACGCAGAATTTCGACAACTCCACGACGCGCTCGATATTGCCCAGGCGCGCCATCAGCACCATGGTCATCGGGTAAGGTTCGCCGTCGACGATTTTCACCGGGCAGACGCCTACGCAAGCCTGGCAATTGTAGCAATTGAGCGCCGCACCTAATCCCGGACGCAGCGCGGGACCCACCGTGTAGTCGAAGGCCAGCAGTACGATGAACAGAATGGCCAGCGCGTTGATGGTGATTTTGCCGCCGCGGTTACTGGTCAGGTAGAACACCGCGCGCGAGAGATCGGAAAGCTCCGGCGCGTCGAAGGTTTGGCGGAGCACCGCGTCTTCCATCGCCGCCTGCAGGCCCGCCAGGGAGCGCTCGTTACGAAACACGAAGCCTTCCAAGTGGCTCACGTCGACCGCCCGGCGTCCCTTCAATTGCGGCAGCACGTCGTCGAAGGCATAGACCGCGTCGCGATGCTCGACGAGGTTCACCGCCGCAACGCGGCCTTTTTCAACCCGCAAATCCACGACGATTTTGCCGTTGTTGCCCGGCCCCTCACCGCGGTGTACGCCGTCGGGCACGAACTCAAGCGTCAGCGGTCGCTGAAACGCCAGGTAGTCCTCAACTTGCGTGCGTTGATGATTCGCCCAGAGAACCGCCGTGAGGCCGAGGACACCCAGCACGAGAATCGGCACGATGAAACGCCAACCGCCCCGCCCCCAAGTGCGAACGCCGTGAATGAAAAGCAGCGCGGTGAGTATCGCCAGCGACCACAAGCGCACCCGTGGGAAGATCAACGCCACGACCAGCACGAGGACGGCCAGCCGCCACCAGCGTGTAATGCGATCTTCTACGATGCGCTCGAACTTCATGCCTGTTTCGTTTCCTTTTTTGTTTCGCTCTCGAGCCACGCCACGATGCGGTCGATGAATTCCCGGCCGAACAAGCCGCGCCGGAATGCTTCTTCCACGCGCTGCCGCGGAACCCGCCCGGCCTCGATCGCTTCCATTACCCGCTGCTGGCCCCGCGAGAAAATGCGCGGCAGGTCCAGGTGGATCACGCAGAAACTCACGCAGCCGCCGCAGCGAATGCATTTCATGCCGCCCGCGTCGATGAACCGCCAGTGGTCGCCGACCCGCGCCGCCACATTGAGTTCGGCCTGGTAGGCAATCGCCGCGGGGCATTTGTCCTGGGTCGCGTAGCAGGCGCGGCATTCGTAGCAAAAGATGGTCTGCGGCGTGCCGGTCGCCACGGGCTTGGCCACATCCAGCGCGAGGCTCGCGCCGATGCCCACCATCGCCAACCGGTTCAAGTTCTCGGTCAGCGACCGGTTGCGCAGGTTCGAGAAGAACTGAAAACGGCGAATGCCCGGCAAACCGATAGGTTGCGTGGCGTCATCCCGCTTATGAATTCCTTTTTTCTTCTCGTCGGCCATCGTCGCTCACATCGGCAGCAAAAGCGCCATGCCCAGGCCGACAATCAGTCCGCCCAGCGCGCCCTGCGCCAATTCCTTGGGTGATTTCCAGTCCATGCTCCAGGCGATGATCACCCCCGAAAGGACGCCGCCAAATGCAAAAGTCGCCATGCCGAGCACGTTTCACTCCTTAATAAAACGGCGCCGGTTCCGGCAGCAGACGCCGGGGCACCATGTAGGCGATCCACGCCGCCGCCACCGCGCCACCGATGCCGCCTTGCAGCGCCGCCAACGGCTGAAAACCAAACACCGATAAAGCCAGCACTACGCCGGCCAAAACTCCCGTCGCTAAAAAGCCGATCACCTGTCGGTGATAGGAACCGTCTTCCGGCGTCGCGACAGTGCTCATCAACTTAATCGCCACCACATTAGCCACGACAATCAGCGCCACGTATCCGGCCAGCGCCGCCACGTTCGTCGACACTTTCAGTTCGTCGGTCGGAAATTGCGCCAGGTTCATGAACTTCATGTACACCGCCGCCAACGGCGCCATCACCGCCATCGCCGTGAAGGTGTAAGCGCCCTTGATGTACCCGCTTTCGGCCCGCATCTGCCCCTCGCCCATCATGCCGCCGCCGCCCAGCGGGCTCGGCCCGCAACTGGTCGTGGCGTTGATCATGTACGCGGCCATCACGATTGCCAGTTGCTCCCAGTTCAGAAAGCCGTACCCGGCCGGACCGAACAAAAACAGCACCGGCACGAGGGCCGCGGTCAAAATGCGGCTGCACGAGAGCGGGATCATCGTTTGGATTTGCACGAAGATCGCCAACATCCCGGCCACGCCCAGCAGCGGTATCTTCGAAAACAGCGACAGCACTTGCCCTAGCGCATCGAAACCGCCGGTCGCCGCCAGCGCCCCGGCCGCCATGAAGCCCGAGATCATCGCGGTGACCGGCAGCAGAATGATGCCCGCCATGAGGTCTTCCAAACCCGCTCGGCCGATGATGATGATCAAGATGCTGGCGAACACCAACACGGTCTGCACCGGGATTTTGCCGAAGGGTTGGAAGATCGAGACGAACAGGGCCACGACAAAAATCACCAGCGAGACGTAGCCCGTCCACGGAGCTTTAACCGCCACGGCTTGTTCGGCTTCGCCTTCGGCCTTCTCTCGCAGACTGCTGTCGTTCGGGTAGAGCTTTTGACTGACGAGCTTTAAAAACAGCGCCGTCAACGCCGTGCCGAGCATCAAAGCAAACGCTTGCGGCGCGCGCAGAATGCCGTCGGCCGCCGTTGGGAAGAAGCTGCCGAGAAAACCTTCGCCGATTTGCCCCACGCCGCCGATGGGGCTCGGACCGCAGGAACCGAACGCGTTGCGGGCGAACGCGCCGATCAGCACGACCAATTGCGACTTCGTCAGCAGGTTCATGCCGCCTTCGGAGCCGAAGGCGAAAAGCAGCGGCAACAGCGCCGCGGCCAGGATGCGCCCGCACGGCAGGCTGGCCAGCATCGGCAGGTTGATCAGAATCACGACCGTGCCCGCCAAGCCCAGCGGCGTTTTTTGCAGCCGCCCGATGATCGCCTTGAACGCCTCGAAACCGCCGGTGGCCTGCAGCGCCCCGGCGAGAAACAGCCCGGCCAACAACGCCGTGATGGGGTGCAAAATGATGCCGCCCATCATTTCCCCGGGCATCGCCAGCACCGCCGCCCACCCGACCAATGCGCCCTTCACGACCGCGCCCAACGCCAAGCACACCAAGGCCACCAGCACCAGCACCGTCTGCACCGGCAGGTTGATCTTGCGCAGCAGCGTCAAAATCATCGCCGCGAGGAAAATCGTCAGGGTGACGTAGCCAAGCGCCGTCATGGAATGGCCTCCAGGTGCGCCCCGGTTACGCCGATTGCCTCGGAGTGAGCAATGACGAAACCCTCGCGGTCGCGCAGCAACCCGACGCGTCGTCCGGGCCGCAAATCACCCTGGCATTGCATGCAGGCAAGCGCCCGCGCCGCCACGAGTCGCCCCGCGTCGGTGCGAATGAGGTATTTGCCTTGCAGCCAGCCGGCCAGTCCGCCTTGCTCGTCCAGCCGCCGCACAACGGTTCCGCGCCGCGACTTCCGCCGCACATAGAATTCAGCCACCACCCAACCAAGGAGTAGAAACAGCGTGGTTCCGGTGTAAAGCCAGTGCTGCATCAGAACATTTCCATTTCCCAGACCTTCGCCGCCGCGGGCGAGGACACAGCCAACCGTCCGTAGTGCCCGGCGATGCCGACCGGCTCTTGTAAGCCGGTAATTGCGTCGATTGTCTTGCCATCGGTCGTCACCTTCAACACGCGGTTGTTGCCGGTGTCGGCGACGTACAACACGCCCAGGTGCATCGCGAGGCCCTCGGCGCGCGCTAGACCGATACCATTCCACTCCGGGCGCAGGATGGATTGCAGGGCGCCGTCTTCGTCGATGACGAGAATGCGGTTGTGTTTGGAATCAAGCACGAACACCAAGCCCTCGCCGCACGCCACGGCTTTGGGTTGGCGAAATTTGTAATCGACAGTCCCCGGGGCGAGCTCATCGCCGTCATCGCCGAAGTAGCCGAACGCGCGGTCGATGACCCCCGAATCAGGCGCGTAGCGTTGCACGACATGGCCCCGCGTATTGGCGACCCAGATCCATTTTTCGCTGACCGCCACGCCGTTGGGCATGGCCAGCTTTCCCGTGGCGATTCCCAGCCCGCCGATCGTGCGCACGAAGTCGCCGCCGATCTTGAATTCACCGATGCGGCCGTTGTTCGTGTCGCAAACCAGCAGCGAATCACCCGCGACGCACAAGCCCGTCGGTACGTTGAGTTGACCGTCGCCGCTACCGGGTTTGCCGATCGCCCGCTGACGTTTGCCGTCGGATGAAAACACGACAATTCGGTACCCGCCGCCGTCGGCCACATACAAATTGCCTTCCGCGTCGTAAGCCACGCCCCAAGGCGAAACGAAATCTGCTGTGAATTCTCGTAAATCAGTCGCGGCGAGCGCAGACCCCACTTGTAACAACGTCGTAGCCCCGGCTATTGCCAAGGATCCGCGCAGAAAATCACGTCTGGTAGATTGCACCGTTTTTCGGTCAGGCATACTTTATCTTGTGTTAATCTCAGCTAGGATATCTATCTGTTGTGGGCAGTATACCCCCGCGGAAAAGCCCGTCAACAAGCATTTCTGGAAAATTTCCTAAAAAACGGCGTCTTGGCGTCAAGATCGAGTCTGGTAAAGGCGGTCGATGCGGGCTTGGTCGAGGCGCACGAAAACGGACTTCACATCCCCCGCATGCACCAACCCCGGCTTGGCGTGTCGGGGCTTGCGGACATTCTTGCGCCGCGTGTAAATCACGCCTCCCGACCCGGAGTTTTTCAGCGAACTGTGCAGCAGCGCCAACTGCGCCGCGTCCTGCAGCGTCTCCGGATGCAGTTCGCCCGACGGCGGCAGCTTGATCACCACGTGACTGCCCGGCCCGCCTTCCACGTGCAGCCAATAATCTTTGCCGTGCGCGACCTGGAAGGTGATTTCGTCGTTCTCGCGATCACTGCGCCCGACGAAGATCGCCGCTCCGTCCACCGCGTAGAACGCCTGCGGACCGGCCGGCGCCTCGTCCCGTTGCCGCGGCGGCGGCTGCTTCGGCTTCTCCAGGCGAATACTCATATCGCGCAGCGTCTCAGCCGCCGACTCCAAATCGTCCGTGGTCTCAAGCAGCGCTGCGCCCTCATTCCATTGCGCCTCGCGTTGCGCCAACTCGGCCACTCGCGCTTCCAAATGCTCGCGCTTGCGCCGCGTCCGCCGGGCGGTCTTGAACATGCGCTCGACGTTTCGTTGCGGCGATAAGGACGGGTCCAACTGCACGGCGATCAACGTGTCCGGGTCCGACCAATCCGGAAGCTCCACCTGCTTCGCGCCTCGCTCCACCCGATGAAGGTTCGTCACCAAAAGCTCCGCGTGCTGCTGCAACTGATCCGCGTCGGGCAGCCCGGCCAGTTCGCGCTCGTGCTTCAGCCGCTGCTTCCTCGCGCCCTTAAGCGACCGCGAAACGGCATTCTTCAGCTTTTGGAGAGCCGTCTCCCAATCGTGCGCCGCCTCGGCCGCCGCAAACACTTCGGCCATTTCCTCGATGGCCATCTCGCGATCGGCTCGTTGGGGCGCGCCGCCGGTTTCGGGCGGTTGATAGGCCTCCCCGCTGCGCAGGCCGCGAACGGTCAGCCGCCGGTCCACTAACGCGCCACCGAGGACGCCCTGACCGTCGAGTAAAAACAGATTACTTTTCGGGCCAAAGAGTTCCGCCACCAGCGTCCACATCTCGACGGCATCCTCTTCGCCGCGCCGTGACACGTTGACGGTGAAAATGCGGTCGGCCGCTTCCACGGCGAACTCCTCGATGCGCCCGCCGACCAGCCGCTTGCGCAGCAACCCGCAGAACGCCCCCGCTTCCGAACCGCTGCCCGGGTTTTCGGTCTCCACCACCACGCGAAAAAAACGCGGATGAATGCACAGGGTTACCCAATAGCTTTGGCCGGGAGCGCGGCATTCCAGGACCATGGCGTCGTCGCGGGGTTGACGGATTTTCTGGATGCGACCGCCCGCCACGCGTTCGTTCAACCACTGCGCCACGCGGGCCAGTTCGGCCCATTGCATGCCGCGGGTCAGTCCGCATTCAGCCATTGCGTGTCCAAGCTTTGCGGATCGATTTCCAAAAGACGGCCGGTGTCGCGAAAACAACCGACGTTCAGAAACCGCACCGGCTCATCCGAATCGTCTTTGTCGATAAACTCGTCGAGTTTCGGCTGGTGCACGTGACCGAATAATACCAGTCGCGGGCGATGCAATCGCGCGAAATAGAGGAGGTCCGGACTGCCGCCCTCGTCGCGCCCGGCCTCCACGTCGAAGGTCAGGCCGGGAATCGCCGGCGGCGGATGCGCGCACAACACCTCGCAATCTCCCATTTCGTGCAACCGCTGCGCATACTCTTCGCGTCCCACCTCGCCGGCCATCCCGAAGGAGTACGGCCCCGGCGGATGCCCGCTGACCAAACCGAAGCTTCGCCCTTCGATCTGGACCGTATCGGCTTCGACGAAGGTGTGCCGGTCCAGCAGGTTCTGTTGCAGCGCGTGAGGAAAGTCGACGTTGCCGTAAATGAAATAGGCTTCGCAGGGTATCGCCGCCGCCATGGAAAAGTAGGCCATCTGGGCCGCGCGGCGGATTTTGGCGAAGAGGTCAGGCACCGATCCCGCCGCGGTCATCATGGCCGCGCGAGCTTCGTCCAACTGGTCGGTCTGGATGAGTTCCAGCGTGCTTTCGATCACATCGCGCGGAATGAAATCGGCCAGCAGCCCCGACAGGTTTGAGTAATCCAACACGTTGAGATGATCGCCGAGGCTGATCAAAATGTCGTCAGGCCGCAGCGCCGCCGCGAGCCTATCGTATGCTCCGTGAAGGTCGGCCACTACCAGCAAGCGCATCGTTTACCCCGTCAAGATGAACTGCTTGCCTTTTTGCTTGCGCACCTTGCGACCCTCGGCTTCGAAGCCTTCGCGGCCCAGCAACGCATAGGCATAGCGTTTGCCCGCCTCGACGCCCGGTTGGTCGAAGGCGTTGACGTTGAACAGACAACCTGCGGCGGCCGTCTGAATTTCCAGGTGCATCAGCAGGCGCCCGATCGACTCCGCGTTGACCCGCGGCAGATAGATCGTCGCGCTCGGACGTCCAACCTCCGAGAGGGCGATACGCGTCGCCTCGGCTTCGGCTTCCAGCAGGTCGGCCATCGTGTGGCCCGCAAAATACGTGAACGCCGGGTCCCGCCAGGGGCTTTTCGGATACTTCAAATCGCGCTGCATCGTGCTCACCCGTAGGAAGGTGTAGAGCTTGTCGTCCGGGCCTTCCACGTAAAGCTGCACCTGGCTGTGTTGGTCCGTCGCGCCCAGCGCGGCCACGGGAGTGGGGCCGACATGGACGGTTTTACCCTGCCGATCCACGGCCTTGCCCAGGCTTTCGGCCCACAACTGCCGGAACCAATCGCCGACGCGATACAAGCTGCTGGCATAGGGCATCATGACGGCGACCGTGCGCCCTTGGCGGTAGTGCAGGTAGTGCAACGCCGCACCGATAAGCGCGGGGCTGTCTTGCGGGGGTCCGTAAAGCCCCTTTTGCAGGGCGTCCTCGGCGCCGCCCAGCAGTTTTCGCACGCTGATGCCGGCCAGCGCAGCGGGAAACAAGCCCACCGGGGAGAGCACGGAAAAGCGCCCGCCCACATTCGGCGGCAGGTTCAGCGCCGCGAATCCCTCTTGTTCCACCAGTGGACGCAGCGCGCCCCCTTCCGGGTCGGTCGTAAACACAAAGTGCTTGACGGCCTCCCGACGCCCGCCCATCTTGCGCGCGAACAGATCGAAGAAAATCAGAAACTGGCCGATGATCTCCGCCGTCGAACCCGACTTGGTAATCACATTGACCAACGTCTTCCTCGGGTCGACAACCTCCAACACGGCGTGGATGTATTCGGGATCGATGTTGTCCAGCACGTAAAACTCAGGCCGCTTCGCGCGCTTGGCCACCTGATTGTACAGCGGGTGCAACAGGGCTTCCTTCAACGCGATGAAGCCCAGCGCGCTGCCCCCGATACCGAGCACGATGACGTGTTCGATGCCGGGAAGATGCCGCTTGGCGGCGGCTTCCACCTCCCGCGCCGCTGCCAGATCGCTCGGCAGATCCGCGAAACCGAGTCGCCGCGCCTTCCGCTCGGCCTGCAACTCCCGCTGCACTTCCCCCAACCGGGGCATGAATGCTTTCAAGTCCTTTTTCGCCACGCTGCCGCGGGCGAATGCGTGCGTATAATCAAACTTCAAAGTTGTCACGTTCCTCTCCTATCCGCCGTCATGTCGACACAATATAAGATTGAACGTTGTTGTCGCAAATCGGTCGGGCAAAAGGTGGCGGCGTTTTCAGGATTGTAGGGCCGCGACGAGGCTCGGCAGGATTTCCGAGGACGACCCGCGCAACGAATGATGTGCGACCTGTTCGGTCAGGGGCGTGGTCATTCGATTTATCTCGATAATCCTGCTCCCGGTGCGCCGCGCCGTGATCGGCAGGCCGCTGGCGGGGAACACCGTGGCGCTCGTGCCGATCACGAGCATCACATCACAGTCCTCGGCCTCTGCATGGGCCTCGGCGGCGGCATCCATCGGAATGGCCTCACCGAAAAAGACGATCTTCGGTTTCAGGATGTGACCATCGTCGGGACAACGCGGCGGAAACACGCCGCCCGTGGCGAGTTCCTGCTCCACCTCTTCGGCCGTAAATTCCCGATGGCAAAACAGACAAATCAAATGGCGGCTGTTGCCGTGAAATTCGATCACGCGGTGCGAACCGGCTTCCTGATGCAGGTTGTCGATGTTCTGCGTGACCACGGCCCTGAGCTTGCCGATTTTTTCCAATTCGGCCAGCGCCAGATGCCCGGGGTTCGGTCGCGAATCTTTGACGATGCCCGTCATTTCCCGCAGCATCTCCCAGACCTTCGTGGGATTAGCGCGAAAGGCCTCGATGTGGGCGTATTCCATGGGATCGAAACGGTCCCACAACCCGCCGGAACTGCGAAAATCGGGAATGCCGGAGTCGACGCTGATCCCCGCGCCGGTCAGTGCCACGACGTGTTGCGCGGCGCGCAGAATCTCAACAGCTTGTTGTAAATCGGTCACGCAGCGTCCTTTGCTAAAAATCAGTTTCGTCTTGATCCGCCGCACCCTCGCGGCCACCATGGCGGGCCAGATGCTCCTCCAGCGCTTGGATGCGTTGCCGGGCATGGTCGAGCATATCGTCTCGCTCGCCGATCGTCAGGCCCACTTCGATGTACTGGCGCCAGCGGTCCGCGGCCTTATCCAACTCGCCGAGCTTCTCGTGCGCCGTGGCCAGGTTGAAGTGTGCGCTGCCGTAGTTGTACTCCAATGAAAGCGCCATTTCGTAGGCGTTTTTCGCTTCCTCGAAACGCCCTTGGCACGCGTGCGCCCGGCCGAGATAGTTGTGCGCCTGCCACGACCGCGCGTTACGGACCAACACTTCTTGGAACATCTTTGCGGCTTCGTCGTAGCGCTCCTCGCACAACAGTTGCCGCCCCAGTTGCATGTATTCGTTAATTTTGGAATCGATTTCGTCGGCGCGCGCCATTTCGAACTTCGCCTGCGGGCGACCCGGCGATTCGCGCCGGTCGACCAGGTAGTACAGGCCGAGAAACAGCGCCGCCGCCAAAACGACCGCCGCCAGCAACACGAAAAGGAAATAGTCGCCGGGTACGATCTGCAGCATGTAGAGCAGCGCCGCAAGCGTCACCGCCGTCAATTCCATTACGAGCAACCAAATCAATGAAATGCGCAATTCAGGCAAGCAAGGCCTCGCTTTCCCATATTCTCTCGATAATTAACACAAGCGCTACGGTGTGTAAACGTGCCGCGCCGCTTCCGCCAAAGCCGTAATGTGGCTCACGACTCGATCGATGCTCCACTCCGTGGAGTCCACGACCACCGCATCCGCCGCCTGCACGAGCGGATTGAGGTCGCGTTGCGAGTCGCGCCGGTCCCGTTCGATTTGGTCGGCCAAGATCGCGTCGAAATCGGCCTCCCGGCCCGCTATGACAAGTTGCTTAACCCGCCGCCGAGCCCGCTCTTCCGCCGTCGCGGTAAGAAACACCTTGATTTCCGCGTCGGGAAATACGTTCGTGCCGATATCGCGCCCCTCCATCACGACGCCGCCCGCCACGCCCATGTCGCGTTGCATCGCCACGAGCTTTTCCCGCACGCGCGGTAGGCTGCTGGCTTTGCTCGCCGCTTGGCTGACCCGGTGCTCGCGTATCGCCGAAGTAATATCCCGACCGTTACATACGACCCGCTGATCCCCGTCCTCATTCCGGACGAACTGGATCTGCAGATCCTCCAGAAGCGTCGCCACCGCCGCTTCATCCAGCGGATCAATCCCCTGCTCCAACGACAACCAACCCACGCAACGGTACATCGCCCCGGTGTCCAAATACACGAATCCCAAGCGCTCGGCCACCAGTTTGCTGATGGTGCTTTTGCCCGCCCCGCTCGGGCCGTCGATGGCCACAATGGGTTGTCGGCGTGTCATGTTGTCCTCTGCCAAATCATGGAAGTCGGTATCAGATTACGAGGATGGCGCCGGATCGGCAAGCGCCGCCGCTCAGGGCCGCTGATAAACGTAAACCGTATCTTCGTCGCCTAAAAAGTTATGCCAGTCGTCTTTGCTTACCAAACGGCGCGGCGGGTCCATCTCGTGGAACACCACATCGAACCGCGTTTTCATCATCGGGCAGATCTCCACCACGTAGTGGGTATCCAGCGACGTGGTGTTGTTTTCGCCGCGATGCTCCCGACAGACCGCGAAATTGCGCCAACCGGTCCACGAATAACCGCCATCAATCTCCAACGAAGAGACGCCCTGCGTGACCAAGCGGTCCGCGGCATTCCACTGCGCCGCAATACCGGCCCGATAGTGCGTCACGCGCATGGCCCCCGACGCCACGAAAAGCGCCAGCACGACGCCCGCCGCCACTTTCGCCCAGCGCGGCGTTTCGCTCCACGGCCCGGCGCGCCGTACCGCCAGGATCATCACCAGGGGCACGAAAACCAAGAAGTAGCGATCCATGAAATAGACCAGCGGCAGCAAAGCCGCGATCAACACGATCATGGCCACAACCAAAAAACGGTCCAGCAGCGGAGCGCCCTCGGCTTCCCGCCGGCGTATCAACAAAAACAGCCATCCCGCCGCGCCCGCCAATGCGGCCAACGTCCACGGCATCACGAACCACGCCGCCGTGGCCGGGGGTTGCTCGCGCAGCACCGAGCTATCGAAAGGAAAGGCTTCGCCCGTCAGCCAGAGCGCCGCCCCGGCCGCCGCCACTGCCGCTGCCGCGCCCGCCCACATGGCCGGGCCGCGTCCGTTGGACGCACGCCGCGCCGCGAGCATGAGGACCACCGGCAGCGCGTAGGCGCCGATCGAGAGAAGAACAATGGCAAGGCGCTCCAGCGAGTCCAGCGCCAATACGTCCGGAGAAAGCAGGCGCGTCCACACTTCCGACGACTTGCGGGAAAACGTCGTGCGTACCGGCTGCAAGGCCGGTGTCGCCCAGTGCAACGCCAGCCACGAAACGGCCGGCAATCCCACAACATAAAATGCCGTTCGCGCCCGCAGAGTCAGGCGGCGCTGCTGCCAGAGCAGGAAAACGACAAACGCCGCCACCAGCAACACAGCGTGCAGGCGATTCCAAAACGCCGCCGCGGCAAATAGCCCCGCGAAAGCGGCGTCGAGTTCCTTTCCCCGTCTGAGGAAGCGCGCCATGAAAGCCAGTGACAGCCAAGCCGGTATCAGAAACCAAAAGTCGGCCATGTAGGTATACGCCAGCACGAAGAACGGCGGTGTCGCGCCGGTGGCGGCCGTCACCCACAACGCCGCCTCGGGTGACAGATCGAACTGACGCGCCAGAAAATAACCGGCCACCAGCGCCAGCAGCGCCGCGAGTAAATTCGCCACCACCACGTGCGACAGCGAGAAGCCGGTCACCGCCGTCACCAGCGCGCCCCACAAAACGTGCAGCACCACCAGCGCCGAATCGTAATGACTGAAACGCAATGCGCCGCGCTCAAGCAGGTGCTCGGTCATCTGCGCGTAATTCCAGGAATCATCGAGCGCGATTTCCGGACCGGCCCCCACCGCAGCGGCTATCGCCAACCACGCCCCGATGAGAATCAGCATCGCCCGCCGGTCGCTCATAGCGTGACGCCTTCGTCGAAGCAGCAGTTGAGCGCCAAGTGACAGTTGTCACGGCACGCCGCCATTTGCGCGCGCACCTCCTTCGCCCGCGGCCCGAGGTACACGTCGCGCAGGTGGTGACGGTCGCGCAGATCGCCAATCGGGGGAAACGCGCCGCACAACTTGATCGCTCCGGTGCCTTCGATCGTGATCCCGAAATCGCCGACGCTGCACCGGGCCGTCGCCGCGCGTTCCGGATCAAGAAAATAGGATGCCATCGCCACGAGTTGTTCGTCGGGATTGAGCACCGGAAAGCCGCTTATCTTCATACTGAGCAACTGCTTCAAAACGGCCACGGCACGATCCGGATCCTGCGGGAAGAGCTTCTCGTCCAGCCACCACCGCTCCCGCCGCGGTTGCCCGAAAGGCTGCATCATCGCCTGGAAAAAGACGCCGGTCAGTCGCGGGTGCTCGCTCACCCACGTCACGAATCCGGGCAGGATGTCGATATTCAATTCACAAATCACGCAGTTAATACGCACTGCGATCCCGTTGTCGGCGGCATGGCTGATGGCTCGCTCGGCCAGCGCGAAGGCGTCGGGTCGTTGGCGCAGGGCGTTGTGCTGCTCGGTGAAACCGTCCAGCGAGAGAGCAAGGCTGTCCAGCCCGGCCGCAGCCAAATCGCGCGCCTTGTCGCCGGTGAGCGCGAATCCGTTACTCGTCATCGTGGTCACGAGGTCATGGCTTTTAGCGCAACGAACCAACTCGACGAGGTTCTTGGACAACAGGGGCTCGCCGCCGGCAATCTGAATTTCGATGGGGCCGAGCCACTCGCGCAGCTCATGAACGGTTTTGCAGAGCAACTCCGCCGGCACTTCCTCGTGGGCCGGCAAGCGCCACAAATCGCAGTGCAAACAGCGAGAGTCGCATCGCTCGGTGAGATGAAACCCGACGTATCGGGGACGTGGTTCAGGCAGTTACAGTTCCTCCAGGATCTCGTTTCGTTTGCGGTTGTATTCCTCCTCGGTGATGAGGCCCTTTTCGTAGAGTTCCTTCAATTCAGCGAGGCGCTCAGCCGCAGTTTTTGTGTCATCCGGCCGTATCTTAGGTTTATCCGGTCGTATTTCTTCGCCGGCCGGTCCTTGTTTTACTTCCGGAAGTCGCTCTTTTATGACCGTATCGCCCGTTTGAGGTTCGAAAAATCGGGCTAAATCGAACACCAACCAGTTGCGACGCGCCTCGTCGAGCCTCTTGTCGCCGGGCACCACGGGCGGCTTATCGAAGCCCGCTTCGGGGTTCACGCGCAGCCGCCGGGCGTTGAACAGGAAATGCTCGCGGGGGTCGCCGCGCCTGGGTTCCTGGTCGCGGTTGATCACTTCATAATCGACGTTTCGCAGCACCAAATGGAGCTTGTTTCCCTCGATCCAGCAGACGCCATCGATCAAAACGAGCTTCTTGAAGATGCTCAAATACGCCTGGTGACCGGTGGCCGCGAATTCCACCCATTGGTCGGGGTTCGCCTCGGCTAACGCTTTGGCCAGATGCGGCGCGAGATTTTGCCGGTGTTCGGCGGAAAAGACCCCGCCGGAGTTGGTCCATTTGAAGAGCGTTTTTTCTTCGAGTACGACAGCGGCAAGCACCGCATCGACTTGCTCGACCGTCATTTCACGGGGGTGGTCGTAGCCGAGTTTCTGGATTTCGCCCTTGTGCTCGAAATACGCCAACCGCACGTAATCGCTACGGTGTTTGTACACCTCGGTGCGCCGGATTTTCGTCGCGCAGGCCGCCAAACTGAAAACGAGAACAATAAGCAAAATCGGAATCAAAATACGGCGCATCATCAAACCCCTCAATCGTTACGTCCGCCCGCATCGCTAGCACAGGCCCCGCAAACTGGCAAGTCAAACTCGATCGCTATGGCAGACCGACGACCTTTGCACCAACCCGAACGTCGTGCTTGGCAAACCACCCCTGATTCGTTTCCAGGGCGAATTTTGCCGGTTCTCGAGAACGAGTCGATACTTCATCAAAAGGTTGCATGTGCTCGATCTGCAGAATCTCGCCGTCCGCGGCGATGAACGCGATATCCAACGGAATTCGCGTGTTTTTCATCCAAAACGAGAGGCGGCGCGTTTCCGGATAGACAAACAGCATACCCTGGTTTTCGGGCAGATTTTCCCGAAACATCAACCCCTTACGGCGCAGGGCGTTTGAATCGGCCACCTCCACGGAGACCTTGTGCTCGCCGATCGACAACTCCCGCAGCATTTGGCCGAATGCCGCGCCGGCCGCCAGCGACAACACGAAAAGAACCAACACTGTCATGGAGATTTTGTTTTTCACTTTCACTTCGAGTCGCTCCCCGCGTTGCCGGTTAAATCATGAAATCATCGCCGTCGTTGGCGGCAATCAGCGTGCCGTCAAAAGTCGATGCGACGTCGTCCGTCAGCGCTTCCACTAGTTCCCCATCCATAAAGTGCGTCAAAATGAGTGTTTTGACCCTGGCCTCGGTGGCCAACTCGCCCAGTTCCTTAGTGTTGATGTGGTTGGCTCCCTCACTGGCGGGCAAGCATCCGGATTCGCTGAGCAATACGTCCGCATCGCGAGACAGCTCCAGCAATTCTTCGCAGAGGGTCGAATCGCCAGAAACGGCCAGCACGCGGTCGCCCTCGGTGAATCGGTATCCCATGCACACGAGGCTTGACGCGTGTTCAACGCGCCTGAAAGCAACTTCAACACCCGATGCCGGAGCGACGGACCCGGGAGGTTCGACTTCATCCCAAACCAAATCGAAGCCGGGCTCCAACAGCCAATCGCCGTAAGCAGTAAGGAGTCCACGGCGCAGATTGTCCAGTCCCGGCGGGCCGACAATGCGTAGGCTTGCGGGCACCGGACGATTTCGCGTGCCTTCGACGTAGAAATGAAACAGCAGATGTGCCAGGCCGGAAATGTGGTCGCCGTGATAATGCGTGAAAAAAATCGCGCTCGTTTTTTCCAGCGCAAGCCCCGCGGCGATTGCGGCTCGGGCAACATTCTCGCCCGCGTCGACGAAGAACTGCTCTCCGCCGGCCAGAACCGCCGCGGCAGGGCCGCCGCGCTTTGGATTGGGGAAGTAGCCGCCCGTCCCCAGTGTGATCAGTCGCATTTTACCCTCCCATGTATCAAAAAGGATAAGGTTATGATCTCACTTAGACAACCGCCACATACCCCCGCTTCCTCGATGGCGTTCGCGCCGGGCGGCTCGGGTATCGGCATCGACGATTCGCCGCACCGCGTATATCTGATCGAAGGCTTGGACATCACGGAGATCTACGACTACGACATCCACGAAGAACGTCCGTCCGGCTTCCTGATTGCCGCCGACGCACCCGTTGAGTGAGAAGTTTTTTGGTCTAGCGATGGGGTCTCCTTTCTGGTAGGCGATTCTTTCGCTCCCCGTTTTCGGGGCCGAGTGTAAGCTTCCCATTATTTTTCTTTTCGCGCTCGATTCCGCGACTTTCACCAAATGTACCGATCAATATTAAAAAGCACTTCGTTTTCAACAAATTAGCGCCTGAACGAGGATTCGTTGCCGATAGGACGACTGAGCGGTCGCCCTCACACCGGACCGCCTCTTTGACGCGCCGAAGCGAATCCGAAAAAACGCAAACAAAAAAAAAGCTTAGGCCGATTTTCTCTTGCCACAGGGTTTTTTAGATGCTATTAACTTGCCACATTTTGTTCGCGACGTAAGCGGGCAGCCTTCGGGCTCCGCTTTTTTGCTTTAGGGTTTATGTTGCGTCGCGACCGGAGGCGTAGAAACATGTGGCGGTTTATACCGGCATCGCCTCGCACGAAGAAGCTCGTGGACATGGCGCGCGCCGCCTGCGAGGCCACGGGAGTCGACCTCTACTATGTGGAGGTGAACGGTGGCAGGCGGGGCCGTGTCTTCGTGGTGATTGACGCCGTCGACGGTGTCTCGATCGACGACTGCCAACGCGTTAGCCGGTCACTTTCGGCGGCGCTGGACGTGGACGCGCCGTTCGCTCGATCCTTCCTTTTGGAGGTATCGAGCCCGGGTGTCGACCGCCGCCTCCGGGACCTGGACGACCTGACGGCCATGGTCGGAAAGACCGTGCAATTGGAGACGAAAGAGCCGCGGGACGGCCAGCGCAAATTTGTCGGCTCTCTGCGGGAAGTGATTGGGGAAACGTTGAGAATTGAGATTGACGGCAAGGTTCATGAAATCGATGCCGACCAAGTGCGAAAGGCGAACTTGGTTTTCGACTTCGGAACCGCCAACAAGTGACGGAAGTTTTTTGAAGGAGTGGATCGATGTATTCAGACCTCAACCGCGTGATTGACGCCGTAGTAAAGGATCGCGGTCTATCACGGGCGGTAGTGATCGAAGCGCTCAAATCGGCCATGGTATCCGCTGCGCGCAAACGGCTCGGCTTGGACTACAACATTGAGGCCGAATACAACGACGAATTGGGTGAAGTCGAGCTATTCCGCTTTCGCGAAGTGGTCGAGGAAGTGGAAGAGGAAGCCAAGGAAATCACGCTGGAAGACGCGCGAAAGATCGACCCGGAGAGTGAAATCGGCGATGAGCTGGGCGAAAAGATCGACGCCTCGCAGTTCGGTCGCATCAGCGCTCAGATGGCCAAGCAAGTGAT
Organism: Candidatus Lernaella stagnicola; assembly: GCA_030765525.1. Classification (NCBI taxonomy): domain Bacteria; phylum Candidatus Lernaellota; class Candidatus Lernaellaia; order Candidatus Lernaellales; family Candidatus Lernaellaceae; genus Candidatus Lernaella; species Candidatus Lernaella stagnicola. The sequence continues at coordinate 79,254 of JAVCCK010000003.1, forward strand.
TTTCCAGAAGATCCGAGACGCCGAAAAAGAAAATATCTACAACGAATACAGTGATCGGGAACACGAAATCATCAACGGCATCGTTCGCCGTTTTGAAAAACGGAACCTGATTATCGACCTGGGACGCGCCGAAGCGATCATGTACCAGAAGGATCAGATCCCCAAGGAGGCCTACCAGCCGGGGGATCGCATTCGCGGGTACGTCACCGAAGTGCGCAACACGACCAACGCACCGCAGATCGTCATGAGCCGGGCCACGCCCGAATTCATGATGAAGCTGTTTGAAATGGAAGTACCGGAAATCGCCGAAGGAACCGTACAGATCGTCACGTGCGCCCGCGAACCCGGGCAGCGCGCCAAGATCGCCGTGGCCAGTCGGGAACCGAACGTAGACCCGGTCGGCGCTTGTGTCGGAATGAAGGGCAGCCGCGTGCAGGCCGTCGTCAACGAACTGCGCGGCGAGAAAATCGATATCGTGCCCTACTCGGATAACCCGGCCACTTTCGTGTGCAACGGGTTGGCCCCGGCCGAGATCACGAAGGTGATCATCGACGAAGACAACAAGAAGATGGATATCGTCGTGGCCGACGACCAACTTAGTCTGGCCATCGGCAAACGCGGTCAGAACGTGCGCTTGGCGGTTCAATTGTCGGGTTGGCGCCTGGACATCCACAGCGAATCGCAGATCCGGAAAATCGAGAAGGAAGCGCGCCGGATGTACCAGCGCCTCACCAAGGTGCCCGAGGGTCAGCGCGAGATCCTGATCAAGACCGGCTACACGGACATTAAAGACCTGGCCGAAGCGGAAATCGAAGATTTGTCGGGTTTCCCGGGCATCGACGAGGAACTGGCCGAAGAGATCATCGACGAAGCGTACGCGATTCACATTACCGGCGAATGGCCGTTGCCGGAACCGGAAAGAGACGAAGACGACGAAGACGACTTCTTGCAAGTCGGTCAGGCCGACCAGGCCTTAGCTGCCGCTCACGAACTGTTTGGCGGCAAAAAAGAGAAGGCCGAGGCAGAAGGCGAAGCGCCAACCGAAGGAGAGGCGCCCGCGGAAGACGTCGAGCAGGAAGTAGTAGCCGCCGAAGAGGCCGGGCAGGAAGTAGCCGCCGAAGCCGCGCCGGACGCGGATGCGGTCGCCGAACCGGCCGCGCCGGAGGAAGCCGAAGCGGTCGAAGAAGCTTCGGACGAGCCGGTGGAAGACGAATGGTTGGACGAGGACGATTTCGATATCGATCCGGAACGCGTGCCGGTCATCGCCGGCAAGACGGCGCAGTTTTTAATTCAGCGTGGTTACGACACGCGCAACAAGATCTTGCGCACGTCGATTGAAGAGCTTTCGAAAGCTCCGGGTATGGGTGTCGCCCTGGCCGAGGACTTACGCGAAGCTCTGATACATACGACCAAGGAGGATCAGAGCGATTAACAAGAATTCCCCCCATCGCCACGAACCGATTCGTCGGTGTGTGGCATGCGGCAAGCGACGGCCGCAACGCGAATTAATTCGCTTGCATCGTCGGCCGGACGGAATTCTCGCGGTATCCGATGACGGACCGCGAACGGGACGCGGCGCGTATTGCTGTACAAGCGAGCCATGCCGCGGACGGACAATCGCCAAGAAGTTGTTTGTGCGCAGTTTGAAGCGCCGTGCGAGCATCGCCGACCCGGCGGAATTGGCGGCGGAGATGAAGCGGGTCGCAGCGATCAAAATAGAAGGAAACGGAGTCGAATACGATGGCTAAAATCACCGTTGAGGTAGCGGCAAAAAGACTGGGCATGGAACCCGTGGAATGCCTCAAACGGCTGCAGGAAATGGGCCTGATGGTCCGCGACCAACTCGACAAAATCGACGCTGACGTGTTCCAGCAGGTCAAGTCCAAGCTGGACGAAGAAAAGCTGCGCGCCAACGATTCCACCTCCAGCACGACCAAACGCGTCGGAAGCACGGTTATCCGCCGTCGCCGGAAGGCACGGCCGGAACCCGAAATCGAGGTCGTCGAAGAGCCGGAACCTGACGAGGAAGAGGCTGCGCCCATCGAGGTGGAAGCTCAACCCGACACGGAGCCGATCGAAAGCGCGCCCCCGGCCGAGGATGAAGTCGTCGAGGCGGCAGAAGCCGGCGAGCCGGAAGAGATCGTCGCTGAAACCGTTGTCGAAGCCCAAGTGCCTGACCTCGCCGAGGAAGCGGTGGAAGAACCGCCGGAAAAGCCCGTCGCCGACAAGCCGGTTGAAACGGCTGAGAGCGAAGCGGTGGTAGCCGAGGAAGTCCCCAAGGAAGGCGATAAAGAGAGCAAGAAGGCAAAAACAAAGCCGAAGAAGCCCCCTTCCCGTCGCGTGGCTACCTTGGAGGATATCGAACCCAAACGAATCAATTTCGGCGATCCGCACCACGAGTCGGCGCGGATTCTCTCCAAGCCGAAAATCCCGATGGAGCCCTTGAAAACCGTCGAGAAACCGCGGGCGGATCAGCCGACCGGCGACACCCCGGGCCGCACACTGCCCGGGGGCGAACGACGCGAACGCAAGGGACGCCGTGTGGTCGACTTCGGCGACCGCAGTCGCCGGAAGGACCAGGAGCGCGAACGCGGCTTCTTCCGCAAGGGACAACGCAAAAAGAAGCGTACCGTCAAGCAAACGGAAATTACGACGCCCAAGGCGATCAAGCGTAAGATTCAGGTCTCGGAGCAGATCACGGTCGGCGATTTGGCGAAACGCATGGCGGTCAAGGGCGGCGAACTGATCAAGAGACTGCTCAACATGGGCGTGATGGTCACGGTCAACCAAGACATCGATTTCGAGACCGCGCAGATTTTGGGTTCCGAATTCGGTCTCGAAGTGGAAAAGGCCAATATCGACGTCGAGGATATCATTCTGGTCGCGGACACCGTGCCGGAGAATCTGGCACCGCGTCCGCCGGTCGTTACGATCATGGGTCACGTCGACCACGGTAAAACCAGCTTGCTGGACGCGATTCGCGAAACCGATGTCGCCAGCGGCGAAGCGGGCGGCATTACCCAGCATATCGCGGCGTACAACATCACCCTGTCCAAGGCACGCACGGTCACATTTGTCGACACACCCGGCCACCATTCCTTCGCCGCCATGCGGGCGCGCGGGGCTCACGTCACCGATATCGTGGTGCTGGTCGTGGCGGCCGAGGACGGCGTGATGCCGCAGACGGTCGAGTCGATCAATCACGCGAAAGACGCCGGCGTGCCGATCGTCGTGGCGATCAACAAGATCGACAAAGCGGGGGCCAACCCCGAAAAGATCACGCGCGAACTGATGGAACAAGGTTTGGTTCCCGAAGCCGTCGGCGGCGAGACCCTGTTCGTCCAGGTATCGGCCAAGAAGCGCACCGGCATCGAAGAGTTGCTCGAAGCGATTCTGTTGCAGGCCGAGTTGATGGAATTGCGGGCCGACCCCACCGTCAACGCCGTGGGTATCGTACTCGATGCCCGCCTCGAACGCGGCCGCGGCCCCGTTGCCGACGTCATTATTCGAGAAGGCACGCTGCGCCAAGCCGATTACATCGTCGCCGACACCAACGTTGGCCGCGTGCGCATGATGTTCGACGACAAGGGCCGGCAGCTCGACTCTGTGCCGCCGGGCATGCCCGCCCAGGTGGTGGGCCTCAACGGCGTACCGACGGCCGGCGCGGCGATCAACATGCTGGCTGACGAAAAGAAAGCCAAGCAAGTGGCGTCGATTCGCGAAAACCAGTTGCGGTCGGCGGAACAAAAGCGCCGTTCGAATATTCGTCTCGAGGATCTGTTCGCCAAGGCTCAGGAAGGCGAGATCAAGGCACTCAGGGTCGTGATCAAGTGCGACGTGCACGGCTCGGCCGAGGCGGTTCGCGATTCCCTGCTCAAACTGGGCAACGAAGAGATCCAGGTAAAGATCATTCACTACGGGGTCGGTACGATTACCGAAACCGATATCAACCTCGCCTCCGCCAGCGAAGCGATCATCATCGGCTTCAACGTGCGCCCGGAAGCCAAAGCGAAAGGCCTCGCCGACGCGCTGGGCGTGGAAATCCGGATGTACAGCGTCATCTACGACCTGATTGACGACGTCACTGCAGCGTTGGAAGGCATGCTATCGCCGACCTTCTCCGAAGTCGTCAACGGCGTGGCCGAAGTCCGCGACACCTTCCACATCCGCAAGACCGGCACAATCGCGGGTTGCTACGTGCTCGAAGGCAAGATCATACGCAACGCCAAAGTGCGGATATTGCGCGAGGGAGTCGTACTGCACACCGGCAATATCAGCAACCTGAAACGCTTCAAAGACGACGCCAAAGAAGTGGCGGCCGGCTTCGAATGCGGCATCAATATCGACGGCTTCAACGACGTGCAGCCCGGCGACCAGATTGAATCGTTCAGCGTCACCGAGGAACGGCCAACCCTGTAAACACCGGTCGGGAGATCGGCACCGTGACCATTGGCGCATTGAAAATTACGCTGCTTCTGCACGGCTGTCATACGCTAAAGGAAAAGCGCATGCGGGTGCGACCGATCCTGGCAAAGGTTCGCGCCAAGTTCCATGTAGCCGTCGCCGAAGTCGAGCACCAGAACGTGGCCCAAATGGCCGGCGTCGCCTTCGTAACGGTAAGCGACAGCGGCCGCGTCGCCAACGCCACGTGCGACAAGATCGTTGATTTCGTTGAATCCCTCGGCTTGGCCGAGGTCGGCAACACGGAGATGGAACTGATCCATTTTTGACCATGGCTGAAAAACGCGCATTCAAAAGAGCCCACCGCGTGGGTGAAGAAGTACACAAGGCGATCAGCTTGATGCTGATTGACGGTGAATTGCGCGATCCCCGCTTGGCTCTGTGCACGATCACCACCGTGGAGATGTCCGACGACCTGCGCCACGGCAAGGTTTTCTTCTCGCTGATCGGTGATGAAAACGCCAAACAGGAGGCCGAGCGTAGTTTCAAACGAGCGGCAGGCTTTATTCGCAAGGAGGTAAGCCGCCGCCTTCAACTGCGCTTCGCTCCGGAACTCCGCTTTTTTTTCGACCAGTCGATGGAACGCGCTTCACGCCTCTCCGAACTGCTCAAACATGTGGACGAGGTCACGACACCGGAAACGGATGACGACGATGATTAACCAACGCAACGAATTGCTCGCCATGATTCGCGACGGCGAATCCTTTTTCGTCACGTGCCACGAAAACCCCGACGGCGACGCCGTGGGCGCCGCGCTGGCGCTGGCGCTGGCTTTGCGGTCGCAGGGCAAGCAAGCGGTCGTTTACAACGTGGACGAGATGCCCAACTACCTAACGTGGCTGCCGGGCGCCGATTTGCTCGTTCAGGAAGCGAACCCGGCTGATTTCGACACGATTTGCATTCTGGATTGCGGCGCGTCCCATCGGGTCGGCCCGCAGAAGGCGGCGATCATGGCGCAACCGCGCTTGATCAACGTGGATCACCATATCACCAACGACGGCTACGGCCACGCCAACGTCGTACTGCCCAAGTCGAGCAGCACGTGCGAGATCCTCTACGACCTCATGGTCGAATGGGGCGTGCAGATCACGCCGGAGATCGCGACGAATTTGTACCTCGGCATCTATACCGACACGATGATGTTTCAGAACGCCGCCTCCTGCCCCAACGCCTACAAGGTGTGCGGGGAATTAGTGGCAGCCGGCGCGGACTTCCTTCGGGTCGCCAAACGCGTATACATCGACTCCTCCGCCCAGCGCCTTTTGTTGCTGGGCCGCGTTCTTTCGACGCTGCGTCTGGATTGCGACGGACGCATCGCCGGGGTGCACGCGTTGCGCCGCGACCTCGAAGAACTCGGCTTGGGGCCCGACGACATGGAAGTGTTCGTGGAGTACCCGCGTTCGGTCATCGGCGCGGAGGTCGCCTACCTCTTACGCGAGGAAGACGACAAAGGACTAGTCAAAGGAAGCCTGCGCGCCAGCAACGACGTGGACGTTTCCGAAATCGCTAAACAACTCAACGGTGGCGGCCATAAGAAAGCGGCGGGTTTCCGCGTCGAAGGCAGCTTGGAAGAAATTCGCCGGCGGGTCGTGCTTATGTTAACAGAGGCTTTGGAACGTGAACGGAATTCTGCTCATTGACAAACCAGCCGGGCCAACCAGCCACGACCTAGTGGCGATGGTCCGCCGAAGTCTCGGCGTGCGGCGTGTGGGTCATGCCGGCACGTTGGACCCTTTCGCCACCGGTCTGTTGGTCGTGCTTGTCGGCCAAGCGACGAAGTTGTCGGCGTATTTGATGGACGCGGAAAAAGAGTACGAAGCCACACTGCGTTGGGGCGCGACCACCGACACGATGGACGGCACCGGGGAAGTAGTCCACGAAACCGACGCTTCGCTGCCCGATGCGGCGCGCATCGCGGCGACGATGGCCGACTTCGTCGGGTCTTTTGCACAAACACCGCCGATGTATTCGGCGAAAAAAGTGAATGGGCGTCCGCTGTACCGGCACGCTCGAAAAGGTGAAACGATCCCGCGGACGGCGCAAGACGTGATCATTCACCGCATGGAACTGCTCGGAGTTGATCCGGAAACGGCGACCTTCTCCTTTCGCGTGTTGTGTTCCAAAGGAACGTACGTGCGCGTGTTGGGGGAAGTGTTAGCCGAGCGCCTGGGCGGTCTCGGGCATCTGGTGGCGTTGCGACGCACGCGTAGCGGTCGTTTCGCCGTAACCGATGCTTATGCGCCGCTTTCATGGCGTGAGGGTGTCGCGGCGGAGGAACTGGCGGATCGTCAGTTGTCACTGGACGCGGCGTTGGTGGAAATGCCGGCCGTGGAAGTTAGCGCCGCGGCGGCTGCCGGTTTGGCCTTTGGGCGCTGTCCCGGTGCTGCAGACATCGTGCGCGCGGACTCGGTGCTTGCGGGCGATACCGTGCGTGTGGTAGGTCCGGATCGGCATTTGCTCGCGTTGGCGCGTCCCGAGGTAGAAAGCGGGGCTTGGCCGAGCGAGGGGGCTGAAAAGATTCTTTCTCTGGTACGGGTTTTCCCGCGCGAGCAAATGGCGTAGACTTCGCGATTCGCAAGGAGGCAAGTGAGCGATTTGCGAAGCCTATTGAACCAATAGACGGATGTAATAAGATATTCGATATATGTAAGGAGAAGAGAAGGAACATGGCACAAGTAGCGGAACGCAAAAAAGAGATTATCGAGCACCATCAGAAACATGAGAAGGACACCGGTAGCCCGGAAGTGCAAATCGCGCTGTTGTCCGATCGCATCAAGTATCTGACCGAGCATTTCAAAACTCACAAGAAAGACCACCATTCTCGGCGTGGCCTGTTGAAACTCGTCGGTCAACGTCGTCGGATGCTCGACTATCTCAAAAAGAATGATATCGATCGTTACCGCAAGATCATCGCGGAATTGGGCATTCGGAAATAACCCCACGGGGTTGTCCGATACCGATACGCGAATGGGGGATGCGTGCAGCCGCCGGGCAATGGTGCCCGTGGCAAGTCGTTTTTGTGTCCCCCGACCTGAAAGGAATTTTGAATGCAAGTGACAGTTTTTGAAGCCGATGTATTCGGCAAAACCATAACCATCGAGACCGGCCGCATGGCCAAGCAAGCTGATGGTTCCGTTATCGTCCGATGCGGCGACACCATGGTCTTGGTCACCGCCGTTTGCGATAAAGACCCAAGGGAAGGCGCGGATTTCTTGCCGCTGACCTGTGACTATCAGGAAAAGACCTATAGCGCAGGAAAGATTCCCGGCGGATTTTTTAAGCGCGAGGGCCGCCCCAGCGAGAAAGAAATTCTGACGAGCCGTCTAATCGACCGGCCCGTCCGCCCTCGCTTCCCGAAAGGTTTCAACCACGAACTGCAGATCGTGGCGGGCCTGCTGTCCAAAGACGACACCCACGAAGGTGACGTGCTGGGCATCACGGGTGCGTCCACGGCGCTGCACATCAGCCACGCTCCTTTCGACGGCCCGATTTCGGCGGTACGCGTCGGCTACGTGGGCGGCAAGTTCATTGCCAACCCTACCCACCAAGAGATGCCCGAATCGGAAATGGACCTCATCGTAGCCGCCAGCCGCGACGCCATCGTCATGGTGGAAGGCGAATGCCAGTTCGTTCCCGAAGACCGCCTCACCAAGGCCTTGATGTTCGGCTTCCAGGCGTGCCAACCGCTCAACGACGTGCAAGACAAACTGCGTGAAGCGGTCGGCGTGGAAAAAATGGTCTTCACGCCCAAAGAGTTGCCTGCCGACCTGGTCTCGGCGGTGCAAGACGCCGTCGGCGAACGCCTACTGGCAGCCTTGACGGTTAAAGACAAGGCCGGTCGTCGCAACGCCTTGCGCGCGCTGCGGGACGAAGTTTTCGAGACACTGAACGAAGGACACGCCGAAGAATCTCTGATTCCGAAAAAGGATTTCCGCGAGGTTTACGACCGCCTGAAATCGGATACCGCCCGCAACCTCGTCTTGAGCAAGCGCGTACGTATCGACGGCCGCCAACCCGACGAAGTGCGGTTACTGACCATGGAAGTGGCTCTGTTGCCGCGCACCCACGGATCGGCGTTGTTTACCCGCGGCGAAACCCAAGCGCTGGTTACGACGACCCTGGGCACCAGCAGCGACGAGCAAAAGATCGACGGTCTGCTCGACGAAGAATGGCGCACCTTCCTACTGCATTACAACTTCCCGCCCTTCAGCGTCGGCGAAGTTCGCTTCCTGCGCGGTCCCGGCCGTCGCGAAATCGGCCATGGCAACCTGGCCCGTCGCGCGCTGGCTCCGGTACTGCCCAGTGAAGAAGATTTCCCGTACACGGTTCGGCTCGTCAGCGACGTGTTGGAATCCAATGGATCCAGCTCGATGGCTACGGTGTGCGGCGGCAGCCTGGCGCTTATGGACGCCGGTGTGCCGATCACCGAAGCAGTCGCCGGCGTGGCGATGGGGCTGATCAAGGGCGAAGGCGACGATTTCGTCGTGCTGACCGATATCCTCGGCGACGAGGATCACATGGGCGACATGGACTTCAAAGTCACCGGTACCAAGGACGGCATCACCGCGATTCAGATGGACATCAAGGTTTCGGGGATCAACGAAGAGGTTTTCACGAAGGCCTTGGAGCAAGCCCGCGTGGCACGCCTGCATATCCTGGAAGGGATGAACGCCGTGCTGGCAAAATCGCGGCCTGATCTGGCTCCGCATGCGCCACGTATCACGACGGTCATGATTTCGACGGACAAGATTCGGGACATCATCGGCCCAGGCGGCAAAACGATTCGCCGCATCGTCGAGGAAACCGGCGTGAAGATCGACGTGGAAGACGACGGCCGCGTGCTGATCGCTTCCACCGACGGCGCCGCCGCCGAAAAAGCCGTGCAGATCATCCGCGAACTGACCGCCGAGCCTGAAGAAGGCAAGTTCTACGTTGGTCGCGTCGTGCGCATCGAAGCATACGGTGCGTTCGTACAGATTTTCCCGGGCGTCGACGGCATGATTCACATCAGCCAGTTGGAAGAACGGCGCGTCGAGAGAGTCGAGGACGTAATCAACCTGGGCGACGAAGTGCTCGTGCAGGTTATCGAAATCGACAAAGAGCGCGGACGCGTGCGCTTGTCCCGCAAAGCGGCGCTCGGCCTCGATCCGGCCGACGTCGTCGAGCAGCTATAACCGCGAAACCCGCCCCGCCCGGTCTGTGCCGGGTGGGGCTTTTTTTTGGACCATGAAAAAAATCACCGTCGCCGTACAACGCCTGCCTCACGCCGCCGATCTGCCGTTGCCGGCTTACCAAACGACCGGTGCTGCGGGTTTGGATTTAGTGGCCGCACTCGAGGCGCCGTTGATCCTGGCGCCCGGCGAGCGAACGTTGGTGCCCACGGGATTGATCGTCGCGATTCCCCCCGGCTACGAAGCACAAATCCGCATGCGTAGCGGCCTCGCGTTACGCCACGGCTTGGTATTGCCCAACGCGCCCGGCACAATCGACAGCGACTACCGCGGCGAGATCAAAATTATCGTCGCGAATCTGGGTACGGAGAGCTTCACGCTTCGACGCGGCGAACGGCTCGCCCAAATGGTCGTCGCGCCGGTCGTGCAGTTGGAGTGGGAAGAGACCGACGACCTGCCCGGCACCGACCGAGGCACGGGCGGATTCGGCCACACCGGCCAGTAGCATGCGCCCGGTTTTCGAGCACCCCTGGAACCTAACCCCCACCGAAGCGGTCAACCTTCAGCGCCGTCTTGCGGATCGCGTCGTGACGACGGGGGAACCCGCGGCAATCGAAACGGTCTGCGGCGTGGATGTCTCGTACGACAAAACCGACGACAATTTTTTCGCCGCCGTGGTCGTGATGAACCCGCGCGACTTTGCCGTCATCGAGACCCGCACCGCGATGGCCCGCAGCCCCTTTCCCTACGTGCCCGGCTTGCTTTCCTTCCGTGAACTCCCCGTGGTTATCGAGGCGCTGGCGAAGCTGCAGACGACTCCCGACTTGCTGGCGTGCGACGGGCACGGCCTGGCTCACCCGCGACGTTTCGGCCTGGCTTGCCATCTGGGCGTCCTTTTCGATTGCGCCACGATCGGCCTGGCGAAAAGCCGCCTGGTCGGCACGCACGAAGAGCCCGGCTTGGAGAAAGGCGACTGGACGTGGCTAGTACACAAAGACGAACGCATCGGGCAAGTCGTACGAACCCGCCGCGCGGTCTCGCCCCTTTTCGTCAGCCCCGGGCATCGGCTGGGTTTCGGCGAGGCCAGGCAATGGGCGCTGCGGCTTTGTCCGACATGGCGATTGCCCGAAACCACGCGCGCCGCGCATCGGGCGGTCAACGAGTTTCGGCGTGGTTATCGGGAACAAGCGGACGATGTCGGATGATGAACGCTACTGGTCGGCTTCGATTCGGTCTTCGAGTTCCTCGACGCGCTCTTCCAACTGCGCCAGGTCCTTGCTGAGCATGGCGATGGTGCGCAGTAGTTCGAGAATCTCCCCCACCCGGGAGTCGAACCGCGAATAGACGTCTTCGATTCCCTTTTGGCCGCCGCTCACCAGATCCTGCAGGATGCTGCGGCCTTCCTCGGGGTCCATTTTCCCCTTCTTCACGAGGCGATTGATGTAGCGTTCCATCTCGCGCCGGGCGTGGGTGACGCTGTTGAGGCCGGGCACGATGTGGCGGTCGACAAATTCGCTGATCGACTCGCCACCGCTGGCGATGATGCGCCGCAGGGTCGAGAGCGGCAGAATGCTCTTATGCTTTTTTTCCTCTTCGAAAATGATTTGCGTGAGCGTGAGGCTCGTAAGATCGTTTTTTGTTTTATTGTCGATGACCTTCACATCGACGCCCTGCTTAATCATCCGGGCGATGTCGTCGAGAGTCACATAGGCCGAAGCCTCGGTATCATAGAGTTTCCGGTTTTGATACCGTTTGATGATTCGCGCTTCAGCCATCAGTTACCCCTCGATTGAATTGCACTAAGCATTCTCACTTCTGACGCAGCATGTCAAGTTTGGCGGAGAAGTAAAAAGAGGGGCGGAAGTCTACGCTTCCGCCCATGAGAGGAGCTTTAGATGAGGTTGGTTACTCCGCCGCACCTTAATATTCGCCGGGGGACGAAAACGAACGCGGCGGAACATGAGGAGATCCTCATCCGCTGCACGGCCGGCGCTTCGCGCCGCCGTGGACTACTTGGCAACCTTGTCGCAGTCAGTTGGGGTACAAGGGGGCCGCACCGCCGGGCAGCGGTGCAACCCCGGGAAACAATCGCCCATAACATTGGCTGGCTCTGCGGGGAGGAGGGATGGTCAACCGCTTCATGGCTCGAGGGAGAGCAAGCCGAAGCGGCCAACCGGCAAAACCATCGTTCTGCTTTTTGGACCCGAGCGCGGCCACGGGGGTTCAAAACCTGTGTGTCCACGCGACCCTGCCCCGAAGACGCCGCTCGCTCGGCCGTAGAGCCGTCGCCGAAGCAACCGCTTTCCGGGAACTGCGTTGTCTCGTGGGTCATTGTTGGGGTCATCTTCCCTCCATTTTCTATTTAGACCTCGGCAATCGACAAAGGTTTCCTCCAATCCGGCCGTTTTCGAGTATTTTGCCGAGCAGTTGTCATTTGACGCTATACTGCTGCATCGGCTAATTTGTCGCTTCGAATCGCACTCGTGACATGAGGAAACGTGCGTGCGTACGTGACCAACGGAACCAAGATGACAACTGACCAAGACACCACTGTGAACCACCCGGAGAAGGATACGCCGATCGGCGATCCGACCTTCGACTTTGCGCCCTTCGAGGAAGCGGCGCCGCGCCAATTGACGCGTTGGTTCTGGCTGCAATGGTGCCTGCTGTTGGGCATTGGTTTCGGCATGCTTTCCATCCTCAGCGGCGGCTTTGCCAACATGCGGGATTTCGGCTGGACCGAAGACGGCACCAACATGGTGCTGCTGTTCAGTGAGGGAGAAAAGATTTTCTACCTCGGCCTGCTGGCTATGTTTCCTTTCGTGCTTTTCCTGGTCATCGGTTTGGAAGACGTCTTCCGCGAACCGCTGGCGCGCGTCTCCGCATGGCTGAAACCAATACAGCGTCGGCGTCTCTACGTTGGCCTGATGATCGCGCTGACCGGGTTTCTCGTTTTCGGCACGGTGCAATGGGTTACCAAGAACAGGCCGATCACCGACGACGAACGCGTCTACTGGTTTCAGACGCGCATTCTCAGTAGCGGGCAACTGACGCTGCCGAGCCTGCCCGACGAGGAACCGCTGCGCGAGCGGATATTCGAAGACAACATCTTCATGGTCAACAACGGCAAAATTTTCGGCCAATACCCGGTCGGCCACAGCCTCGCGCTGCTGCCGGGTTACTACCTGCACTACCGGCACCTGATGCCGATCCTCTTTGCGATGCTTTCGGTGTTGGGCATGTATTTATTGGGCGCGAAGATCTACGGCCCGAAAACCGGCCTGGCGGCCACGGCGTTGCTGACGATCAGCCCCATGTTCCTGGCCACCTCGGCCACCCTGCTGAGTCACACCTCGACCATGTGCTTCTTGATCTGGTTCTTCTATTTCGCCTATCGAACGTGGAAGGAAGACGCCTGGTGGCCGGCGGTCGGCGCGGGTCTAACGTTTCTGCTGGCCTTCCAAACCCGTTCGACCACCGCCCTTATGGTGGGCGGCCCCGCGGGTATCGCGTTGGCGTTCGCGTTGTTCCGGCACGCCCGGCGGCATTGGTTGAAAATTGTCATTCTCGCGGTTCTGGTCGGCGCGGCGCTGGCGATCACTTTCTATTTCAACTACCAAATCAACGGCGAGATACTGAAGACCAATTACCACGCGGCATGGGGCGAAGGGAAAACGCCCTTCAAGCACCCCTTCGGTTTCGGCAAGGGCGCGTGGCACATGGTGCATACGCCGGAGCAAGGGTTCTGGTCGGCGGTCAACAACCTGCTGCGGCTCAATTGGTGGCTGTTCGGCTGGCCGCTCGGCCTGATTTTCGTGGTGGCCTGGGCTTTGCGCCGCGACAAGCGGGTCGTGGAACACCTCGGCTTTGCTGCCTTCGCGCTTTCCTTCCTGGTCTATTTCTTCTACTTCTGGCCGGGAGTTTCGGATACCGGGCCGGTGCTTTACTGCGAACTTGCGCCGATATTGATCTTGCTTTCGGTGCGCGGTATCGCCGCGGCGCCCCGCTTGCTGCTGTCCTGGATGCCGCGACACGCGGCTCAGCGCCGTGTGACGCTCTTCGTCGTGTTCTCGTGCCTGACCGCGTTTTTCACCTTCCACCAATTCAACGCGCGCGCCCTGGCGACGGTTTCGGATAACGTCGGGGAATTAGAGCGCACGCTGACGCAATACGGTGTGCCCGAGAAGGCCGTCATCTTCACGAACTACTATTTGAAGAATACAACGGACGAAAACTTCCAGGATAGCTGGGCCGTCGGGCGGCCGTTCACGGATCGCCGGCTCGGCGACGAACGTTTGTACTATGTGAACTACGGCAAAGAGCGGAACGTCGCGTTTCTGAAAAAGCACCACCCCGACATGCCGGCCTACGTTGTTTCGTGGACCACCGGCGGTACGCCCGAGGCGATCAAGCTCGAGGAGTACCCGATCTTGTCGTTACCGGATAACTTCCCCGACTCGCGATGATGAGAAAACTCTGGCAATACCTGCAAGCCACACGGCCGATTGAGTCGTGCCTGATGATCGGCTTCCCGCTGATCGGCACCTTCATCGCCTTGCAGGCCTGGTCCGGGATCGGGTTGTTGATCGTCAAGTTTTTCATCGCGACCTATCCGCTGGTCATGTACGTGTATTGCCTCAATTCCTTCGGCGGGCTGGAACACGACCGCATCAACGCCCGCCTCAACATGAACCCGGCGGTCACCGGCGAAGTCTCGCCGCGCGAACTCGTGATGTTGTCGCTGGGCGGCGCGTTCCTTTCCGGGCTGCTGTATTATTTTTGGTTCCCGAACTGCCTGCTGCCGTGGCTGTTGATCGTGGCCAACTGGACCTTCTATTCCCACCCGCGCATCTACGCCAAGAGCCGCCCAATTTTCGGCACGCTGGTACACTTCGTGGGCGGCGTGCTCCAGTTTCTGCTCGGCTACGCCGCCGCGCGCCCCATCGACGCCGAGGGCGTGTTGATCGGTGCGTACTTTTCGCTGGTGTTTTCAGCCGGTCACCTGAATCACGAAGTCAAGGATTACGAGCCGGACCAAGTCGCGGGCTTGCAGACCAACGCGGTTGTGTACGGCCCGCGGCGCATGTTCTCGATTGCGTTTGCGGTGTTCACGTTGGCTTTTTTCTATCTGCTGATTCTGGCCTGGCACGACGTCATTCCGTGGCGTTATGCGGGGCCATATTTGCTTATCTATGTGCCGCACTTGGCGCTTCACGTGCGGGCCACGCGCGGCGAGTGGAAGGGATACGATCGCACGTACCAAGTCGTTTATCGGACCTTGTTCGTACTGGCCGGCCTAGCGCTGGCCGCGAGCAAATGGTTGGCGCTGCGTTAGGGAGACTACTATGAGTATTTCGCAATACGACGTCATCGTGGTCGGCGCCGGTCCGACCGGCAGCACCGCCGCTTTCGAAACGGCGAAAGCCGGGTACCGCGTGCTGCTGCTGGAGCGCGACGCCTACCCCGGCGAAAATAACTCCTGCGGCGGCGGCCTGGGCCAGTTTCTGCAGCCTAAGTTCGACCTACCCGATTCGCTCATCCACAAAAAGATCAACGCGGTGCGGCTCGATTTGGGATTTCGGGAAAAAACATACCAAGCGCCCTCGCCGATTTACATGAGCATCAAGCGCACCGAGTTCGATCGCTTCCTGGCCGACCGCGCCGTGCAAGCGGGCGCCGAATTGCGCGTGCGCCAAAACGCCGTCGCCTACGACCCCTTCCACAAAGTGCTGACGATTCTCGACCGCGAAACGAAGACGAATTGGGAAGCCACGGCGCACGTTGTTATCTTCGCCGACGGCGTGCGTACCTTGGCGCGCACCCAATGCGGCGTGGGCGTTGACGCCACGCGCGATCCCATCGTCGCACTGGCTTGGGAACTTTCCTATCCCGATAATCCTTACGACGCCTTCGAGTTCATCTTCGACGAACGCAAGCTCTCGCACGGCTATTACTGGGTGTTTCCGACCACCGATACGCTCAACGTGGGCTTCGGCGGCCCGGCGCGGCACATCGGCCGCAACGCCCGCCAGTGGCTTCAAGGTTTCATCGACAGTCGCCCCGATCTCAAAGGCCTGAAGCCGGTGCGCAAGACCGCCGGCCTGATTCCCTCCCACGTGGCCGAGCGATTTCACGGCGCGGGCATACTCGTGGTGGGCGACGCGGCGGGTTTCGTCAATCCGCTGACCGGCGGCGGCATTTATATCGGCATGCTCAGCGCCCAGATGGCGGCCCGTACGGTGTGCGAAGCCCTCGCGGTCGGCCGCTTCGACAACGCGTTTTTAAGCCGCTATACGCGGCGCATTAAAACGTCGCCCATTTACTACGGGCTGCACATCTTCCACGCGCTCGTCAATTTCACGCAGCGATACCGCCGCCGCACCGGCAAGCCGATTTTAGGCAAGGTCTTCAAGCTGTACTCGGATATCGGGGACTTCGCGCTGCGTCGCCTCTAGTCGGTTTTCGCCATCCCGCGCAAGTACGAAGGCAGCCAGAACAGGCCCAGTGCCGACACGCCCACTTTTGCGACCACGAAAAAGACCATCGCGCCGGCCATCAGCGAATGAGGGTCGAGCGCCGGAAACAGCAACACCAGCGCCGCTTCCCGCGCCCCGAGGCCGCCCACGGTGAACGAAACCATCGCCACCAGCAAAACGGCGGGCAGCACCGTAAGCCACTCGATGACCGGCAATTCCACGCCGACAGCCTGCAGACAAAACGCCAAGGCCGCCGCCTCGGTAACGGTCAGCACGGTGGAATATCCGACCCACTTGAGCGTGCCGCCGAATCCCGCTGCCGAAAAGGCCGTAAGCAGTTGCTCGACGCGCGGTAGTTGCGCCGGGGCGAGTTGCCGGGTTGAACGCAGCACAATTTGCCGGCCGTCGCTCGTGGCAAACAAGGTAACGATCACGGCGGTCAGTACGAACACGTAGAGCGAGGCGACTTCGCCGTAAACGGCCACGCGCACCGCCAACGCGGGGGCCACGCCCAGGACGATCACCGCCTTTTCGAACGCCACGACGCCCAGCGCCGTCGCCGTCGGAATGCCGTAGCGCTGCACGAGGTACGGCGCGCGCAGCAATTCGCTGACCCGCAGCGGCGTGACCATCTTCAGCGGCGCACCGCCCAACCGCATTCGCCAGGCGTCGTTCCACGAAAGGTCCGTGCCGCTCATGCGCACGATGCGCCGCCAGCGGTCGGTGCCGCCGATCAGCAACGTAAGCAAGGTGAAGAAGACGCCCAGCGCCAGCGGAGCGAGCCGAATGCCGGTGAAGGCCGCGAGTAGTCGTCGATCGCCGTATAGAAACAGCAGCAGGCCCAGCAGCAAGCCCGTAATCGCAAAGGGAAGATACACTTTCCATGACTGCCGCATGTCGCTACCCAACTTCCTGCGCCAGCGCGTCGAAGTGCCGCTCGAGCTCCGGCACGATATCCGGCCCGATCGACATCGAGCGTTCATATTCGTAACGGGGGTCGTTCCATGCGGACGTGGAGAGCAGATAACCCAACTCGTCGTTGCCCAGGCTGATCGTCCATGGATGGTGGGCGCGAAGTTTTTCCTTGAAGGCGAAACCGACCTCCGGCAGCGCCTCGCCCGGCAGGGTGACCAGCGCGAGGCCTCCCAAGCGCGCCAGGGCGATTTCAGTACGCACGGTATTGCGCTTGCGGTCCAACATCCAACGCGGGAAAACGCCCATGCGCCCGGCCAGTTGAAAGCGCCAATTGGCGACCTCGGCATCAAAGACGCGGCGGGCGACGCGAATGGCGTCGACCCTTACCGGTTTTGCGTCGGCCAGCGCGCCGGCGATTGCCTCCCCGACCCAACGCCCGAGACGCGGCGTAAAGGGTTGCCCTTGCTGCGGGTCGAAAGCGCCGTCGTCGCGCGAGACCGCGCCGGTCACCATGCCGCCCAACGCATTTTGCAGCAGGAACGCCACACCGCCGTAGCGGTCGCGCAGCAGCCGGTTGGTGAAGCCGGGCCATCCGGCACTGAGCCGGCGGTGGCTGTGGCCCATGAATTCCGGGTGGCAGGCGTAGTGGTACATCGTGGCAATGACGCTGCGGTCAACGCCGGTGACTTGCAGGATTTCGATGGTGTCGTCTTTGAGGCTTTCCTGCCGGACGTTGCGCGTCCAGCCTTGCCGCGGGGCCTGCACGCTCGCGGCACGCAGCCGGGCCGGGCGCAGGTCGTCCAACGCTGAATTGATGAGTTCCACTGCGCGCTGGAAGAGGAATTCCATGTACTTCATGTTCAGGCCGCTGCCGAGCGGAACCTCGGCGACCATCGGCCCCCAGAAGCCGATGGTGTCGGGGCTGTCGTGGCTGTGGGTCGTGCAAATCCAAAGGCGGTCGGGATCGACGCGCGGCACGCGGCAGCGGATCTCCTCCACGAAGCCGTGCATCAAGCCGATGAGGTCGAGGCTGACGATCACGAAGGGCGGGCCGTTCCCGCATTGCATCGCCAACGCATGGCCGAACAGGGGGTCGTGTACCCCCACGGAACGCCGGTTGACGGCGTGGCCTCCCATCCGCAGACCCAACTCGCGCGGCGTGATGTCGATCTGCGCGGCCCCGGCTTTGAACTTCGGCATCCTGCCCCTTTCCGTGTTCTGTTTGGATTGTTCAAATATATTCGACAATTATTGACGGCGCAATTCTTGACATGGAGCTAAGGTGGAGTTTACAAGAGGTCATCCCGGAGGCTGCTTTGGAACTGCGCACCCCAAAAATGGAACTCATCGCCAGCGAGAACGACGGCGTTCGCAAGATCAGCGCGCCGCGGCTGTCGTTTGTTCATCTGGTTTCGCTGACCGCCGCCTGCCGCTTCCGCTTCGGGGCTGACGAATATTACCTGACGCGTCCCACGCCCGACGAAATCGTCCAGGAAGAAGACCGCATCCTGGCTTCGTACCACTGGAGCCATCGCCGGCGACGTGGTCAGCTCACGTTGGAAGTGGAATACCAATTCCAGGATCCGAGCCTGGCCGACTCGCCACTGCTGATCTACGCCCGACTGTTCAGCAACATGCCCGCGCCGGTGTTCGTCCTGTCCATCGAGCCGCTGCTGGTGCGCAGCGATTGGGGCGGCGCGGTCCAGATCGGTCATTCGCCCGCCGAGTGGAGCATCTTGCGAAACGGCTGGCAAAGCTGGTCGGCCACGCGCACCTACCGCGCGTCCGAACGCGATCGACGGCCGCGCTTCAACTTCCTGTCGGAGATGGAGGAAAACGTCGCCAATCCGAGTCCGGGCAAGCGAGGCGAGTTCACCAGCGAACAGGTCATGGCGTTGGTCAACACGAGCAGCGGCCAATCGATCGTCGCCGGTTTCCTCACCTGTCGCGACGCGTTCGGCGACGTGCGGGTGAGCATCGATTCGAAGAAAGGCGAGGTACGTCGATTCGCCGCCCGCGCCTCGTTCGACGGCGTGCGCGTCGACAACGGCGAGACGCTCGAGGCCGACCCGTTGTGGCTGCGCATCGGCACGCGGGAGGAGAACCTGCTCGACGCTTGGGCGCGCCAAAGCGGCCGGGCGATGAACGCGCGGGTACCGAAGCGCTCGCCGATCGGTTGGTGCAGTTGGTACCACTACTACACGAAGGTGACGCAGGACGCGCTGCTGGCGAACCTGGATCAGCTCGTGCAGTTGCGCGATCAAATCCCGATGGATGTGTTCCAACTCGACGACGGCTACGAGCGGGCCATCGGCGATTGGCTGGAAACCAACGACAAGTTTCCCGACGGGCTCGCCCCGCTCGCGGCCCGCATCGCCGAAGCCGGTTTCACGCCCGGAATTTGGACGGCGCCCTTCCTGGTGGACCCGAAAAGCCGCCTGGCCACCGAGCATCCCGACTGGCTGTTGCGCAACGACAAGGGCAAACCGATTCGCGGCGTCTACAACCCGCTGTGGAACCTGTGGCGCGGCTTGTGGGCCCTCGACGCCTCGCACCCCGAGGTGCAGGCCTGGCTGACCGAAACCTTCGCCGCCTTGCGCCGGATGGGCTGGAGCTTTTTCAAGATCGACTTTCTCTATTCCACCGCCTTACCCGGCGTTCGCCACGACGACACGCGCAGCCGCGCCGCCGCGTTGCGGCTCGGTCTGGAAGCAATTCGCCGCGGCATCGGCGAAGACGCCACGCTGCTGGGTTGTGGCTGCCCGCTCGGCCCGGCGGCGGGGATCGTCGACATCATGCGGATCGGTCCCGACGTCACGCCGCGTTGGTCCAACCCGATGCGCCCGCTACTGCGCGATCACCATTGCCTTTCGACGGTGCACGCGGTGCGCAACACGATCCACCGGCATTTTCTGCATCGGCGGTGGTGGCTTAACGATCCCGACTGCCTGCTGGCGCGCGACAAAAAGAACAAACTCACGCTGCCTGAGATCCGCACCTTCGCCTCGCTCGCGACGATTTCCGGCGGCATGTTCTTGCTTAGCGACGACATGACCGAATACGCGGTCAACCGCCTGGGACTGGTAAAGACGGCGTTGGCGCAGCGCTGCGAAACGATGCGGGTGTTAGACGCCGAGAGCGGCGAGTTCCCCACGCGCATGCTGGCGGCTACCGAAGACGGCTACCTGCTGCTGGTGATCAACTACGGGAACCAAGACACGAATTTGGTGGTCGACCTCAAAGATTTCCTCGACCTGGTCGAGCTGGCGCGCGTCGAGGAACTGATGGAAGTCTGGCACGGTCACCCCGTGTTGCATCAGGACGGCTTGGTAAGCCTCGGTCGCGTCGCGGCCCACGGTTGCCGGTTGCTGCGCATTCGACTAACGCCCAGCGGAGAATCTCATGGCTGATTTCGACGATTACCGCCCGTCGTCCGGCCGACCGGACCATTTCACACGAAGCATTATCATCATCGCGCTGGCGTTGGGTCTGGTCGTGCTGAGCGCCTATTTTCTGTTCTCCGATAACGAGGACGACGACACGCCGCCCGCCCTCACGCCCATCGCCGACACCCCGGTCGAAGACGCCGCCCCTACGCCGGTTGCGACGCCGGAACCGACGCCGGAGCCCACGCCCTTGGGACCGCCCTCCTATGTGCAGCACGACAAGCTGCACGTTTTGGCGTTTCGCATCGAGGGTTCGTTGACGGCCTCGATCAAGAGAGCCCTGCCCGATCAATACCAAGACACGGCCGGGACGCTGGCGCGCCGATTGGCCGACGCCATGCGGTGGCGTTTGAACCCGCGTCGCGATTTACGAAGTGGCGACCAGGCGAAGATCGTTTTCAATCCCGACGCCAAGACCGAGCGGGCGCCGATTTACGGATTCTGGTACCGGAGTAAACGCCTCGAGAAAGAACTGCGTTTCATTTACTTCCCGCAGGCCAAGGGCACGCCGTCGCCGTATTTCGACCCGGAGGGCGTCAATATCGCGCAACAATTGAAGCGGCCGCCGCTGGGCGCCACCGCCCTGGCCGAGGCGGGCATCGCCAACTTAGGCACGAAGGGAATGCGGTTTTCCGTGCCGACCGGAACACAGGTCAGCATGCCCTACCCGGCACGGGTGATACGACGCAACTGGGATATGGCGAATCTGGGCCGTTGCGTCGAAGCGCGCTATCTCGACAGCGGATACACGGCGTGGTTTTGCCACTTGGATACCCTGGGCGAGGGGACGAGCGACGGCGCGATCATCGGCAGCGGCAACGCCTTCGCCACGGTCGGCGCTACGGGCAAGACGCGGGGACCGGCGCTGTTGTACCGCGTGTTCAAACCGCAAGAGGGCGACGATCCGCAGCCGGCTTCTGTTTACGAGTTACACGGCAAGGAAGAGATCAAACTGGTCGCCGCCGATCGGGTCGCGTTCGTGGCGGTGGTATCCCGCGTCGATCAACTCTTTGAATTGGTGCAGGTTCCCGAAGCGGAGAAAGCGGATTGACGGCAAGCGCGTCGATAACCGATACTTAATTAACTTTTCGTTCAGCGTAAAACGTGGATGCAATCATGACGGGAAAATTTCGCTTTGTGTGGCTGGCGGTCCTGGCGGTCGTCGTATTGACGGCTGGAGCATGCACCGAACCGGTGATCGTGGAAGAAGTCGCGGAATGTGAAGGCAACCGTGCGCCCCAGATCCGCAATCTCGTAATGGTCGTGGATCACCACGACGACAACGAAGGTTGGATGATCGAAGAGCCGCCGAATCCCGATAGCACGGTCTTCGTTTCCAAGTTCGACCGCATCGTCGTGTGGTTTGAGATTGGCGACCAGGATTGCAACCTCGACGACGGCCGCATTTTCTGGTCGCTCGATGCCGACAACTTCGCGCCGGTGGAACGCATCCAGCTAACCGAAAAACAATCGTGCCGGGGCAAGTCGTTCTGGCGCTTCATCAAGGAAGATCTCGATCTCGGGCTGGCGCAAGGCTACGGCTATGAGATTCCGGCTCAGAAACTGGAATCGCTGACCTGCGATCTTCATGAATTCTCGATCGGCGTCACCGACGTGTGCGCTGAACCTAGCCCGGAGACCTTGAATTCCAGTTTCTACATTCGCTTCAAGGATTGCTTCTAACCACCGCCATCGCCACGAGTTTGTCCAAGAGCGCTTCGGCGATACGCCGATGGCCCAGCGTATTGGGATGTCCCCCGTCCGAGCCGTAGAGCGACTCGCCCCCCTCTTGGTGTACCTTCATGATCGGAAAGAGGTCGACGACCGGAATATCGCCGGCTTCGACAGCGCGTCGAATGAGCCTATTCCTTTCCGGTTCGGCGTCGAATTTGTGCGGCAGGGTCACGACGATGGTGCGGAATCCCTCGCGCTCGCCCAATGCTTTGATCGCTCTTAAATTCTCCATGAATTCGTCTTCCGGCACGCGGAATATGTGATGTTGAACGCCGTCCGGGTTGCTTGCTTCGGGGTGCACGTCCGGCAACAGGCTGTTTTTGATGCGTAGCAGGAAATACTTGGATAGCTGATACGTTCGCAGCTTGCCCAGCACCTCCTGAAAAGCATACGCGGTGCCGTCGACGACGCTTCGTTGGGCGTCGGTCACACCGTTGGTGGCCGGCACGTTGTCGTTGAAACCGACGTAGACGATTACGGCGTCCGGCTCGTAGGCGAGCAACTCGCCAGTCAGATAGCGGCGCACTTGGTACGACGTATAGCCGGGCACGCCCGCGTTGATCACCTGCACAGGTCGGCTCGGGTCGGCCTTGGCGATCAGTTCCTCAAGGACATTGGCGTACGACTCCCAGTTCGCCACGCCGTCGCCGAAGGTGCATGAATCGCCCAAGGTGATGATGCGCAATTCTCCGGCAGGCTTTTTCTTGTCGAATTCATCATCGCGGAAACCGCGGCTGTTGATGCTTTGCGTGTCGCGCACTTCCGGATTGAGATCGGAATTCGCATGCGGTCGCAGCCGCCAAAACAGATGTGGATCGCGTTGGTAAATCGGCTGGGCCGACAAGCGGGTCCACCAAAACGCCTGCTGAAAGTACGAGTCGTAGCGATAGCCCAGAACGCGCAAGACGATCTCGGCAAACAGCACGAGCAACAGAAGCGGCAGGCACGCGAACAACAGCTTGCGGGCGCGGTTCACTTTGCCTCCTTGTCGACGAGAAAATCACCCAGCACCAACACATCGATTCCTGTGCCGCGAAAACAGGCGATAGCGTCCCGCGGCGTGCAGACAATCGGCTCGCCCATGACGTTGAAACTCGTGTTGAGTAAAACCGGTACGCCCGTGAGCCGATCGAATTCAGCAATGAGGCGATGATATCGCGGTTGGGCGCCGGCGTCGACGGTTTGGAGGCGGCTGCTGCCGTCCACATGGACCACGGCCGGAATTCGCTCGCGCCAGGTCGGCTGTACCATGACCGCCGTCAACATGAAGGGCGAAAGCCGTCCGTCGGTTTCGAAAATCTCGGCAGCTCGCTCGGCCAACACACTGGGCCCGAAGGGGCGATACGGCTCGCGGTGTTTGACGCGGCTGTTAAGATGATCCTTCATCGACGGGTCGCGGGGGTCGGCCAAAATACTGCGATGACCCAAAGCGCGAGGGCCGCTCTCCATCCGCCCCTGGAACCAACCGACGATCTTCCCCGCCGCCAAGCGCTGGGCCGCAACGGTCTCGATATTCGCCACGCGGCGATACGACAATCCGGCTTCGCATAGGGCTCGCTCGTACGCCGCGTCGTCGAACCCCGGCCCGGTAAACGGACCGGGGCGCACGTCGCCCCCGCGGGCTCCGAGCAATTCGCGGTCCAGCCACATGGCCGCGCCGACGGCGGCCCCGGCGTCGTAAGCGGCGGGAGGAATGTAGAGGTCGTCGACGAGACCGGAAGCGGCGATGCGGCCGTTGGCGACGCAGTTGAGCGCCACGCCGCCCGCCATGGCCAGGTGTCGCAGGCGCCGCGCCCCGAGAAGTTCGTCGAGCATCTCAAGCAGGATTTCCTCGGTGACTTCCTGCACGGCGCGGGCTACGGCGCGGTGGCGGTCGTTCAGCGGTTCATCGGCCGCGCGCGGCGGGCCGAAGACGCGCACCCACCGGTCGGAGAACCAGCGCTCTCGCGCCAGGTGGTAATCGAAGAAACCCATATCCAGCCTGACGCGACCGCGTTGGTGCCGCACGACTTGCCGCATGGCGGGCACCAAGGCGTCGTCACCGTAGGGGGCCAGGCCCATGACCTTGCCCTCGTCGCTGTTTTGCCGGTAGCCGAGAAACTCGGTGGCGGTACACCACAAAAGGCCGAGGCTATGCGGATAGTACGTCCAGCGCAGCGGCGTGATCGTCTCGCCCTCGTGCAAGGCGGCCAGCGTCGTGGCAATTTCACCGTTGCCGTCGGCGATGAGTACGAGCGAGCGGTCGAAACCGCTTTCGAAAGCCGCGTGGTAGGCGTGAGCAAGGTAGTGATTGACGTGCGCGAACATGCCCCGGTATCCGTATCGCCGCTCGAAGTCGCGCCGGACGGTGAACATCCGCCCCAAGTTGCCCGCCTGCATACGGCGCACGTTACGCAGCGTCCCCGGCAGGCCGGCCAGCGTCTGCCCGATGCGACGGCCGAGGCCGAGCCAGGGTTTCCAGTAAAAGCCGACGCCGGTCAGATCGTTAATCGTCGCGCCGACCTCGCGCAGACACCAGGCGATAGCATGTTCGGGGAAGGCGGTGGTGTGTTTTTGCCGCCGGAAGCGTTCTTCTTCCGCGAACGCCGCGAGGCGGCCGTCAACCAGAATCGCTGCGGCGGTGTCGTGAATGTGAGCGTTGAAACCCAGGACAAGTCTCGACATCAGCCGATAGGTCCCTGGGCCCGGCGCGATGCCATCATCCAACGAGTTGTTTCGCCCATAAACGCGCTCCGCATCAGACGCAAATCAACGGTTTCCAACGCACGGCTACGTCGCGCCGTAACGCGGCATCATTGTGCGGCGGACGCGGAGCGTTGTCCAGGGTGACCGCGTATTTGCGGGGTTAGTCCTCGTCGTCGACGGGCGCGATCCGTTCAATGCGGGCGCGGCGAATGTGCCGTTCCGAGGCGACTTCGATGGTGATATGAAAGCCGTCGATGTCGAACGCGTCGTTGGTAACCGGCACACGGCCGAGCCGGTGGAAGATCCAGCCGCCGACGGTGTTGAACTCGCCCTCGGGTTCTTCCTCCAGGCCGAAGTGCTCGACGAGGTTGTCCATTTCGAAGCGGCCGGGCACCACAAGCGTGTTCTCGTCGGCGAATATCGCTTTGGGGTCTTCCGTGTCGTATTCGTCCTGAATCTCCCCGACGATTTCCTCCAGAATGTCCTCGATCGACACCAACCCACTGGTGCCGCCGAACTCGTCGATGACCAACGCGATCTGCTCGCGGCGCGCTTGAAATTCCTGCAGGAGGTCGTCGAGTTTGATCGACTCGGGCACGGTATAGGAACGGCGCAAGATTTCCTCGAGGCGGAATCCTTCGGGCTTACCCCAATAGCGGAACAAATCCTTGGCGTGGATAAAGCCCACGACGTTGTCCACATCGCCGCTGATCACCGGTAGGCGGCTGTGACCGCTGGTGAGAGCCCGTTCAACAATTTCGTCGATGGTGTTTTCGCGGTCGACACAGACCATTTCGGTTCGGGGGACCATCACTTCGCGGGCGGTAGTTTTGTCCAGATACAGGATGCCCTGCATCATTTCGCTTTCGTCGTGATCGATGTGCCCGTTTTGTTCGAGGTCCTCTATGGCCTCTTCGGTAAAACGGTCGTGGTCGGTCTCACCTTTTAGAAAAGAGATAAAGCGTTGAAACGGACTTCGGGGAACGTCATCATTCTCGGTCATTACCCATCCTCATCCTGCGTGAGCGGATCCAGCAAGCCGCGAAGCTCCTCTTCCTTGGCCGTCATAACCGCTGCTTGCGTCGCATCAACGCGCTCGTGATCGTATCCGGCCAGATGCAACAGGCCGTGTAGAATATAGTACCCGATTAAGTACGAAAGTCCATATCCCGTTTCGGTTTGGCGGCGTTCGGCCTCGTCGACGTTGACGACCAACTGGCCCAATTCGTCCGGTTCGTCCGAAAGAAACGAAATCACGTTCGTCGGCCGGTCGCGCCCGAGAAAATCGCGATTGATCCGCCGGCTCTCCTCGTCGTCGACCAAAGTGATCTCGACCGCCTGCCCTTCCCGCCCGAGGCGCGCGCATGCCGCGGCGGTCAGGTCGACCAAAGCGCTAAGCTTCAGGCTCTTCGCCGGCGCCGCTTGCGACAGAAGGGATATTGACGACCTTCCCGCGTCGCGGGTGTTCTTTTTCGGGATAGGCGATTCGTCCATGGTACCGTCCGGTCAAAATCGTCGTGAATTGCAGCGCCACCCGGTGCAGGTCGCGCAGGGTCATCTCGCATTCGTCTAATTGGCCGTCGTTGTGCACGTCGCTGACCAGTTCGTTGACCATCTGCTCCAGGCGCGTCGGCGTCGGATTCTTCAGCGATCGCGTGGCGGCCTCGACGACATCGGCCAGCATCACCAGAGCCGACTCCTTCGATTGCGGACGCGGGCCGCGGTAGCGGAAGTCTTCCTCGTTGACCCGATCGCGGCCGTTAACTTCCTGCTGCTTGGCGCGGTTGTAGAAATAGTTGATGCGAGAGCGCCCGTGGTGCTCGGAGATGACCTGCTCCACGAGGCGGCCGAGCTTGTACCGTTTGGCCAGGTCCAGCCCTTCGCGGACGTGGTTGATCAGGATCAGCGCCGACATCGTGGGCGGCAAGTCGTCGTGGGGGTTTTCGTCGGTGATCTGGTTTTCGATGAAGTAGCGGGGTTTGTTGATCTTGCCGATGTCGTGGTAGAGGCCGGCCACCTTGGCCAGCAGCGGATTGGCGTCAATGGCCTCGGCGCCCTTCTCGGCCAGAGCGGAAACCATCAGGCAATGGTGATACGTGCCCGGCGATTCGACCAAGAGACGGCCGAGCAGCGGATGGTTGAGATTCGCCAGTTCCATCAGCCGAATGTTGCTTTTAAAGCCGAACACCGACTCAAAGGGATGCAACGCCGCCAACAGGAACGAGCCGCTTACCAGGCCGCCGAAGAACGCCCCGCCGATCGTCGACATCGCCGAGACGGACAAGACCTCGCTCGGTTCCCTGAACACGAGCAAAGCCGCCGCCATCGCCACGTTGATCAGCGCAACATTCAAGCTGGCGCCCACGACCCGCCGGCTGTTGTCGGCCCGGCCCACGCTGTGGGCGCCGACGATGGAACCCGCCATCACAAAGGCGGCGTAACCGACACTGCCGTCGGTGGAGAAACCCGCAACCAGGGCTACAAACGCCAGCCACACGAGCGCCGCTTCGCTGTAGAGCAGGAAGCGCACGAGCATGCAGACACCGGCGATGGGAAACATGAAAAGAACCGCTTCTTCGCTCAGCCACCAGTATTGATCGGCCAACGGTCCGGCGATGCTGCGCCCCAGCCAGATCATCACACCGGCCAGTGCACCGGTGGTGATCATGAATCCGTAATCGCGCATCGAAATGCGGAATTTACGAATATTGTTCTGGGCGAAATTGAACAGGGTCATCAACAGCGCGAGAAAAACAATCGTCAACGCGGCGAGTGAGGCGAGAAACTCGAAGATATTCGAGCCCTCCTGCATCACTTTGAGCACGCGCATATGTTCTTCGGCGATCGGCTGCCCTTCGGCGACGATGAGTTGGTTGCGCTTGAAATGGATGATACTCGGCCCGACTTTTTCGCGCGCCTCGGCCCGACGTTCTTCGGTCGCCGCGCGATTGAAATCCAAGGTCGGTTCGAGCATGGCAATCGCCATTGTCAGTGCGGCTTCCCGCCGTCGCGCGCCGTCGATTTGATTCCTGGCGCGTTGCTCAACCTGTTTTTTCAGCGTGGCCAGGTCCAGAATCTGCGCGAAATTCCCGTAGGCCCGTTCGCGCTTGCCGGCCAGTTCCCGCAGGGTGATAGCCTTCTCGCTGGCCTGTACGTGGACTTGGTCTTCCAGAATTGCTTTGTCGTGAACCACCAGCCGGGTGAGCGCGTATTTCAGCAGATTGCGGATGTGGGTTTCAATTTCGCTGGAATATTGGGTTTTATCGAGGTAGTCGAACACCTTTGGATCGAGCGCGATGCCAAGCGTTTGGCCGAACATCTTCCGTTGCTCTTGGATCGCCGCTTCGTTGGCGAGACTGGCGCTGGCGACTTTGCCCTCGGCGACGGGCTTGCCGTTATCGGCCCAACCGTAGAACGCCCGCATCTCGGCAAACGCCTGGATGACTCGCTTCTCCTTGCGATTCGCGGCGTTCGCATCATGGTCGAAGATGGGCTGGATCGCCGCGGCGGCTTCGCGTCGCCGGCGCTCCGTATTTTCGGCATCTTCCACGTCGAAATCGCGGTCGGCCTTAATAGGATGCTCGGCGGGTTGCCCGATCTGGTATCGATTCAACGAGATACTCAGGCGCGGCGTGATGAGCAGCGCGAGGAAACCGGCCACCAGCAGCGCCAGCACGGCCGGATGGGAGAACAGTACGCGGATCACGCGCGTGCGCCCAACGCGACGCGTCAGCTCGTAGATCCACTCCACCGGTCGCATGTGGAACTTACTTTCCGCCATTGGCCGATCCGTTCTCCGCTTTTCGCTCTCGTTTTTCCCGCTCGTAGCGATCGTAGGCAAGGATGATTTGTTGCACCAAGCGGTGCCGCACGACGTCGGTGTCGTCGAATCGCACGAAGATCACGCCGTCCATCCCGGCCAAAATGTCTTGGATAACCACTAGTCCGGATTCCTGCCCGGGAGGCAGATCGATCTGCGTGTCGTCGCCGGTGATCACGGCCTTGGACTGGAAGCCCAGGCGGGTCAGGAACATTTTCATTTGTTCGGGCGTGCAATTCTGGGCTTCGTCGAGAACCACGAAGCTGTCGTTGAGCGTCCGCCCGCGCATGAACGCCAGCGGCGCGACCTCAATGGTTTGCCGTTCGATCAGACTCTGCACCTTCTCGAAAGGCATCATCTCGTTCAAGGCGTCGTACAGGGGCCGCAAGTACGGATTGACCTTCTCCACGATGTCGCCGGGCAGAAAGCCGAGTTTCTCGCCGGCTTCCACGGCGGGCCGTACGAGAATGATGCGGTCCACCTCGCCCTTGACCAGATGGCTGACCGCCATCGCCATGGCCAGGTACGTCTTGCCGGTACCGGCGGGGCCGATGCCGAACACAATATCGTGGGCGCGGATCGCGTCGATGTACTGCTTTTGGTGAATCGACTTGGGCGTGATGGTTCGCTTCTTTTGCGAAATGAAGACGGTATCCAGGAAGACATCGCGCAGCTTGACGCCCTGCCCGGAACGCAAGATGTCCAAGGCGTGCTCGACGTCGGTCGCGTACACGGGAAAGCCCTCGGAGACCAGCCCGTAGAGTTCCTCGAACAATTGCTTGATCAGCGGAAAATGCTCGCGCGGCCCGCGCACGAAGATGCGATCGCCGCGCACCGAGAGCTTAACGCCCAGGGCGTTTTCCACCGCGCGTAGATTCTCATCGCCCTGCCCCACCAACTGCCGAATGGCCTCGGCGTCGGGGAAGAAGATGGCGGGAGTATCGTTCTGGTTGGTCGTTTCGTCGTGCGCCAAATGGCACCCCTCGCTTATTGACCCACGACGGTCACGACGATTTCGCGCCGCCGGGCCCGGTTATCACAATCTATGAATAGAATCTGTTGCCACGTCCCCAGCGTCAAGCGCCCCTTTTGGATCGGGATAGTCAGGTCGGGTCGCAATAACGCGGCTCGGACGTGGCTGTGCCCGTTACCGTCGCCCCACCGCGCGTTGTGAGCGTAGGCGATGTTCTCCGGAACCAGCCGTTCCACGGCCTCCGCCAGGTCTCGAAGGGCACCGGACTCGAATTCGATCGTCGTCAATCCGCCGGTGGACCCGGGCACGAATACGGTCGCCAACCCGGTCGTGACGCCGGCGTCCCGCACCACCTCCGCGACCCGATCGGTGAGATCGTGCATGTCCAGATTGCCCTTTGTTTCAAGCCGAATCGAAGCGTCGTGCGCAATCATCGGCATCGTCCTTTCTGCGCGTAGTCCCCTTCGGCGGAGGCTACCACACCGCGCGGAGTCCTAAAAGATGTGACAAAGAGATCGAATTTCAACTCGATCTTCCATTTTTCATTAGGGCTGCTGGAAACGTCGGTGGACGGCTCGAATAAGTAGGCAACGCGATTCAAGCGCCGTTGCCGCCGATCATTTTGGCTAGCGGCGTCAATTCCCACGCTTGTTGACCGATCCTAAACAACTTGCGTTTCGAAAGGGGGCTGGGTCGCAGCAAGTGATCCTTCTCAGCGTCCCAAATAGGCTGCATGAGCTCGTAGATTTCCTTGGAATATTTATCGAGGCCGTCGGCGAGGTCCTCGATGGTCTTCCGGCCGCCATGCTGGGAAGGCTTCGAACCGAACATGGCGACCGCCTCACGCAGCAAATGGGGATTATCGATCACCGGGCACGGCGTGTAGCGGTTGTCGATGGTGTGCAACTGCCCGCGAATGTGGCGGAAGTAGGGGCTGTTCAGCGCCTCGAGCAGCGGCGTGTCCATGATATTGTCCACCGAGAACTGGTGGAAGACGCAGGGTTCGATACCCCCTTGCGCGTTGATGTGGAAATAATTTCGCCCGGCCGACATGCAACCGCCGACCAGCGGGCCGTCGCACCAGAAGTCGGCGGCGAGGATATTGTACTTGTCGCGAATTTCCCGAATGCGGTACAGGCGGTGTTTTCGCTGTTCCGGCGTGGGCATCAGCGACAGGTCGGGATTGCGGCCGACCGGCATGTACGAGAAGTACCATCCGAAGAAGCAACCGAGATTCTGATAGAACTCGATGAACTCGTCAGACACGAGGATTTCATTGTTGTGCCGCATCGGCGTGGCGGAAAAGCCGAACATCACGCCCGCCTCGCGCAGTTGGCACATCGCGCCGATGATCTTGTCGAACACGCCCTTGCCGCGGCGGTAATCGGTTTCTTTGGAGAAGCCCTCGACGCTGAGGCACGGCATCACGTTGCCCAGTTCGGCCAGGCGTTCGGCCAGTTTGTCGCGGTAGATGATCGTGCCGTTGGTGTAGACCAGGAAAAGTTGGTCGGAGTGCTTGGCGAACATATCCAGCAGGTCGTCGCGCATGAAGGGTTCGCCGCCCGAGACGACGATAAAATGGATACCGATGTCCTTGGCTTCTTGCAGGATGCTGTCGAACTTGGCGGTGTCGATCACGTCGTTTTTGCCGTAGTGCGCCGAGTAACATCCTTTGCACTTCAGGTTGCAGCGCATGGTCGGGCTGATCACCATTTCCTTCGGCGTCTTTTCCACTCCCAGATACTGGCGCAGAAAACGCCTTTTCGGTTCCGCCAACACCATGATGTGCCCGAAGAGATTCTCAACGAAGCGCTTTCGCACGTTGGGGTGGAAGCGATCCCATTGTTCGCGCAGGTTGTGCAGGCTCTGTAAAACGAATTTCCGCCCTTCGGGGAACTCCATCCCGCCCCAGTCCATGATTTGGTCCATGGCGGCGAAAAACAGGGCATCGGGCACCTTGCGGGTGGCGGATTCAAAGATTCGCACTGCATTAATTGTGGCTGATTTCGCCAACGCTTCCATAGTTGATTGCATTTCACGCATCCTTTTTCTTAAGTCTTGTTGAAGAATTTTTACTGGTTGATTTAACCGCTGGTTAACTTATCGCAAAATTCTTGGCGAGGTTCAACGCCCTTTTGCCGGTGTTATTGGTAAAAATAATCATTTACATTTAGTAGGTTACGACGACTTGCCTCACTAACAAGTCTCATGGATCGTAGTAATCAGCCTTGAACACGAAGGTGTTGTCCGACCGCGCGTGCTGCGTCGTGTAGGTGTAACCCCAAGCATTGCATCGACCGAAGCGGAAAGTTATTTCGGGGTTGTCGTCGAGGCTCGGCGCGTAGCGGAGTAGTTCTTCAAGACTGTGCGGATAGCCGGGCCCCGTTTGGCCGTACACTTCCATGGCCGTTTGAGCGACACGGCCCGCATTGGCGGCTACCGTGTCGTAACCGGCCTTTCGTTTCGGCAAAACCGTCGGCGCGGCGATCGAGACGAGAATCGCCAGCACGCCCACGACGATCACCAGTTCGATTAATGAAAATCCTCGTTGAGCTTCGTTTTCCATGGTAACGCCTCTTTTGGCCTTCATGGATTACTCCGTTGGTAGATCGCGCATGGCCATCATACACTATCGTTCCGTAGGCACAAACCGTGTTCCTTCGAGCGCCTCTCCTGTTTCGGGCGCAGAACGTGTGGGCATCGTCGTTTTTCGCAAACAAAGCCACGCCCGCGCTTGACGCTCCGAAGTCCGACCGGTATCCTTTCGCGGCATTTGACAGGGGTTTGAATGACGCAGCAAATACGCGCCACGACAGCGAAAAAGACATCTCAGCGTTGGCCTGTGGCGGCGTGGCTGGGTTTCGTGTTGTTGGCGGTGTTGGGCGTTTACAAAGACCTGCCCAAGGCCGAGTTTTTCCTCGACGATTACCTGCATTTGCACCTGATACGGCAGTTGGAAAGCCCCTTTGTACCCTTCGTCACCGACGTGTTTATGGGCGCGTTTTTCCGCCCGGCGATCACCATTTTTTGGGCGATGGATTACGCCCTGTTTGGAAGCAACGCCGCCGGTTTCTACGTGATGAACATTGTGTATCTGCTGATTTCTGCCGTGCTTCTTTTTGCCGTGATACGCAATCTGACCGGTTCGAATACGCAGAGTGGCTTGGCGACGTTGCTGTTCGCGATCGGGCCGGTAACCGGCGTGGGCGTGCAGTGGTTGTCCAACCGCTTCGACCTGATCGGTACGATGTTTTTCCTCGCCTCGTTGCTGCTGTTTTTGCGCTACGTGCGGTACCGGCATCGCGGCGATTACGGCCTTTCGTTGTTTTTCGCGTTGGTGGCGTTTTTCTGCAAGGAGATCACGATCACCCTGCCGATCGTGATGGTGCTGGCCGCCGGTTTCATGTTCCTGCACCGCGCCCCCGCGAGCTTCAACGGTCGCTTGGTCAAGCGTCTGTTAAGCTGGTCCACGCCCTTTTTTACGGCGGCGGCCGGGTTCATGGTTTGGCGCTATGCGCTGATCAAAAGCCTCGGCGGCTATGTGGGGGAAATCAAAGAGCCGTTCACTCTTGGGTATTTCGTGTTCATCTGGCAGCGTTTCGGCGAGTACGTTTGGTTGGTGAAAAATCCCTTCGTGTTGGCGGTCGTCATCATTCTGATGGCCTTCCTGATGGCCCGGCCTAATTTCTATTCCCGGAATAAATTATTCTTCTTCGGGGTGCTCGTCACGCTGGTTACCGCCATGCCGCTGGTTCTGATATTCAAATACAAAGCGGTGATGGGCTATATGACGCCGCGCTTTTTCTTCTTGCCGAACATCGGGATGCTGATTTGCCTGGTGTCCCTGTACGATCCGCGCAGCCATGCGTTGCGGCGGGTTTTCGCCGGCTTGTTCTTGGGATTGGTGATCCTCGCGCTGGGTCTAAATAACTACGTGCTCAACCACAAATGGTACCGCGACAAAGCCGACCTGGTCGCCAACATGGAAAAGATCGACGCGGCGATTGCGGCCGAAGATATCGACATGACATCCACGCTTATCTACACCTGCCTGGCCGACGTCGACGTGGCGATCGATACCGGCATCAAAATCATGAACCCCGACCTGCAGGACCGGCTCTTCGTGCTCAAGTGCCTCGGACCGACGCAAACCGCGGCCACCAAATCCCTTTACGATCGGAAACGCCGCCTACTCAACTACCCCACGAGCTTCGCCCGCAATCCTTGCACGTACAAAGATTTGGTCTACGGCGTTGCCGAAGCGGAGCCGCGACTGGTCGCCGACCAGATACGCAGCGTCAGCGGCGTCTACGTTCTGGACTTGGACGAAAAAGGGAATATGGTTCTGTTGGACGGGGAGGATATCTTTCGTATGATAAAAGTCCGTTTCGGTGTGGAACTAGCCGACGGAATGGAGCCGCATGCGTAGTGCTCGATTGATCGTTTTTTCGCTCGCGTTGTTGCTGGTAATAGCCGCCACATATGCGGGGTGCGCAAAAAAACCCGCGTATCCCAATGTCATCCTGATCAGCATCGACACCTTGCGCGCCGATCGCCTCGGCTGCTACGGCGGCACCGGCGGCATCACCGGCATGATGGACTTTTGGGCCGAGCGCGGCGTTCGCTTCGCCAACACGTGGGCGCCCTCCCCTTGGACACTTCCGAGCCACGCTTCGATGTTTACTTCGCTGTACCCGACCGAACACCGGGCGATCGACGACAAGATCAACATCGACAAGCAAGCGGTGATGATCACCGAGCGGCTCCGCGACGCGGGCTTCAAAACTGCCGCCTTCGTCAGCCATTACTACCTCGGCGAGGAATACGGTTTCGGCCGCGGCTTCGAGGATTTCTACATCAAGCCCGACGCCAAGGCCGACGAAATGGTCGCCAAGGCGGTTCGCTGGATCGGCCGCAACAAGAACAAGTCGTTCTTCGCTTTCCTGCATCTTTTTGACCCGCACACGCCCTACCAGCCGCCCATCGACATCGCCAAGAAGCACTACCCGACCGACGTGAACGTACGCGTTTCCGGCACGACGGCCGATGTGATGGAAGTCGTGCACACCTGGCCGCAGGAATCCGCGAAGCAAAAGCTGCGGGCGCTTTCGGCCCTGTACGACGGGGAAATCGAGTTCGTGGACAAGCAGCTCGAAGTGCTGTTCAAGTCGTTGCAGGAAAACCGCATCGACCAGAACACGATCATCATTTTGGTTTCCGATCACGGCGAAGAGTTCATGGAACACGGCCTGATGGAACACGGCTTCACTCTGTTTCAAGAACAACTCGCCGTACCGATGATCTGGTACTACCCGACGGGCTTGCCCAGCGGCGCCGTGATCCAGGAGCCGGCGAGCTTGATCGACCTCGCGCCGACGATGCTCGATATTCTCGGCTTAGCGCCAATGGAAAACATCTCCGGCGAATCGTTGCTGCCGATTATCAGCAAGCAGAAAACGACGCTGGGGCGGTCGCTGCTTTCCGAGACCACGCGCCAGGGGCCGGACCGCGTCACGATCATTCGCGATTATCAGAAGTTCATGTACTCGCCCGAATTCATGCTCAACGGCCGGCAATTCGGCGAGTCGCTTTTCGATCTGAACGCCGATCCGCAAGAGTTGACCGATCTGTTCGAAAAGCAGCCCAAAGCGGCCAAGAAACTCAAAAACGAGCTGTTTTCGACAGGCCTGTATATCCAACGCCGCGCCTGGCACGTCCGTTGGGCGAAGACGACCGAGGCGATGACGCTCAAGGGCAGCATTCGCACCGGCGGGGATTTCATCTACCAATACAAAGACAATACGATTTACGGCACCGACGAGCGCGGCGGTTTGATCACGCGCGAATTTCCGTGGGAGAAGAAGAAAGGCAACGAAATCACTTTCGTCAACATCCGCGATCGAGACAACGGCATTGCCTTCATGACCGACCCGGAAACGGCCGACGTCACCTTCCATCTTACCTTCAACAAACGTGAAGACCCGGCGCGCATCTGTCTGGGTACCTGCGAAAAGCATCCGGAGAGCGGCCATTTCACCCTCTCCAAATCCGTCGAGGGCAATCCGAAAACCAAATTGCCGCCCGGCCATGTTCTGGTTTGGAGCGAGCCGATTTGGGTCAACAGCAAGCAAGTACTGCGCGCTGAAGTTGGCGACCCGATCAAGCTGTCACCGGAAGTTGTGCAGCATCTGCGAAGTTTGGGTTACATCGAATAACGCGTGGTTTACTTGACTTTTCGCGCATGCCTGGGCAAAATGCGGGCATTCCGTAGAGCGTTCGATTAGGTTGCATAAGGTATTGAATTCCCTTGCGGAGGTACTATGTCCGGCCATAGCAAATGGAGCACGATCAAGCGGAAAAAAGGCGCGGCCGACGCCAAACGCGGCAGGCTTTTCTCCAAGCTCAACCGCGAAATCTTGTTGGCGGCCAAAGAAGGCGGCTCCGATCCCGAAGCCAATATTCGACTGCGTAACGCGATCGCGGCGGCCAAGGGCTCCAATATGCCCAAAGACAACATCATGCGCGCCATCGCCAAGGGCACCGGCGAAGGCGTCGACGGCGCCCAATTCGTGGAATTCGTGTACGAGGGCTACGGCCCCGGCGGCGTGGCGGTGTTGGTGGAAACCATCAGCGATAACCGCAACCGAACAACGGCCGAGGTTCGGCATGCCTTCGCAAAATTCGGCGGAAACCTCGGCGAAAAAGGTTGTGTCGCATGGATGTTCGATCGCAAAGGGCTATTCGTTTTTGAAACGGACGGCTTGGACATGGACCGCCTCGAAGAAGTAGCCATTGAAAACGGCGCCGAAGATATTCGTGAAGAGGGAGAAATGGTCGAGGTGATTTGCGCCATTGAAGACTACAACACGTTGCGCGAAGCCTTCGAGCAAGCGGAGCTCGAGAGCGAAAGCGCCGATCTCGCCTTTTTGCCGCAAACGACTTTGGACCTTTCCGGCAAACAAGCCGGCAGCATGCTCAAGTTGATGGAGACGTTCGAAGAGCTCGACGACGTGGAAAACGTCTGGTCGAATTTCGACATGCCCGAAGGGGAAATGAACGAAGACGAGTGATCGCCGCCCCGTCCGCGCAGGAGACACGCCCATGCGGGTGATTGGGATAGACCCGGGCAGTCGCATCTGCGGCTGGGGGGTAGTCGAGGAACAGACCGCGCCGCAGAAACTAGTGCACGTGGATTGCGGAGGCATCATCACCCAAACACGCCGCGATTTGCCCGAACGTTTGAAACAGATCTACGACGAGTTATCAAACATCATTGCCCGCCACCAACCCCAAGAGGCGGCCGTCGAATCCCTTTTCTTTCATAAGAACGCCAAGAGTGCGCTCGTGCTCGGTCACGCCCGCGGCGTCGCGTTGTTGGCCTGCGTCAACGCCGGCCTGCCGATTTTCGAATACGCGCCCGCCCAAACCAAGCAAGCCCTGGTCGGCCACGGCCGCGCCGAAAAACGGCAGGTGGCCATCATGGTGAAAAACCTGTTGGGACTGCCGGAAGTGGCGATGGAAGACGCATCGGACGCTCTGGCTGCGGCCATATGCCATTTGAACAGCCGACGCATGAAGATCGCCATGCAGAGTCTGGGAGCCCAACGATGATTGCACGCCTGGCCGGTCGGCTTGCCGAGAAGGAATTGACCCGCGTGGTTGTCGATGTGGGCGGCGTCGGCTACGCGGTGAACATCAGCGCCAACTGTTTCTACGCCCTGCCCGAACCGCCAGCCGAAGTCACGTTACTGATCCACACCTCGGTCCGCGAAGACGATATCTCACTTTACGGATTCCTCACGGCGCTGGAAAAGAATCTCTTCCGCCACTTGGTCTCGGTCAGCAACGTAGGCCCGCGCGCGGCTATGAATTTGCTGTCGGCGTTCAAGGCCGAAGACCTCCTGAGCGCCATCGCCAACCAAGACGCCAAGGCGCTCTCCACGGTGACCGGCATCGGCAAGAAAACGGCGGAACGCATTCTGGTCGACCTGGGCGACAAAGCCGGCAAGCTGCTTGCGGAGGCCGAAATCGAGCTTCCCGCGCCGCCCTCCCCTTTGAGCGTAGCCGAACGTGACGCGCTGTCGGCACTGGTCAACTTGGGGTTCCGAGAGACCGAAGCGGAAAGCGCGGTCGCGCGCGCCCGGCAGGTCGTCGGTCCGGATGCCGGTTTGGAAGATCTGATTCGCGCCGCCCTGCGGCGGCACGCGAAGGGATAACGAATGGACAGAGACGCCATCGATCCGCAAGGCACAACCACGGAAAAGGAACTTGACGCTACGTTGCGGCCGAAAACGCTGGCCGGGTTTATCGGCCAAAGCGGCGTAAAGGATAATCTGCACATTTACATCAAAGCGGCGCGGGGACGCGACGAAGCCCTCGATCACGCGCTCTTGTACGGTCCGCCGGGACTCGGCAAAACGACGCTCGCGCATATCATCGCCAACGAATTGGGCGTGGGTTTGCATTCGACCAGCGGCCCGGTACTTGAGCGCCCCGGCGATCTGGCCGCGATTCTGACCAACCTGCAACCGCGCGACGTACTGTTCATCGACGAAATCCACCGCCTCTCGAAAGTCGTGGAGGAAAAGCTGTACCCGGCGATGGAAGATTTCGCCATCGACCTCATTCTCGGAGAAGGCGTCTCGGCGCGCACCGTGCAAATGCCGATACAACCTTTCACCCTCATCGGCGCCACCACGCGCATCGGCCTGATCGCCAATCCGCTACGTGATCGCTTCGGCATCATCGATCGCCTCGATTTTTACGAAGCCGAAGACTTGCACACAATCATTCGGCGCAGCGCCCGCATCCTCGGCGTCGAACTTGCCGAAGACGGAGCCACTGAAATCGCGCGCCGCAGCCGCGGCACGCCTCGCGTGGCCAACCGCCTGTTGCGTCGCGTCCGCGATTTCGCCCAGGTGGAAGGCGACGGCCGGGTCACGCGGGAGATCGCCGCGGTCAGCCTCAAACGCCTGGGCGTCGATTCGGTTGGTCTGGACAAGATGGACCAGCGGGTGCTACTGACGATCATCGATCACTTTCAGGGCGGGCCCGTGGGTGTGGACACGCTGGCCGCCAGCCTTTCGGAAGAAAAAGACACTATTGAAGACGTCATCGAACCCTTTTTGATTCAACGTGGCTACCTTAAGAGAACGCCGCGAGGCCGTGTCGTCACACCGCGGGCATACGAACATTTAGGCAAGACGATCCCCAAAGGCGCAACGATGGAACTTTTCACGAACGGAAGCGAAGAATGACGAGAATCCCAGACAACGTGCTCGACATCCTGGTGATCTGCTCGGGAAACATGTGCCGCAGCCCGATGGCCGCCGCCCAGTTACGCGCGAAATTGCAGGAAGCCGAAGTGCGTGGCGTGGCGGTCCGGTCGGCGGGCACCATCGCCCCACCCGGCTATCCGGCCAGCCCCGACGCCGTGGCCGTGGCCGAAGCACACGGTCTGGACATCAGCTATCATCGCACGACGCCGCTCTCCGTCGATTTGCTGCGCCGCGCCGATTTAGTTCTCGCCATGGACCGTGACCGTCACCTCGAAATCGTGCGGCAGTTGGAGCCGTCGGCAATGAGCAAGGCTTTCCTGCTAAGCGAGTTCGCTGACGCCGGCCCCGAGAAAGGCGCCACGATCCCCGACCCCATCGGCACAACCTACGCCTTCTACGATCTGATCTTCCACAAAATGGGCGGTATGCTCGACAACCTCGTCACCGTCCTGAAATCACAGCAGCCCGATGATTCCGTCGAGTGATTTCTTCCGGCTCACCGCGGTCGAAACAAGCCGCGATCAGCGCGGCTGGGTAAGCAATCTGCTGGATTTCCTACCCTTACCGGCCGAAGCGTTGCGCAACGTGCATCTCGTGGAAATGCAACCGGGATCCGTGCGCGGCAACCACGTCCACAAGAAGCAGCGTGAATGGATCATCCTGTGCGGCGGTCCACTACGTGTCGTGGTCACTGTCGGCGATGATCGTTTTGAAACCGTGCTCGCCGGCGACGCACCGATGATGCTGCACATCGAGCCGGGCGCCGCCCACGCCGTTCGTAACGAAGGCGCCGCGCGCGCCTTTCTAGTAGCGATAACCGATCAACTCTACGATTTCGAAAACCCGGACGTGCAACGCGTCCGGCTGTTGGACTAGGAGACGACCATGCAACTTGAATTCCACGGTGCGATTCGCGTCGTGACCGGATCTTGTTACCTGCTGCGCATCGGCGGTAAGCAGGTGCTCATCGATTGCGGCCTGTATCAAGGCGGACGCCGGATCGAACGCCGGAACCGCGAAGCCTTTCACTTCAATCCGCAAACCATCGACGCGGTGGTTGTGACGCACGCCCATATCGACCATATCGGCCTGCTGCCCAAGTTGGTGCGCGACGGTTACCGAGGGCCGATCCATTCTACGGCGGCCACCTCCGATTTGGCGCGCATTCTGCTGCTGGACGCGGCGCATATCGCCGAATTTGAAGCCGAGCGGCACAACCGAAAGGCAAAACGTTCCGGGCAACCGTTCGAGCGCCCGGTGTTCACCATGCGCAATGCGGAAGATGCGATCGAGTTGTTCGTCCAGCACCGCTACGGCGATGAATTCGATGTCGTCGAAGGCCTGCATGCCGTCTACCGCGACGCCGGTCACATTTTGGGAAGCGCTTTCGTGGAGATGGTCGCCTACGAAAACGGCGCCAAGCGTCGTATCACCTTCTCGGGTGACTTGGGCAATACCGACCAGGCGATCATCTGCGATCCGCAGCCGCCCAACCCGACCGACGTGCTGCTAATCGAATCTACCTACGGCGACCGCCAACATCGGCCGCGCGGCGACACGCTCAACGAGTTGGCCGAGATCCTACTGCAAGCCTACAAAGAGGGCGGCAACGTCGTTATCCCGGCGTTCGCTGTGGGCCGTACACAGGAAGTTCTCTACCGGCTTCGTGAGATGAACGACGAAGGCCGCTTGCCCGCTTTCAATGTGTTTGTCGACTCGCCGCTGGCGATTTCCGCCACGCAGATCGTGCGCGAGAACTCGCAATGCTACGACGACGAGACCGTCCACGAACTGACGGCCCTGGGCAGCGATCCACTCATGGTGCCCAGGCTGGCATTCACGCGGTCGACGGACGCATCCAAGCAGATCAACTTTGTCGACGAGCCCAGCATCATCATCAGCGCCAGCGGCATGTGCAACGCGGGCCGCATCCTGCACCACCTCAAGCACAACCTCTGGCGGCGCGAAGCGCATGTCGTGTTTGTCGGCTACCAAGGCGTCGGGACACTGGGGCGCCTCTTGGTCGACGGCATACCGCGGGTGAAAATCATGGGCGACGAGATCATGGTGGCCGCGCACATCCACACGATCGGGGGGTTGTCCGCCCATGCCGACCAGCAGGGTATGATGGATTGGGCGAAACCGCTTGCCGATAAACCGCCGCGCACCTTCGTTGTACACGGCGAAGAAGGTCCGGCGAACACGTTCGCCAAGCTGCTCAAGTCACAGTACGGATTCAACGCGCGCGTGCCGCTCTGGCATGAGACGGTCACGTTGTAGAAAACGGTCTTCCGTTTTTGCGCCACGCGCCGCATACTCGCTGCATGAGCGAAATTTTGCCGTATCTGCCCTTTTCCCGGTGGCTGAAAGAGCGCTACGGCACACCGGTGCGCAAGATTTCGCTGGATGCCGGCTTTGGCTGTCCCAACAAGGACGGCACGATTTCACGCGCCGGCTGCCTCTTTTGCGACTTGAACGAATCGGGCCCCGATCCGGAAATCGTCGCCGGCCGTTCGGTACGCGAGCAGCTTAACGACCAGATCGAACAATTCCGGCGACGTCACGGCGCGACCCACAAATTTCTCGCTTACCTGCAATCAGGTACCAACACGCACGCGCCTGTCGAAACGCTGCGCGAGGTTTACGGCCAGGCCATCGCGCACCCGGAAGTCGTATCTCTCTCGGTTTCAACGCGCCCCGATTGCGCACCGGAACCCGTGCTTGACGTGCTTCACGAGGTTGCCGGTCACCTGGACGTGTGGGTCGAATTCGGCGTGCAGTCCGCGCACGATCACACGTTGAGTGCCGTGAATCGCGGACACGATTTTGCCGCGGTGCAAGACGCCGTGGCGCGGTGCCGGCGGCGCGATTTCCTGGTTTGCGCCCACCTCATCGTCGGCCTGCCCGGTGAGACCGCCGCCGACATGGTGGAGACGGTGCGTCGCGTCGCGGGCCTGCGCGTCGCCGCGGTGAAGTTTCACCCGCTATGCATCACGCGCGGCAGTGCCTTGGAGCGTCAGTGGAGTGAGCGGCCCTTCCCGCTGCTGACCGAAGACGCGTACGTCGAGGCCGTGGTCGCCATGTTGCGTGAATTGCCGTCGGGGACCGTCGTGCAACGCATCAGCGGCTCCGGGCGACCGGAGGTTCACATCGCGCCGGATTGGACCCGCAACATCAATCGCACGAAGAACCTGATCGCCGCGCGATTCGAAAAGTAAAAGGGGCGGCTTTCCGCCGCCCCCGTTTTGTACCGCTATTTCTTTCGCGTGCTAGCAACCACACCCGCTGTCATCGTCATCGTCGTCGTCATCGGCAGGCACGCCGCCGGTATCGTCGTCGTCATCGCCGGTGGTGTCGTCGTCGTCAGTCGTATCGTCGTCGCCGGTGGTGTCGTCGTCGCCGGTCGTATCGTCATCGCCCGTGGTGTCGTCGTCGCCGGTGGTGTCGTCATCGCCGGTGGTATCGTTATCGTCGTCATCATCGTCGTCGTCGCCGAGCGGATCGCATATGTCGTCTTCTTCGACGCACATTTCGCCAGGTTCGCAGGGGTCGCCGCTGTGATTGCAGCGGTCGAAGAATTCGCCGCAGGTCTCGTCGCCGTTGCAGAACAACCCGTCATCGGGGCACGGGTCGCCACTGCTTTCGCAGATATCGTCCGTCTCGTTGCAGGTTTCGTCGCCGTTGCAGAATTGGCCGTCGTCTTCGCACGGATCGCCCGAGTGTCCGTCGCACGCGCCGGCCACGCAGACTTCGTCGCCGTTACAGAACACGCCGTCGTCACCGCAGATGAAACCGTCGCGGTTGGACCAATCGTCGTTGGCGAGGAAGGGTTGGCAGACTTCGCAATCATTGAGAGGATTCGCCTCGCCTGCGTCGTAGCACACATCGGCAATCAAACAACCCGTGCATGAGTTGTATACGAGGTCGCCGTATGTCTCCGGTACATACTTCGCGCCATCGGTGGGCCAAATGGATTCCGCGTAGTCGGTTTCCCCGTCAATGACGTTGATCAGGAAGCCGATCCGTTCACCGAAGCCGCCGTTGAGGTTTCCGGCGGTCAGGTCGATGGCGAACTCGTAAATGACGTTAGAATCGAAGCCGATGGCGCCGTCGAGGTCAGTCGGCGAAGCGCTCGACGTGCAATTCGTGGGAACCGTGTTGAGGTACGCCGTGCTGTGCAGGAACTCCGTCGTCGCGCCGCTCCACCGCAGATGATAGTACCCGTCGTCGGTCGGGGTGCCGCTGCAACTGTCGTCAAGAGCATCGTCGTTACTGTTGTCATAGTACAAACGCACCAGGTCGCCTGCGTCGGCGGAATCGTCACCGTAAACATCCAACGCGACCCACAGGGTGTCGCCGTCGGTCTTTAAGTAGGCTAGGAAGCCGGGCGTCCCCGCGAAGTCCATCTGGTAGGCATCGGTCCATTCGCCCAGGCCGATGCTGCCGTCGATCGTCGGCGCGTTGATGCTGTAGTCGGCTTCGACCATATCGGGGCGGTCGGCCACGAGTTCGACGATGAACACCGTGTCCGGCTCAGCCTGCATCAAGCCGATCAGCGCGGCCGACATTTTGGAACCGTCGATGTAGGGGACCACGCCCAAGCCGCCGGCAATCGGGCCGGAACCGCCGCCGGGCAAATCGCCGATCGTCACGCCCGTGTAATTGCCGGCCACCGGGTCGAACTGGTGGATTTCGTTGGCATCCTGTTCGAAGACCCACAGCCATGGGCCATCGGCGCTGATGTTGTCCCAGGCCATGCCGTAAACGGAGTAGGTGTTGGTGAAACTATGATAGACCGTGCCGTCGGCGTCGAATTCGATAATGTTCGAAGTAAAATTCGCCGTCCAGAAGTGGCCCGTCGCCGGATCGTACGCCAAGGCGCGATTCGGGTCTTGCGCGCCGGCAAAACTACCGACCACAGTACCGTCGGTTGTAAACGCGTCGATGTTGACGCTGTCGCTGGCATACAAGTACGCGCCGTCGTAGGCCATATCGCGCCAGCCCCACTCGGACGTGGTTTCCTGGTCAAATTGGTCGACAAGGGACGTTCCTTCAAAAACGTAAACCTGGTTCTTCCCGCCGACTTTACAGGCACCGGTTACAAATATTTGGCCGTCCACCCACTCCGCGGCGAGCATGCGGTTACAGCCGGTCGGGGTTTCGACATCTAACTCGAGAATCACGTCGCCCAGCGCGGTACCGGCTCCTGGAGCCGCCGGGGCGCGGTTTGGCGCGATTTCAGCCGTCGGCGGCGAAGCCACCAGCATCGTGGCCGCAAGTGCCACGGCCAGAAACGTCATAAACAAAACAACACGTTTCATGAAACATCCCTCCCTATTTAGCAGTTCGAACAATTTCTTCGGCAGGTACGCTATCTATACCAAAATCTAGGCGGAAGCAAAAGATCGGATCCACAACGCCGCCAGCGGTTTATTTGATGATGATGTGCAGCCAGTCGGCGAAGAGGAACTCCATCCGCCCCACCAGAAGAGCGATACGGCCCATCACGGTATAACCGAACGAAGCGCCGAAGGTGACCATCAACACCCAGATCCCGACGCGACTGGCCACTCCCATCAAGCCCTTGTGGGCGGTGGAGAAGAAGAAATAGATCAAGCTGGCTAACACGCCG
The DNA here is from genome assembly GCA_030765525.1 of Candidatus Lernaella stagnicola. NCBI lineage: Bacteria > Candidatus Lernaellota > Candidatus Lernaellaia > Candidatus Lernaellales > Candidatus Lernaellaceae > Candidatus Lernaella > Candidatus Lernaella stagnicola. The sequence continues at coordinate 123,845 of JAVCCK010000003.1, forward strand.
ATGAGCATGACGATCGCGCTGAAGGTGCCGCCCAACGAAATGTTGCCGTCGGCGTTCAACAAAACCAAGGGGCGAATCGCGCCCTCGATCTGACCGACAAAATCGCTCTGCAAATAGCCCACGAAGTTCAGCCCGGCCGTGGTGCCTACGATGAAAGCCAGCGACCACCGGCTGAGCCAGCCCAGTTTGTTCGACAAGCGGAACAGCAAGAGGACGCCGAACGCCAGTGGGATCAAGTACAACAGGTTGCGTTCGACCCCGGCGATCCCCGGGTTGATTTTCGCCACGAGCGAAGGCCACAGCTTGCCCATCAGGTTCGGCACGATCACGGTCCAGAAGCCCACGACCATCCAGTACGCCGCGCTGACACCAACAAACAGGTGCTCGGCGAACTTGTAGAAGGGATTGTCGTCGTACAGGAAACTCAAAATGCAGAGCGTCAGAAACGCGGCGAACCACGTCCAGAAACCGTGCCACGACATCTTGCGCTCGATCAGCGTTCCGCCCGAGGGTACGCGCACGTACGCCTTGCCGTCGCGGTTTTCGACCTTTACGTCCGCGGCGACGACCGCGCCGAAATGGTCTTCATCGCGGATATGCTTGAACGTCATCTCCACGTCTTTGGGCGGCGGCGGGTTGCACGGATCGACATCCCCGACGGGGGGCTCATACTTTGCCGGCACCTCCGAGACAATAGTGAATCCATTGGGGGCGACGATTCTCGCCTTGCCGGTATTGGTGTCGGTTTCGCGCCGGATCTCGTCCTGCGGCGCAACCAACAGAATATCCTTGGGCATGCTGAAGGTGTGATCGTCGGGTCCCGGCACGGGGCTGGTGATGGCGTCGCCGAAGAGCGTGCCGATCACCGCGAGCAATACGAAGACCGCGACGAAACCGATGCTGATTGCCAGGTTCCTGCTCATCGCGTCCCCCTACTGCTTCGACCGGCGGCGGTCGATGAAGAAGGTGATATTGCCGATCACGATGAACAACACAATGACCATGTGCGCGATCGCCTGCGGACCCATACGCCGGATTCCTTTTTGCGTGTAACCGAAAATCCCCACGGAGAGATCGACCAATTCACGGTCGTTCAGTTTCTCGATATCGACCGCCTTAAGCGCCACAAGCTGCGCGTTCTTTTCGGCGATCAACTTCTCACGCAATTCCTCGTCGATCTGGCGATCGGCCTGCAGCCGAGCGACCTCGGCCGTGAGCACTTCGGGCATGAGCGGCAGGCGGGTCGTCAAACGTTTGCGCAACTTGGCGAAAAGCAGCGATTCATATTCCGCCGCACCCTTCAAGCCGCCGAGCACGCCGACGAGTTGCTGCGGGAAGTAGGGGTACAGCAGCGGCGTTTGCACTGCCGTGGAGCCCGAGCAGATCGCCACGCCGGCCGGATCGCTGCCGAACTGGATCCACTCCTTGCTGCCCGGGAAACCGGCACTGATGCTGATGATCAAGTCGAAGCTCTTGAGGTTGGTCACACCCCGCATCATCGGGATGTCGGCGATGTTCGTGCCGTTGATGTCAGTCGAATAAAGCGCGCCGATGTTCGTCAATATCACCTTGATCACGCCGGGGCCGCCGGATTTAAAACCCAGGTTGACGTAGTCCTCGCCGTACACGATGCGCCGGTCCGGCTCCAGCCGCTTCATGAAGTCGACGGATTCGTTGAGCGTGTTGACGGCCATTTGCTGTCCGATGGGCCACAGGGCCGTCGTATATACCTTGTGTTTTTTCACGAAGGCGTGGCGCACCCAAGCGGTGGCCATGGGCTGCAATTCCGGCATCGAGGCCGGATCGTAGGAACAGTCGATGAGAATGCGGCTGCCGTCGGGCAGGTTGTCGATCTTGTCGAAAACGCCCTGCACCATCGGCGTGGCTTCCTCCGGGAAGTATAGGTCGAATATGAGCGGAATGATTACCGAGAGGGCGATGAACAAGAAGATCAGTCGCCTGTCGATGTCGCGGATGCGTTCGTAGAAAGCTTTTTTTGCCATGACCGCCCCCTACTCGCCGCTGTCCGCGCCCAAATAGCTGCGCTCGATACCGAGGATCAGCTTTAGGCTGGTGGAAATGATGCCGAGGGAAATGCCGATCATGATCGCCCGTTGTCCGGACAAATTCAGCGTGGACATGATCCAATTCGCCAGGCGTGGTACCTCCAGGAACGACAGGCTGTCGGGCAGCCACGCCGTCACGAAGGTGCCGAGGAAGGTTCGTCCGAGCAGGATGATAAACGCCGCCACAAGCAAGATCGTGGCTTCGGCGTTTTTCGCGCGGAAGGCCCGGTAACTCGCCGACGCCACGTAAAAAGCCAGCAGCGCGAACATTGTCGCGCCCAGTGGTTTGAAAACGTATTCGTAGATGCCGAAGAAGGTACTGCCCTGCTCGGTCAAGTCGCCCTGGATACCCCAGGGGTTGCCGATTTTGAACAGACCGACGACCAAGGTAAGGGTGAAACCTCCGACGCAAATGGCCGAATAGCCCCAACCCGCCGCGCGTTTACCGATTTTTTCGGTGTGAACCCTAAGCAGATTGCCGCCGCCCAGCACGAACGCGAACACCGAAATGATGTCGAAGAAAACTGAGAACTCTTCGCCTAACGAGCCAAAGGGGCGATGAGGTATGAAGAAACTGACAATCAGCACCGTCCCCACCAGGAAGGTGATGAAAACCGGCACGCTGCGTCTGAGCATATCCTCTCCTCGACGGGTTCGTTTAGTTCGCGACCTTGAACAGGTTGTGGATGAACTCCGCGACTTTCCAAGCGCCTTCGTTTTCGCTGAGTACGGCGACGGTCTTGGCAATGCCGCCGCCGACAATGAACAGCATCGCGATCGCCTTACCCAGATCCTGCCCCTTCAGACTGCCGAGCTGTTTGGGCTCTTGCGACAAGTACGCACTGGCGGCGAACAATTCCTCGCCGATCAGCGTGTAGTCGCAAGCCGCAATGAAGAACGGCAACTGGCTGGGCATCGCGGTGCCCGCGATTTGGATCGCGCCGATGCTGTTGCCGGTCTCGGCCAAAATCAAGCTCTCGGCGAAAAACGCCCCGAGGTAGAAACACGTGGCCGGTTTTTCGCGCACCATTATGCCGTTGACGCCGGCGACGTATCCAAACTGTTCGTCGGTCAGGTACGTAATCATGTCGTCGCTGTAGGCGTCGGGTCGGCCCGCCGCCGCATAGGCTTCCTTGACGGTTTCCCGCGCGGTAGTCATGACGAGGCTGCGGCAATTGGGCACCATCAACCGCGTGTCATACTCGGCGATGGTGCGCGCAATGCGGCCCAAGATGATGATCGAGCTGACGGTCTGCACGTCGTTCATGTCGTTGATGCCGGGAATGAACAGAATCGGCCGTCCCATTTCGGTGGCGCGCCCGATCGCTTCGTCCACGGCCTCGAGGCCCGCGATTTTGCGGATGTAAGGTTTCTTGCCGCGGCGGATTGCTTCGATGAAAAAGATAATCGCCGCCGAAATGATCGCCGCCAAAAGCAACATGTTCAGCTTATTTATCGCAAACCACTGGGCCGATGATTGCGCGAGGGGGGCGTTAACGGCAACGCTGCGGCGACCAGAAGCCGTCACGGCCACGGCGCGGTAGAAATAGTCCGTGCCGTCGATGGTATCGGCGTCCACGACGCGAACCATCGGTTCATTCCGGCCCTTCTCGTCCACACTCTGCAAGGCAAAGGCCATCACGAGGCCGATCTCCTGAAATCCCTTGGGTTCGCACACGGCGCGTTCGACGATGTAGGAAACCACGGGGACCGCAGCGTACTCGTCCGGGGACGGCGTGATCTTCACGACGATGGATCCGCCCGCATCGGAGGGGTTGTCGGCGGCGACGACTTCAACAGGAGGCGCAAGCGGTGGGACGACCGGCACGGGCGCGGCCACTTCGTCCGGAGCGTCCGTGGCAACGGCGGAGTCGAGCGGAGGCGTCTCGGGTGCCGCGTCATCCGCGGCCCAGGCCCCGGCGGTCGTAAGCATCACCATCAACCAGAGCGTTCCGAAAACCAAGCAGCGCCTGGTCATAAAATCCCCCCGTCGAAATCCGACCTACGCGAACGACTTTTGTAGCAGATCGCTACGTTAGGAGTCTGTTCCCCGTGGGTCAAGCGATCCTTGTAGAACGAAAAAGGCGACGCCCTCGCGCGGCGCCGCCTTTGCTTATTTATCTCGGCCGATCAGGGCGACACCCGTTCGATATCGCCGAAAGCACCGATGAAGTCTTGCCCCGAGCCGAGCACGAAGATGTTGTTCAAACGCGGCCGGTAAATGTCGCCGGCGACTTCGAATTCCGGCAGGCCGATTCCCTCAATGGCTTGGCTGAGGATCGGCAGAATGAAGTCAACCAGCAACGGGGCGATGTCTTCAAACAGGCCTTCGGGCAACGAAAGCGGGTTGGCCACCGTGTCGACATACACGTCCACATCGCCGAAAGCGACATTCAGTGAATTGTCTTCCCAGACGTGGGTGATATCCGTCGGTATTTTGGTGCTGGCGGAGATCGTCAGAACCGGTTCGGGATTACCGCCGCCCGTATCGGCCAGCAGATAGATGAACATGTCGCCGAGTTGAATCTCGGTTTCGATGGTTCCCGCCTTGGCCGGGTTGATAACCATCACCGGCGGCAATTGCGGCCGGATGGTGATGTTCAGCGGTACCGAACCGCCGCCATAGTGGTCGCAAATTTCCGGCAGCAATGCGTAGAACAACGTATCGCAGGCGTCGATACCGGCAGCGACATCCAGGTGCAACATGCCGGTGCGGTAGACGGTGTAGAGCACCTGGTTGACCAGGTCATCACTGATGGCAAAGGACAAACCGAAGCTCTGCCCGTTCGGGGCCAGAGCGATATCGGGTTTGACGCTTGGCGTTTTCAGGGAACCGTTGAGCGGCCGGACGATCGGATCGTACGAATCGCTGCTCAACGAAGAATTCATCCAGATGTTCATGCCGGAATCGGTCAGTTCGAGCGACTCGGGCTGCGCGTCGATGCCGATGTTGATGTCGCCCACCGGGAAGGTGAAGCTCATCGGGATATCGGCCAGCAAGTCGGCCACCAACGGCGGCACCATGGCATACAACGTGGATTCCACGGCGTCCTGGATCGCATCGCCGATGATCCACTCGAACAGGTCCTCCAGCAGGCTGGGGAAGTTGTCGATATGAATTTGGAAGTCGCCGATATTCACCGCGAAGCGCGGGAAATCGGTCATGACGTTATGCGTGTTCGGATCCAACCAGACGACCGTCGAGGTGTCGAGGGTCACCGAGTTGACTTCGACGCTGCCGTTGACCGTGAAGCTGAATAATTTGTTCTCGTCGCCCACCTTTTGCAGAATACCGATCCGCACCTTGAAGAAAACCTCCAGATGGTCGATGCCCGCATAGGTATCCAGCGCCGAAGGTACGACGTCGAAGTCAACCCACGGCACCGAGTTGTCGACGCTGGTAACCGTCGCCTTGGCGCTGGCCAGCGTGATGCCCCACAGCTCGGCTCTTTCGTCGAAGATCGGGTTCTGCGACATCAACAATTCCTCGATGGGCAGGTCTTCCAGGAACGAGGATAGCAAGACCTCGATTTGGTCGAAGCCCAGATCGGAGAGTCGGAACCCGAGCGAGTCGGTAATCATGGCGTGGTTCGGCCATTCGTTTTGCGCGTACATGACGCTGACCGCGGCGCGCGCGTGGCGTTCGTCGGCGGTGGTGACTTCCACGGCGAGGATATTCAAGCCGTTGGTCAAATTGTAGATTTCGGGACCGAAGTCGCCGGTATCCCACTCAAAGTAGATATCCATGCCGTTCAGGGTCACGTTCGTGCCCGGATCGAGGAAGTCGACGTTGAACACGTAGCCGGTCAGCGTCACCGTGGGGGCTTGCGTGTACAGCCCGCGGTCGGGTGTCTCGATCACGATACCCGGCGTCGTGTTGTTGATAACCTGAACCACGGCTTGGTCGTCGTAAGCCGGGTAATGGGACGACTGTGCGTTGAGTACGAAGTACCCGGCCTGCGTGAACGTAAATTCGTCGCCGTTGATAATCACGCCGATGTTCGGCGTCACCGAATACGTGTACGGCTCATCCTCGATCGCGTTGCCGTACTCGTCGACCAACTCGACCGCGCAAGTCACCGTCTCATCGATTTCAATGACCGGCTTGTCACACGAGAGGGTCAACTCATACACCGGCCCCGGATTCACCAGGACCGATTCGGTGTCGTACACGGCCGTGCCCACCGCGTTGGCGGTGATGAACGTCGTGCCGGCCTTTGTCAACGTGATTTCGTTGCCGTTGACCGAGGCGCCGACCGGCGGATCGATGAGGTAGGCGATGTCGAACCACGTCAGTTCGTTGCCGTCCTCGTCCGTCACCACGGCGTCGGCAAAGAGCGAATCACCAGCGTCGATCTCGTAGGCTGACAACGTTAGGTCAAGGTTGTACGGATCGGTGGCTTCGACAAACACCCACGTGTTCGCCGTGATGTATCCCCATCCTGTGTAGAAAGTGCCCACCGTGACCGTAAACAGGCCCGGTGTGTAGAAGGTCAAGCGATCGCCGTCGACCACCACGCCGCTAAGCGGATTGACCTCCATGTCCACCGTTACGTATGCCGTGATGTCGTCGCCGGTTTCGTCGTAGAAGGTATAGAAGACGTCGACGAATTCGCCGACGGAAATGGTGGTTTCGCTAATCGATAGCTCGAAGTGCGGATCTTCCAATTCGATTGTGAAGTAGATCGTCACCTCGGCCACGTCGCCTTTGGCCCCCTCGGCTTCGAAGACCAACTGGTGCTCGCCCTCGGCCACGCTTTCTTTGACACCGTAAATGTCGCCCATGAACACTTCCAACGAGCCGGTGATTTCCGTTCCGTCGAGCGTCACGGTCACGCCGGCGTCGGGCGCGTTGCCGAACTCGGCGTCAATCTCGACGTCCATCGTGAACAGGAAGTCGCCCATCTGCGGCTTGTCCACACGGATCCAGGGCTTGTCGACCGTGAACGTCGACTCTTCCTCGCTGTCCCCGTATTCGTTAGACGCCTCAATGCGCAGCGTATGAGAACCGCCGATCGCGGCATTGATCTGCCCCTGGATCAGCGTCGTGTTTACGTTGAGTACCGAAGTGATTTCAAAATCATTCAAGTACACATGCACGGTGTCGACATCGTCCACCCAACCAAGCGTGACGTTGACGTCAATAATGTAGGTGGAATACACCGCGCCGTCCGGCGGGCTGACAATCGTGATGATCGGCGCTTGCGGGAGTGGTGACGTGTCATTGTCGTCATCGTCATTGTCGTCGTCATCATTGTCGTCGTCATCATCGTCATCATCGTCATCATTATCGTCGTCATCATCGTCATCATCGTCATCATCATCATCGTCATCATCGTCATCATCATCGTCGTCATCATCATCATCGTCGTCATCATCGTCGTCATCATCATCGTCGTCATCATCATCGTCGTCGTCATCATCGTCGTCGTCATCATCATCGTCGTCATCATCATCGTCGTCATCATCGTCGTCGTCATCATCGTCGTCATCGTCGTCGCCACCAGTATCGTCGTCGCCACCAGTATCGTCGTCGCCACCGGTGTCGTCATCGCCACCGGTGTCGTCATCGCCGCCGGTGTCGTCATCATTATCGTCATCATCGGAGTTCGCGCCGGGCGCCGGACCATCGTCATCGGCTTCCTCAAAGTTACCCGGTGTTTCATCCGTGGTATCGCTCGTAGTACAACCGATGAAAGAAACGGTCAAAAAACAAACGAGAATTAAGACAAACCACAACCACCCATGGCGTTTCATAAGATTCTCCCTCCCGCGTGTGCCGCGGCTAAAGCCGTCCTATTTTATCTTGTCTAATCCTCCAGGGTCAAGAGAATGAATAAACATTCAAGCATTTACGAAAGGCTGAATGTTCGGAGGGAAAGATGATCCGCCGGTGGCCGCCTTACTTTTAGCGAGCGGCGCCGAATTCGTTCAGCGTGTCGTCTTTCGGCAGCGCGACGAGCGTGAAATCCCCTTTACGAATCATCGCTTTCGCGTCGCTATTCGTGCCGAATTTCAAGAAGATATTGGCGAACACCTGCTCCTGCTCGGTCCGCCCCATGAACTCGCCTCGATTCATGAATTCACCTTTGAAGTCGGGCATGAAGTGAAGCAAGTATTTGGAAACACGCAACGTTTTCTTCTCGACGTCCACCTCGAAATTCGATTTCATTCCGATCCATTGTCTTGTCGCCGAGCGAATTTGGTCCTTCACATTCGATCCCGTATAGGCGTGCGAACGCAAGTAACCGCCACTCGTCGTCCCGCGACTGACCGCCGTCGGCCACATAACTTTGCGAAAATCCCTCAGAAAATCGAACTCCATGGAATTCAAGGTGCGCCGCCCGAAGGGCGTTTCCCATTTGAACGCGGTCCACAAGCCCGGAATCTGCCGCGGCGAACGCGTGCCCTCCGTGGCGACTTTGTCAAGATTGCTGCTGACGGCTTCGAGCAGACACGCGTTGTAAAAATTCAGCCAATAGGCAAGTTTTTGATTCCGCGTGAAGCCCGCATACCGCTTCTCGGAAACATCTCCGAGCGAATCGATATACTTATCCAGCTTCTTGTGAGCCAGCTTCAATCCCGCGTAATCGACTTTCCCGTCCTTTACATACGATTGAAGAATCTGCTGGAAGGCCTTGTGCTGGTGGTCGAACGGCTTGCCCGCGAGCACCGACGACGACGCCAAAATCAGTGCCAACCCCACGGCTAAGATTAAACGAAACCTCATCAACCGACTCCTTCTCGCAAAAGGTGTGATGCGCCGATGGTGTCAAAAAAACAGCCATTTGACAAGTTATCGGATTTTACAGAAACAGAAAGAGCGGCATTAACCGCGCCGCTCTCCCATTCTTCATTGTCGATCGTTACTCAAACCGGACGATACGCGCAAAGCTATCCGCCTTGAGCGACGCACCGCCCACGAGCGCACCGTCGATATCCGGCTGCGCCATGAGCGCATCGACGTTGTCCGGCTTAACCGCACCGCCGTACTGAATGCGCACCGCCGCGGCAAACGCTTCTCCGAAAGTGTCGGCGAGTTGCTTGCGGATAAACGCATGTACTTCCTGCGCCTCGTCCGGCGTGGCGGACTTGCCCGCGCCGATCGCCCAGACCGGCTCGTAAGCGACCACGAGTTCGTCCAGATCCGCCGCGGTGAAACCGGCTAGACCTTCGGCGACCTGCACGCGGATCACCTCGAAGGTTTCGTCCGCTTTTCGTTGTGCGAGGGTTTCGCCGATGCAGTAGATCGGCCGCAAGCCGGCACCGAGCGCCGCCTTGATCTTGGCGTTGCAGCCCGCGTTGGTCTCGCCGAAATACTGCCGCCGCTCGCTGTGGCCGATCGCCACGTAATCGCAGCCCGCGTCACGAATCATCGGCATGGCGATTTCGCCGGTGAAGGCGCCGCCGGGTTCGGCGTGGCCGTTTTGGGCGCCCAGCGCGATATTGGTTCCCGCGATTTCTTCCCGCACGGCCGCCAGGGCCGTATACGTGGGGATAAGCACCACGTCACGGTCGGAGATGTCGCCGACTTGCCCGGCAAGAGCCGCGGCCAGTTCGGCCGCTTCGGCGATCAAAAGGTTCATTTTCCAGTTTCCTGCCAGGATGGGGCGTCGACTCATTGGTTTTAATCCTTTCACTATGATGGGCTCGATCTCACGATTCGAGGGCGGCGATTCCGGGCAGTACCCGTCCTTCGAGCAATTCGAGGCTCGCCCCGCCTCCGGTTGAAATGTGACTGATTTGGCCGGCCACGCCGGCTTTCTTCACCGCACTGACCGAATCACCGCCGCCGACGATCGATACTGAATCGCTGGAAGCGACCGCACGGGCCACGGCGAAAGTGCCTTGGCTGAATTTTTCAATTTCGAAGACACCCATGGGTCCGTTCCATACGATCGTCTTGGCCGACGCAAGCGCCTCGGTAAACAACACAATCGATTGCGGACCGATGTCCAGACCCATCATGTCGGCCTCGAATTCGCCGTTGCGTATCACCTGCGCCGCGGCGTCGGCCGATACGGCGTCGGCCACGACATGGTCGACCGGCAATAGTATCTTCACGCCAAGTCTTTGGGCGCGGTTCAGCACGGCCCGGCAATAGCCCAGCCGGCTTTGTTCCAGGAGACTCTTGCCGATTTCGTTGCCCAACGCCTTGAGGAAGGTATAGGCCATGCCGCCGCCGATGATCAGCCCGTCCACTTTGTCCAGCAAATGCTCGACAACGCCCAGCTTATCGCTGACTTTCGCGCCGCCCAGCACCGCCCAAAACGGGGGCGTCGGATCCGCCAAAGCTTCCCGCAGGTAGCGCAACTCCTTGCGCATCAGGAAGCCGGCGCCCTTCTCCGCCACGGCCCGCGGCAGCGCGTCGATGCTGGCGTGCGCCCGGTGGCTGGCGCCAAAAGCGTCGTTGATATAGACATCGGTCAGTTCCGCGAGTTGCCGCGCGAAATCGGGGTCGTTAGCTGTTTCCCGCGGATCGAAGCGCAGGTTTTCCAGCAAGAGAATTTCGCCCTCTTTCAACTGGTTGGCCACAACTCTCACGCCGTCGGAATACACGTCCAATTCCTCGCGCATGATCACCGTGCGGTCGAGCAATTCCCGCACGTGCTCACCCACCGGCTTGAGCGACAGACTCTCGACCGCCTTCCCTTTCGGCCGGCCCAGATGGCTGGCCAGGATCAGCCGGCCACCCTTGCGAAGGATCTGGCGAATCGTGGGCAGCACGGCTTGAATTCGCGTATCGTCGGTGATTTGCCCGTCCGTGATCGGCACGTTCAAATCCGCGCGCAGAAAAACCCGTTTCCCTTCGATTTCCAGTTCGTCCACATACTTAATGGCCATCGTTTCCTTCCTTCTCTGCCTGGATCATCCAGTGCATCATATCGATCAGCCGGGCCGCGTAACCCATTTCGTTGTCGTACCACAGCATGACCTTGGCCAAGCTGCCCTTTTTACCGGCGACCATCGTGCGAGCCAAATCGACCGTAGCACTGGCCCGGCAACCGTTCAGGTCGCCGGAAACCACCGGGTCGCGCGTCACCTCCACGATGCCTCGCAGCGACCCGAGCGTCGCTTGATTCAGTACATAATTAATCTCTTCTGCGTCCGTTGTCTTGCCAAACGAGAGATTTACATCGGCGAGGCTGACGTTGGGCGTCGGCACCCGCACCGACAAACCCGTGATCCTTCCTCTCATCCGCGGCAGGACGACACCCACGGCGGCGGTCGCCCCGGTGGAGGTCGGCACCATATTCATGGCTGCGGCGCGTGACCGGCAAAGGTCTTCGTGCGGCGCGTCCACCAGGTTCTGCCCCTTGGTATAGGCGTGGATCGTGGTCACCAGCGCGTGCTCGATGCCGAAATGTTCATCCAGCACCTGCACGACGGGCGCGAGGCAGTTGGTCGTGCAACTGGCGTTGGAAACCGCGTGGTCGCGCGCCGGATCGTATTGCTCGTGATTGACGCCCATCACGAAAGTCGGAAGCCGTTCGCGGTCGCCCGGATGGGGATTGGCCGAAAGCACGACTTTTCGCGCCCCGGCCTCCAAGTGGCCGGCCAACGCGTCGTAACGCGTGAACTGCCCCGTCGCCTCGAGCACACACCAAATGTCATGCGTCCGCCAATCACGCTGGCCCGGTGTCCCGCCGGACACGACTGGAATGCGGCGACCGTCGACAACGATGGCGTCACCCTCAGCCTCGACGGACCCCGGATAGCGACCGTGAACCGAATCATATTTCAGCAGGTAGGCCAACGTCGGCGCCTCGGCAACGTCGGCAATGGCGCCGATCTCGAAGACGTTTTGTTGCTGTGCTAGTCGGAAAAAGCAGCGCCCGATGCGGCCGAATCCGTGAATGGCGATGCGCGCGGTCAAGTAAACATTGTCTCCCGGAGCAGAAATTCGCGACTGGCAGGAGTTTAGCGCGAGCCCGCGCGGTGTCAACGGCATCGATCGGCGACGGCGCGTTGCGATAAGGCGCCCTGCATCAACATGGTCGCGTTGTGGTTAGGTCAACCCCGCCAGCCACAGGTTCCACGTTGCCAGTAACATGATTTTTGCCGGGCGGCGCCAGACCGATCGGCATGCGGGCCCAAACAGCAAGGCGATCGCTTTTTCGGGATCGTACAGACGGCGGCCGAAATCCGGCGGATCGGCGATGAGCCGCGCGAAGTAATCGGCGTGCGCGGGGTCGTCCAGGTACGTCGCGTACGGCGCCTGCAAGCGAATCTTCGGCCGGTACGCGATCTCGTGCGGTACGCCAAGTAGCTTCGCCGCCTCCTTGACCACGAGCTTGCCGCCCCCCTCTCCCACCAGCAAATGATGCGGCAGGCGCTGAGCAAAGGCGACTATCTCGCTGTCCAGGAAGGGGTAACGCATCTCCAGCGGGTTGGCCATGCCGATGCGGTCGTTCTTGAGCAGGATATTTTGCGGCAACGGCCCCAGCCGCTCGGTCGCCAGCACGAAGGGCAAACCTTCCGCGACGCCGTTACCGGCCCAAGTGGTCTGCATGTGTACCGCCTCACGCACAGCCTTGGCCCGGTCGGCAAGTGGCGAGCCGATCGCCGCGAGTTCCTCGGGTGAAAACACCTGCACGAGTTCGAGGTATTTCTCGATCGTGGAGCCGCCGGATTCGTAGTGACGCGGATCGCAGTGAGCGTAACCCGCGAATAGCTCGTCGGCCCCGCCGCCCGAAAGCGCGACGCGAATGTCGACCGCCGCTCGCTTCGTCAGAAAATACAACGGCGGCGAACTGATACTCATGCAGGGGATGTCCTGGCGCCGGACCGCCTCGGGGAAACTCGCCGTCAGTGCGGCCGCGCCCGCCGTAACATGAACCGGCCTGGGTGCGCCCAAGGATTCCGCGGTCTGGTCGGCGAGATCGGCTTCGCTGAAGACTTCAGAGCGTCGTTCGAAACTATCCTTGAAATGGTAATCCCGTGTGCTGCCCGAGCCCTCGAAACCCACCGTGTAGGAGGGTCGTTCGACCCGCATTTTCCGCAGCACGGCGGCGATCAAGCCCGAATCGACACCGCCGGAGAGAAAGAGCCCGTCGGGCGACTCGGTCGACAAACGCCGCGAAACCGCCGCGTGCATCAGGTTGGCCAGGGACGAAGCCGCGTCGCGCAGCGTGCCGCGAAAGCCGGGATGGAAACGCGGCAGGCCGAAGAACCGTTTCTCCAGCATGTCGGGTCGCACGGTGAGAATCGCACCGGGCTCAAGCTGCCGTACGTTTGCCAGCGGCGTTTCCGGCGCCGGGAAGAAACCCATGCGCAGGAAATACGTAATCGCGTCCTCGTCGAGTTCACGCGGTGTCTGCGGGTCGGCCAGCATGCCGCACAGTTCGGACGCAAACACGATTTCATCGGGCGTTTCGCGATACAACAGCGGCAGAATGCCCGCAGCGTCACGGGCCAGGATCAGGCGGCGCCGTCGCTCATCCCACGCCGCGATGGCGAATTGCCCGTTGAATTCAGCGATAATTTCCGGCCCGCAATGGGAAAGCAGGCGCGGCAGCAGCACGGTGTCACCGCTGACCTCCTCCAGGCCGTGTCGAAACGCCAGCTCGCGCCAATTGAAAATCTCGCCGTTCCAGACGACGGTTATCCCCCGATAGCTCGCGGGCTGCGCGCCGCCGTCATGGTCTTCGAGACTGAAACGCTGGGAAAGCAGACATACAGGTCCCGCGGCATGTATACCCATTGCGTCTGGGCCGCGGTGGGCGATGGCCGCGCCGATTCGTTCCACGCGAGCGGTATCCGCGTTCGCGCCGTCACGTCGCCAGTGGCCTGCAATGCCGCACATGCGCGAGCCTTAGGGAACCCAGCGCACTTTGGTCGTGGCGGCCAGCACTTTTTCGTAGTCTTTGGCGAAATTCTCGGCGACCCACTCGCCGTACGCGACGGGGTCGATGCCGAGCATGTCCAGCGCGGCGGTCTGCACCGGCGTGCCCTCGGTGCTCACGTTGATGCCGGCGTGAATCAGGCATGAAACCGGGCTGGCCGTGGCAATGGACACCGAGAGTTTTTTGCAGCCCGGGATGCTGTAGTGAAAGCGGCCGGAGAGCACAAACTGCGTCATGTCCTCGCCCTTGTCGAATTCGATTTCCGCCGGAAACAAGCAGTAGACATCGTTGCCGGACAATTCCACGTCGCATGCCACGTCGGGGGATTTCATCCAGCGCGCGCCGCGGGCCATCCAGCCGTTGAGCAGCCGCTGCGCCAACACCGCGGTCGTCAAGTCGATGCCGAACATCTCGACCACGTAGTGTACCTGGGAAGCGGCGAAGATGGGGCGGTCGTGTACGGCGTCGTCACGGTCGATGAGTTTCTCGACGGTGATTTCGGTCGGCGCGATCCAACCCAAAATCGAGTCGCCTTGCACGCCGAAGTTTTCGAATGCGTACAAGCTTCGCAATTGCGACGCGTCATAGAGTTCGTGAAAACCGCTTTCAAACAATGCTTTCATGATCCCTCCTGCAACCTCTGTCGGGTCAGCATACGGAGAGAATCATCGAAATAAAAGCCTGCCGGTGGTCGCGTCGCGCGGTCAGCAGCCGCAGCCCGCGTCGGATTTGTTTTTCTCCACGTCATCATCGCTCGCCGTGTCATCGTTGTCATCGTCGTCCGCGGCGGTGTCGTCGCTCGGCTCGTTTTCATTGACGTAATCGTCGGGTTCGGGACCCAAACCGCCGAACGCGGCATAAGGCGCGTAGCCGTCGCGCAGCAGTCCGGCGACCGGTTTCCATTGCTCGCGATCCATGTCGATCAAACCCATGGATTGATGGAAGGACGCCACGAAATCCGGCAGGCCGTTTTTAGTGAACCAGTCGAACACGCAGAACCACGTGGTCGCCGCCATCACGCCGGTATCTCGGACATCACGGCCATTCCGAGACGATCCGCCACCAGGTAGGTATAGGGATGGTTCGGGTAGTGGCCCATCCGTAGGAAAAGCGCGTTGAGTTCCTTGATGATCGACAAATCCTCGACGATGCGTTCCCGACTCGCGCTGCGCCCCGTATCAGGCCATTCCTCATGCCGCGCCACGCCGGGCAGAAACGCGATGCGGCCGTTGAGCATCAAGCGCCCGTTTTCCCGCTCCACCGTTCGCACGCCGAACTGCGTGTGGTGAACGTCGATGACCTCGCCCGCGGTGAAGGTTACGATCGCTTCCCGGGAGCGTCGGGTCACTGAGTGCCACTTTTCCCCGGCGGTTGGCCGCCCGTTTTCGAAAAACTAAAAAAAGTGACGTTTGGCACTTTTATTATGCGGCTATATTTCCGATATTCTTATTCAAATGACGGATAGACTCAATCACATCCAGTCGCAACGCGAAATCCGGGAAGTAATCCGAGAAGCGTGTGCCACGGGCGGTGCCATCAAAGTCGTGACACGCGATCATGGTACTTTTCACTCGTGTATCCTCCACACGTTTCACGGCGACCTGGTTATCGACCAACCGGAACCGGCTGCGGCGTGTGAGAACGTCGAGGCCGGAACGGAAGTGCAAATCCACTGCTTCCTCTCCGGCGCCGGCATGCACGTATTCAACACCCGCTACCTCGGTAAAATGGGAGCGACGTCCCAACACCGCCTGGAGATGCCGGGGGAGATTAATTTCGTCCAGCGGCGGCAGGCCTTCCGCGTGGAGCCGGGGAATTCGCTGCCGGCCGAAATCGTATCTCTCTTGGGCCGGCCCGCGTTGGCGAAGACCCGCGTGGAGAACATCAGCATCACCGGAATCTGCCTCTCGTTCATCAAGTCCGCCGGTGTGAAGCCCGGCATGGAAATTCAGAAAATCCGCGTGTTGCTTAACAACACGGAGATGTTGGAACTCGACGGCATTATTCGGGGGGCCTGGCGCTCCAAGCACGGTCGTTTCTGCCTCGGTATCGCCTGGAAGCACCTTTCCCCCGAGAACCGGAAGATCCTCAACAACTACATCCTTTCCTGCCAGCGGTTTGAATTGCGCCGCGGAAGATAGCGACTGCGGCGCGATGCGTAACAACGTTTCTCCGGCTGGTTTTTCGATCGAATAATCCGTGGCGAGGAAACAACGGTGCGCGCCATCAGGTCGGCTCATTCCACAGGCCACCCGCGACTCGTGGTTCATCAACCAGCGCTTAGACGTCGCCTCGCCCGTTCATGCGGTAGACAAACGCGAGTACTTCAGCGACGGCTTGATAAAGCGCCGGCGGGATTTCTTCACCAAGCGGCATTCTGGCCAGCGCGGCGGCAAGGTCGGGATCTTCGCGTAACGGCACACCGGCGGCGATCGCTTTTTCGATTATCTTCTCGGCGACCACACCCATTCCCTTGGCGGTCACGCGCGGCGCGCCGTCTTTGCCGGGATCGTATTTGATCGCGGCGGCGGCTTTGCGATCCACTTTTTTTTCTTTCTTTTTGCTCATGCTTTCACATCCAGCGTTCTTTTCTCGCCGTCCACTCGGATCATCGTTCGCAACTCGGGCAAGGGCCGCATGTCCAGCCCCTCGCGTACCGACACGGCCGGTGACAATCCCGCGCCGCGCAGCGCCTCGCGCAGATCCGGTATGGATTCCTCGAGGCGTTCGGCGGTTTGGGCGGTTTCGGTAAAAATCCGCACCGAGACACGAGACCCGTTCAACACAACGTGGGCCCGCACTTCCCCCAAACGCGACATGGTTAACCGAACCACGGCGGACATCGCGTCCGGATCGTCGCGCCCTCCCTCGGCGTCGTGACGTTTGTAGACCCAGATATCCGTGGGCTGCGGCTCGCCCTGATAGAGGAATGGCAGCGAAATAAACAGGGGCCGGCCGCGGGCGTCAAGCAGCGCATTGAGGCCGCGAAAAAGGCCGATTTGCTCTTTAAGTGCGCCGGCCAGGTGGGTGAGGTTTTCGGCTTCGGCCGGCGTCAAGGAACCGCTGCGCTGCAAGAGACCTTGGAAGTCCTTTTTGCCGGCTTGAAGCATGCGGTCGAGTAGACCCGGCAGGTTGACGCCGAGAAACTCCCGCAGGCGGTCTCCCGATCCCATGGGAGAGAGACCGAGGACGGCACCCAGGTTTTGCAGATTCGCGGCGAGTCCGGTATCGGCCTTGAGCAGGGGAAGCAGCAGGGCGACGAGTTTTCCATACATCCCTGCCAGGCCGGTTTTTGCGTCGCCGAGTGATTGAAACGCCGGCCCGGCCAGCACCTGGGCGATGGTCTGCGATCGTTTTTCCATGCCGCCCAGTTTGGCGCGGACGAATTTTGCGAGATTCGTGAGCGTATTGCGGTCTTCGCCGACGCGCCGCAAGACAAAGCCCTTGCCCGAGCGCTGCACTACGACGTCGATTTTCGCGCCGACCGGAAAGTCCCCTTCGGCCCGGGCGGTGACGGGCGTGCCCTTGATATCGAGCATCACCTTGCCGCTTTCGAAGCGCTCCAGCACCGTGACCGCCAGTTTGTCGCCGTGCTGGAGGTTTTGCATCACCTGCCCGCGGCGTGCAACGAAGAAAGACATCGGCAGTCGCGGGCTCGTCCCGGTAGACGGGGTGGTCGGATGAAATTGGTTCGGCATTTAGATCGTTACGTTGATGCGCTTGTAGCCTTGCGGCTTCTTTTCTTCGCCGTTTTCGGCTTCGTCGCGACTTTTAGCTTTTGCCTGCATCTTCCGCTTCCGGCGCCGCTTTTCTTCCTTTCGGCGCTTGCGGTCCTTCACTTTCTGGTTCTGTTCGGAGTTGTTGACGGATCGGTTGCGGACTTCCTGCTCGCGGGCGGCTTGCGATTCGGCGTTTTTCTGGTTGACGTCAACCGCCAGTTGCTGTGCGCTTTGCACTTGCCCAACGAGGTTGGATCCAGCGATAGTATTGGCAGCGCCGACGGGACTCACGTTCGCCTCCTTGCGAAAAGTTTAGCTCGTATCATTACGAGTCGCAACAATAGGCCGGGCTCTCCTATGTCAAACCTATCCTTCCATTAACGTATTTCGGCATTTCTCCAGGATTGTTTAGCCAAAAAACGCCACCTTTTGCGAATTTGGGAAAAAACGCGCCGCCAACGGTCTCACAAAGTTGGTGCCTGGCCCCAATCGTTATTCGGTTTTTAGGTTGACGTCAGAATGGTCACGCCCCACAACGGTTGATCATTTTCCGAAACCGGAGCATCTTCGGGTTGCCAATCGCCATCGTATCTTCTCAATATCAAAGCGTTTTCGGTTTCATCGTCATATCCGACAGCATAGCCGACGCCCCCGGGGCTGATTGCGACCGCCTCTAGGCCCCAGTCGCCGTCAGGAAGCGGCATCGTCTCGACGCTCCAACTGCCGGCGTATCGAAGAACGACGCCGGCGCCGTTGGCGGCATCATGACCGACGACAAAAAGCGCGGTCGGTTGGCAACTCACGCCGCGCAGTTCCCAGCCAGGGCTGACACTGGGCAGCGTTTCCTTTCGCCACGTTCCATCCCGGCGCACTAGCACCAATCCCCGAGACAGCGTTTCTTGGCGTCCCACAGCCACAACGCGGCCGTCCGGGCAACCGGTCACCGCGGCCAATTCCCACGCCCCGGCAACGAAGGGCGCGTTTTCCAAAGCGAAACCGTTTTCGTCGCCACTCCATAAGATGCCGGTATCGGTATAGTCATCCCGTCCTACAGCAACGGCCTCGTCCGGCCCCACCCACCACACATCGCGCGCAATGCACATGCTGTTGGCGTTGGGCTCGGTCACCGGGGCCTGTGTGAATTGGATGCCGTCGAAAATCCAGATGCGGCTTTGCGTAAATCCCATGTGCGCGAAACAGCCGGCGCCGGCCGCCCGCGATGCGCTATGCGCGCTGACGCCGAACTGCCAGCTCGAGTAGCAGGCAAAGCTGCGATCCACGAGACCGCCGTCCACGAACTCATATACCTCGGCGAATTGCCCGTAACCACCGACCAGCAACGCTTGTCCCGTGTCGAAGGCCGAAACATCGCGCAACGGATACAGACTCGGAGCGCCGGGCACCACCAGCGCTTTCCATCCCTTCGCCGTTCGAACCCAAGCGACGGGTCCCGACCCTTCCGAACCACCGACGGCGATGGCGTTTTCGGCCGCGTCGTCGTCATCGTCGTTGTCGTTATCATCGTCATCATCGTCGTTGTCGTCATCATCATCGGTGTCATTATCGTCATCATCGGTGTCGTCGGCGTCATCATCAGTGTCGTCATCGGTGTCGTCAGCGCCATCGTCGGCGTCGTCATCGGTGTCGTCGGTGTGGTGAAATGCGTCGCCGTCATTGCTTTTTTCGGGGGAGCAGCCGGTCGCGAACCCGAGAAGCAACACGAGAAGAGCGGCGGTAAGAAGAACATGAAGGGGACGTACCATGCTTCCCCCAAAAGCTCGCCGGGGTTGGTTGCCCTTGGAAACGGCAAGCGACAAGTCGATTTTGCTACAAGTACCCCAGGTCTTTCAACTGTTGTTGAAATTCGGGTTCGATGTTCACATCGGTTTCGCTTTTCTGTCGTTTATGAAGCCGGGCTTTTTCCTTTCGAAAGGCGCGGACGAATTTCGAATAGGCGCCGGCAAACCGGTCCATATCCTTCGGATACGTCTCGCCCAGATCCTTTTGCTCCTTCGGATCTTTGCCGATGTCGAAAAGCGCCCGGAAGCCATCGGTTGGGTGGTTAAAACGGTGGAATTTGCGCAATTCGGGAGTCAGAATCACCGTCCAGGTCCCTGGCCTACCGCGCCGGTGATTGGTTAGGCGGCCCCTGACGGTTTGGGAAAGCAGTTCGCGTCGCGGCAGCGGTTCGTCGTTTTCGATGACACGGGCGAGACTGAGCCCGTGCTGCAACTTGGGTGCTCCGCCTACACCCAGCAAGTCGAGAAAAGTCGGTAGAAAATCGACGTGGCTGACCGGGGCGTCGAGCGTTACGCCGCGGCGGTCAATCCACGGTACCTGCATCATGAGCGGGATGTGAATCGTTTCTTGCCAGCACTGCGCCATGTGAACGCGGCCACCGTGTTCGAGAAATTCCTCGCCATGATCCGACGTGATGACGATCATCGTGTTTTCCGTCAGTCCGCGTTTCTTCAGGCCGGCCAGAAGTCGACCGATGCCGTCGTCGGTGTAGCGGATTTCGCCGTCGTACAATGCGATGATGTGCTCGAAATCGGCGCGGTCCATATCGGGGTTGAAATCTTCGCGTCGCACCATGTCGAATGAGTCAATATTTCCTTTGTAACCTGGATCAAAAAGATCGACGTACTTTTGCTCGGGATTGTAGGGGTGATGCGGATCCCAGTAATGCAGGAAGAGGAAGAAGGGCTTTTCCCGGTGCCGGTCGACCCAATCCAATCCCCACTTCGTGACCTTGTTCGCAAGCTTCCACCCTTTGACTTCGCGGAATCGATCCTCATCCGACTTCGTCTTCTTGTCGGTCGGGTAGATGAACCGCGTATCGTAGTCGTCAAAGCCGCGATTGAGTTGAAAGCGCGGGCGCATGAAAGGCGCACAAACGATTGCGCCGGTGGCGAAGCCGCGCGTTTGAAGGATCTCGGCCAACGTGGGGATACCGTCAAGGAGCCGTTTCTGTATGGTCTCGGCGCCGTGGGTCATCGGGTACAGGCCGGTAAACATCGACCCGTGGCTGGGTAGTGTCCACGGAGAGGCGGCGTATGCTTGGGTGAACATGAAACCGTCGCGCGCGAAGCTGTCGAGATTCGGCGTTGTCGGTTTGGGGTATCCGTAAACGCCGACGTGATCGGCGCGCAAGGTGTCGATGCTGATCAGAATGATGTTTCCCTTGGGCGGCCCGGCGGGCGATGACTTTTTTCGGCAGCCGATCACGGCGCCTGCGGCGACCAAGGTAACGAGCAATAAATACGCCATCAGGGCGATTAGTCGATGTCGTTTGATCGAGGCTCCCTTTCGAACGAATTGAATCTGCGGTCGACTAAAGTAGGTTCTCGGCATCGTCACGCAGCAAGCGGCGCAGTTTTGTTTTCAGGCGAATCACCGCTTTGTTGTGGATTTGGCTGACTCGGCTTTCGGTGATGCCCAGCACCAATCCGATTTCCTTCATCGTGAGTTCGTCAAAGTAGTACATCGAAATGACGAATCGCTCGTTTTTCGGCAACTCATCGATGGCCTCGGCTAACAATTCCCGCACGTCGCGAAGATTGAGCAACGAAATCAGGTTTTCGGCATGCGGTTCCTTGAAATACTCCAGCGTGTTTCGACGCTGCCCGGTAGCCGTATTGTATCCCAGGTCCTCAAACGAAATGAGGCTGACGCCGCTGGCCTTGCTAAGTAGGTCCTGCAATTCATCCAGGGGAACACCCATTTCTTCGGCGAGTTCCTCGTTGCTGGCGGCGCGTTTGTTTTTCGCTTCGAATTGTTCCACGGCCCGCTGCAACTGATGTATTTTTTGCCGGATGGAACGCGGCACCCAGTCCAGACTGCGCAAATCGTCGAGGATCGCGCCGCGGATGCGGAATTCGGCGTAGGTTTCGAATTTGATATCGCGGGATGGGTCGAACTTATCGATGGCGTCGATAAGGCCGAGTACGCCGGTGTTGATCAAGTCGTTCAAATCGATCTGCGACGGTAACTTTCGAATCATACGATTGGCCACGAGGCGGACGAGCGAAGTGTACTTTCGAATAAGGCGATCGCGCATGCGCAGGCGGTCTTTTGCCTTCGCAGTCTTATATTCGCGGATGTCGACTTCCACTACCTCAGCCATAGTTTCTCATATACCAAGCCGCCCAGGAACGACAAGGTCCCGAAGGCCGCCGC
Source organism: Candidatus Lernaella stagnicola (assembly GCA_030765525.1). NCBI lineage: Bacteria > Candidatus Lernaellota > Candidatus Lernaellaia > Candidatus Lernaellales > Candidatus Lernaellaceae > Candidatus Lernaella > Candidatus Lernaella stagnicola. The sequence goes on from JAVCCK010000003.1 coordinate 145,655, forward strand.
GGCGATGATGGTTCGCATCAAGACCGTGCTAAAGGGCACGCCTTGAGTGACACCGGCCACCAACGTGACGAGCCCGGCCAGCAAGGTAGCTCCCGCAATCAGCCGTTTGGTCGCAGTTCGCATACAGTTCGTCTTTATTTCCCGTTACACCGAAGAGCAGGCGTACCTACCCGACCCGCAAGACGTGCCGCCAAAGGAACTGAATGTTCCCCTTCGGCGATGTGGGAATTTCCAAATCTAGCACGTTTTTTGCCAAATTGGCAAAGGTTTGCGCCGCCGGTGAGTGTGGATAGGCGTGCAGGAGCGGTTGGCGCTTTTGCACCGCTCGGGTGACATTGGGGTCGAGAGGTACGAAACCAAAGTAGTTTATCGATAAATCGAGGAATCGATCGGCTGTGTCGGCTATTGCGCGGAAAACGCCCAGCGCTTCTTTCTCGTCTCGGACCATGTTTACCAATAGGTTGAAACGTTTTTCCTGATATCGCGTGTAAAGCACTTTGATCAGTGCATAGGCGTCGGTCATGCTCGTGGGTTCCGGTGTCACGACGACCAAAATATGTTGGGCGACGATATTGAAGTACATGACGTTTTTGCCGATTCCGGCGCCGGTATCCAGCAGCATGACGTCGATCGGTTCGTCCCAGTTTTCGAACTGGGCGACCAAGTCCAGCCGTTCCTCTTCGGTCAAATCCGGCACTTCATCGATGCCGCTGGAGGCCGGGAGCACAAGAACCCCGTCCGGTCCCCGGGCCACGACGTCTTGGATCGTCTTGCCCCCGTCGAGAACATCTTGAATCGTGTACTGCGGTTTGATGCCGAGCAACAGATCGACGTTGGCCAGACCCAGGTCGGTGTCAAACACAAGAACCTTCTTGCCGAGCTTTGCCAAAGCGAGCGCCAAGTTGGCCGAGATGTTTGTTTTGCCCACGCCGCCTTTGCCCGACGTGATCGAAATCACGCGGACGGGTCGCCCCTCGACAAGCGGCGACCTTTCCATCGCGGCTTTGTCGCGATGCTCCTGTGCTTTTTTGCGAAGATGTTCGGCCTGATCCACGTGACTGGATCCTTTCCCTAGGTGTTCGCGGTCACGTTCAATAGCAAGTCGGCGACTCGTTCCGAGGTCGCGCCTTCGATGTCGTCCGGAACGTGCTGCCCCACGGTGAAGCAGGAAACCGGCAAGTTCGTTTGCTGCATCAAGTTGTACACATTACCAAAATTATTTGCTTCGTCCAACTTTGAAACGATCAGGCTCGTCAGCGGAAAAACGCCGTACCGGTCGGCGATATCGGACAAGTCGGCGTCGTGCGTCGTGGCCGAAACGATAAGGTGAACGTCCATCGGCACGCCGGTCTCGTAGACCTTAGCCAACTCGCCCATCATGCGCGCGTCTTTTTGGCTGGCGCCGGCGGTGTCGATAAACAGCACGTCCTTGTCGGCATGTTTGCGAACGTTTTCGATCAGGTCGACTTCGTTCATGCACACTTCGATCGGTACGTTGATGATTTTCGCGTACGTGCGCAGTTGGTCGATGGCGCCGATGCGGAAAGTATCGACGGTCAGCAGCGCCACGCGGTGACCGAATTCAAAAACCTGCTGGGCGGCCAACTTGGCGATGGTGGTCGTTTTCCCCACGCCCGTGGGGCCGACAATCATGTGAATGTGTTGGTCGCGGCCGGGATGGAAGGGCGTGGCGGTGCGCACGCGATCCATAAGTACGGCGGCGAGGTATTCCATGCCGTATACCGAGACCGACAGCGATTTGCTCGACAAGCGGCGACTGGTCTGCTCGATCAGTTCCTGGGCGTACGCGGCATCGACGCCCTCTTCCAGCAGCTTCTCGTAATAAACGGCAAGGTCCGGGTCGTAAGGCAGTGCGCCACGGCGGGAGCCCCCCGTTGAATCCACCACCATGCGCTGCAGGCTGGTGAGTCCCTTGGCGAAGCCTTCGAGCTTTTCGTTAAGGGAATCCGGCTGCAACTGCCCCTGAATCTCTTCCAGACGCCGGGTGATCACGTGAAGCTCGGCCATGATTTCGTTCACGCTCCGGCCGGCGATTTGCTTGATTTCTGCTCCGTTCTCCGGACGCGGCACTTGAGGCACTTCCGGCTCGCGGACTGCGGCTTCGACGGACGGCGTAGGCCTCTCGTCGAGCGAGGCGGTCACTTCCAGCGCGGTTTTGCCGCGCCGGTCTTTGACGGAACGAATCGAGAGGATCACCGCGTCCGGGCCCAATGTGCGTTTGACGCGCGTGATGCCGTCGCGCACGTTCTCGACTACGAAGGTTTGAACCTGTGCCATTTTCTACACTCCCAATACGCCGAGGGAATAGATTCGCGCCTTGGTGTCGATTTCGTTGTGTGAGAGCACCGAGATGCCGGGCACGAATTTGTCGATGAAGCGCTTAAAGTGACCGCGCGCGAGCGGCGAAGTGAGGAACACCGGCCGCGCACTGACCTCGTTGAACCGTTCGATCGATTTCTCGACCGCGTTGATAATCTGCTGCGCCAAACCCGGGTCGAGCGCCAGGTAGGACCCTTGCTCGGTGTGGTTGACGGCTTCGGAAAGCATTTGTTCGAGTCGCGAATCGAAGGTCATCAGCGGGATTGAACCGTCGTCGGTCACGAACTGGGTGGAGATGCCGCGACCGAGCGCTTGGCGCACATATTCGGTCAGGACCTCGGGATCCTTGGTAAGGGTCCCGAAATCGGCCAGCGTTTCGACAATGGTTAGCAGATCCCGAATACTGACCTCCTCACGCAGCAAATTCCTAAGCACTTTTTGCACCACGCCCAAGGGAAGCAAATTCGGGACCAATTCTTCGATCACCTTGGGGTAACTCTTTTTGAGGTTCTCCAACAAGTGGTTGACTTCTTCTCGGCCAAGCAGCTCGTGGCTATGAAGTCTAAAGATTTCAGATAGATGCGTCGTTATCACCGTCGCCAGATCCACGACCGTATACCCGGCAAACTGCGCTTGTTCACGATCGCGCTTGCGTATCCAGACGGCGGGCAGGCCGAATGCGGGCTCGACCGTCGGAATTCCGTCGATCGGCCTGTCAACAGTACCGGGGTCCATGGCCAGGAGGCGATCAGGCATCAGTTCGCCGGTGCCGACCTCAATGCTCTTGATAAGTATTCGATATTGACCCGGTTTTAGCTGCAAATTGTCGCGAATGTGGATCGGCGGGATGATCACTCCCATGCGTTGGGCATACTGCTTGCGAATCGCGCGGATTTTCTCCAGCAACTCGCCGCCGGCATCCATATCCACCAGGTTAATCAGGCCGTAGCCGACCTCCAATTCGATGAGGTCCATGGAAAGAACCTCTTCGACCGTTTCGGGCGGCACTTCGTCATCCTCGTATTCGTCCAGAGGCGTGGCCAGCTTGGCGCGGGTGGCGGCGCGGGTTTGCAACCCCAACACCAGCACGGCGCCGGAAAGCACCGTGAAGGGCACGAAGGGCAGCCCCGGCACCAAGCCGAAGAAAATCAGGATGCCGGACGCAATGAACAGCAGTCTCGCCTTCCCCATCAACTGCTCGCCGATCGCCGTGTGTAAATCCGACCGCGAACTGGCGCGCGTGACGATCACACCGGCCGACGTGGAGATAATCAGTGCGGGGATCTGGCTCACAAGACCATCACCGACCGAGAGCAAAGTGTAGTTCTCGGCCGCGGTGGCCGCATCCATGCCCTGCTGCGCGACACCGACGATTATGCCGCCGATAATGTTGATCAAGGTGATGATGATGCTGGCGATGGCGTCGCCGCGCACGAACTTCGCCGCACCGTCCATGGCGCCGTAAAAGTCGGCCTGCTGTTCGATTTGCTGCCGTCGCTCGCGGGCGCCCTGCTCGTCAATCAGGCCGGAGTTGAGGTCGGCGTCGATCGACATCTGCTTGCCGGGCATGGCGTCGAGGGTGAAGCGGGCGGTGACTTCGGCGATGCGCGTGGCGCCCTTGGTAATGACGACAAAGTTGATGATCACCAGGACGATGAAAACGATAATGCCGACCACGTAGTTACCGCCGACGACAAACTGCCCGAAGGCTTGGATGACCTTACCGGCGGCGTCGGTGCCTTCGCTGCCGTGCAGGAGAATCAGCCGCGTGGTCGCCACATTAAGCGCCAGGCGGAACAAGGTGGCCATGAGCAGAATCGTGGGGAAGGAAGAGAAGTCGAGCGGGCGTTCGATATACAAACTCACGAGCATGATGAGCAAGCCCAGGAAAATGCTCGTCGTAAGCAAGAAGTCCATAAAGAACACGGGTATCGGGATCACCATCACAACGACGATCAGCACCAGACCCAGCGGCATGATCAGGTCGAAACCACGTCCCCGTTCGGGTGCTTCGATCAGTTGACCGTTGGCCATGTCACACGCTCCGTCGTTCTTTGAGGTTGTAGACGTAAGCTAGAATCTCGGCCAGCGCCTGATAGAGCTGCGGCGGCACGGCCTGCCCCAGTTTCACGAGGCGGTAGAGTTCGCGGGCCAGTTCGGGCCGCTCGAGCAACGGTACGCCGTGCAGCTTGGCTTCTTCGCGAATCTTCAACGCCACGTGGCCCTGGCCCTTGGCGACGACACGCGGCGCGAGGTCGGTGAGCGCTTCGTATTTGATGGCGACGGCGACGTGAGTCGGGTTGGTGATAATCACGTCGGCTTCCGGCACTTCCTGCATCATGCGTCGCATGGCGATTTCGCGCTGGATGCTGCGAATGCGGGCCTTGACCTTCGGGTCGCCCTCGGACTGCTTCATTTCGTCTTTGATTTCTTGCTTGGTCATGCGGAGTTTTTTTTCGTGCTCGTAGCGTTGGTAGGCGTAGTCGAGCGCCGCCAAGATCAGCAAAAGCACGGCCACCCGCACGAAGATGCGAAAGGCCATAATCAGCACGAAAGTCATGACGGCCCAGGCGTCTTGGTTGGTCATGTTGAGCAGTTGGTCGGTCTCGGCATTCACGGTGCGCCAAACGACAAAACCGATGACGACGATCTTCGCGATGTTCTTGACAGCTTCGACCAGGCCGCGCAAGGAAATAAACCGCTTGGCGCCCTCCAACGGATTGATGCGGTCGAGTTTGGGTTCCAGGGCTTTGGGTGAGAACATCAGCCCGGTCTGCACGACGTGCGCCGCCACGCCGACGGTCACGATGATGCCGAGCAGCGGCCCGAGTAGTACGACAGTGTGAACCAGCAGATCCTTGAGGATCGGCCGCAACGTCGTGGCCGTTATCTCGACTTGGCCGATCAGGGTCAACGGCATACGGAAGACCATCTCGAGGTGATCCCACATCCAGGTGGCCAACGAGGAAAAAACCAGCAGCGACGCGCCGAAAACGAGGGCGCTGGGCAGTTCGCGGGTTTGCGCAACCTGCCCTTCCTCCTTCGCCTTCTCCCTCTTTTGGGGAGTTGCCGGCTCGGATTTCTCCTGGTCGTTGTCTTCCGCCATTCGCCAACCTTTCCCCTCTTACGGCGCGGCCGTCGCCATGAACTGCAGCATCCGTGTGAGGCTGTGCTGGTACATGGCGTCGATCCCGTGCACGAAATAGGGCACTCCCACGGCAGTGACGATCAGCCCGATGCCGATCGTCAGCGGGAACCCCACGATGAACACATTCATTTGCGGCACGGTGCGCGCGATGACGCCCAAGCCGATTTTCGACAGCAAGAGCGCCGCGATCGGCGCACCGGCGATCGTGATGGATGTTTTGAACGCGAGGTCCAACGTTTCGATGAACATCTGCGCCTGACTCGGATGGAATACGACCGCACCCAACGGCACGATGGTGAAACTGTCGGCGATGGCCTGCAAAAAGGGCCGATAGATCCCGCTGACGATGAAAACGATCACCGCCAGTCGCGCGTGCAGCGTCGCCATAATGCTGATGGCCGAACCGGTGCTCGGGTCCACGACGTTGACGATGGCGAAGCCCATTTGGAAGCCGACCATCTGCATACCGATGATCGCCGCCTGCACGACCCAACTGATCAGCCAGCCGCACATCAATCCGAAGATGAGTTCCTTGGCCGCACCCAACATGAAATAGAAACCGACTGCGGGAACGGTGATCGGCCCTTTGGCGATCAGGCCGACGGCCACGACCAGCGCAAAGGCGGCTACCAATCCGGCCTTGAGCGATCGCGGTATTTCGCTGCCGCCGAATACCGGTAAGGTGGTTAACAGGCCAAGCACACGCAGGTACACCAGCATGTACAATTCGATGGCCCCAACCGGCAGCGAAAATAGCGGCATTACTGCAGAAAGCTCCCCCATTCAGTGAACATGCGTTCGGTAAAATTAACGATCACGGTAATCATGCGGTCGTAACTGAACGCCACGGCCAGCGCGGCGACAATAATCTTCGGGATGAAGGTGAGCGTCATTTCGTTGATTTGGGTGACGGCTTGAAAGACGCTGATAACCAATCCGACCGCCAGACCGGCCAACAGAACCGGCGAGGCGACTTCCCATGCGGTCCAGATGGCTTCGCTGCCGATCGTGGCGAGCAGTTCTATATTCATATCCCGTGTCCCTTCCCTACGTCACGAAGCTGTTGACCAAACTGCCGATCAACAGGTACCAGCCATCGGCAAGCACAAACACCAAGAGCTTGAAAGGCAGGGAAATCATGATGGGCGGCAACATCAGCATTCCCATGCTCATCAGCACCGAAGCGATCACCATGTCGACGATCAAAAAAGGCAGCCAGATTAAAAAGCCGATGGTAAAGGCGGTTTTGAGTTCCGAGACAACAAACGCGGGCACGAGGGCGATTGTCGGCACGTCGGTAATCGTGCGCGGCTTGGGTTGGTTACTAATTTTCAGAAAGAGTCCCAGGTCTTTTTCACGCGTATGCTTGAACATGAAAACACGCAGCGGTTCCATGGCGTTTTCGATGGCTTCCTCGTAACCGATTTGCTGGTCCATGTACGGTTTGAGGGCGTTCTGATTGATCTGGGTCCACACCGGGAACATGATGAAGACCGTCAAAAAGAGGGCCAATCCCAACACGATTTGGTTCGTCGGCGTCTGGTGCGTCCCCAAGGCCTGCCGCATAAAAGAAAGTACGACGACAATGCGCGTGAAGCTCGTGAGCATCACCAGAAACGAGGGCACCAGCGCCAGCACAGTAAGCAGCAGCATAATTTTGAGGGCCGTGGATATCTGATCGGGGCTGTTGGCCTGCCCGACCCCAATGGTGATTTGGGGCATAATCGGGGAACTGGGCGCCATGGCGACGCCGCCCGCCTGCTGCGCCATGGCCGGTCCGGCCCAGGCCACAAGCAACACTATCCCTATGATGACGGTTACAATAACCCTCATTGCCGCCTCTTTTATGCTTCAGTTACAGGCGTTTCAGCCCTTTGACCCGCTCGGCGATGCTGCGCAGCGTATCGTGCCCCGCGGCCGTGCTCTCCGTCGGAACATGCCGCGAGTACGCGCGCAACTTGGCGCTGAATGTCGCCGCCGCGTCGGATAGGGAATCCGGTGCCGTTTCGGTTTCCCGGCCGAAGCTCGCCGGTTCGATCGGTTTGGGACCCATAAAACCTTCATGTTCACATTCCGCCGTTTCGGGCTCGGGTTCACCGAGTAACCGGCGGCGCGCTTGTTCGGATTCGATTTTCGTAAGCATCGTCACGCCGCTGGACGTCAACGCCACGACGATTAATTCGCCGGCCACGTCGACTACGACAATGCGACGTTTCATGTCGATCATGCCCGTTTGTACGACGCGAATCTTGCCGTGCTTCCCACCCTGCAATCGCGCCGGCAGTTTGAAGCGTCGCGCCAGCGCGGCCAACCCGACCAACAACGCCAGGGTGACGCAGAGAGCGACGATCATTTTGATGACTGCCTCGGATATGCCGAACCCGGCTTCCTGTTCGGCTTCGGCCGCAGCCGGCTCGGTCTGTTTCGCCGCCGGCTTAGGGGAATCCACGGCGGGCTTATCTTTGGGGGCAACGTCTCCGAAAATGGCGGCCAAATCGACCTTCGCCTCTTCGGGGATGTCGTTTTTCGGCGGCGGCGATAGTTTGGCCACAACCGGAGGCGCCGCGACGGCGGGCGCGAGGCCCATTTTCACCGCCACCGTGTCACCCTGCACGATGACGTGGGCGTCGGTGGTTCCCTTGTATTGATCGCGCAGCCGCGCTACGGCGCGCACTGTCTTTTTGTTGATCTGCGCCATGGCGACTTGCTGAAAGCACTTGCTTTCCAGTTTGTTGAACTGCCGCACGGGCGGGTGTGTGTAAGACACCGGGAACGTAATGTGCAGTTCCCGGCCTTTGGTGATCACGGAGGCCCCGTCGAGACCGGCGCGGTTTTTGACGTCGAATTTCAGGGAGCAAGCATCTCCCGACGGAGCGACGCCGACCACGAAATTCATTTTCATAAGGTAGGACAGTTCGGCCGCCGCCGGCGCGGCGATCCACAACGTCGCGACTAGCAATAGCAGGAATATGATCGTCCGGTGGCGCATGGTCTCTCCTACTACTTGAGCGATTCGATGCGCTCGGATTTACTGATGACGTCGGTTAAGCGAATCCCGAATTTTTCGTTGACAATGACCGCCTCGCCACGTGCCACCAGCTTGTTGTTGACGAAGATTTCAAGGGGTTCGCCGGCCAATTTCTGCAGTTCGACGATGCTGCCCGGTCCGAGGCCGAGCAATTCGCCGATCGTCATACGCGTGCGGCCCACTTCCACGGTCAACACAAGTGGAATATCGAGCACGAACTCCAGAGAGCGAGCCTGCTCTTGCTCGATGCGCACGGATCGCTCGAATTGCTCCATGGGCATGTCGCGTGACCGCTCGTCGCGTTTTTCGGCGCTTTCGGTCGCGGCGCTTTCGGTCGCGCCGCTTGGCTCGGCGGCAGTACCCTCGGCTTCACCCTTTTTCATATCCTCGTCGGACAAGCCCCACGCGGCGGGATCCGAGTTGGGATCGCCGGCCTTTTTCTCGTCTTTCTTGGCGGCATTGTCCTCGCCATCTTGTTCGGTGTTCATTTCCGACAACAGGCTGTCGATATCGTCTTGATTGAGAACGTCGTCCGGCATGATCCTCAGCCCCCGATGTGATGGATTCGCACAGCTTTGTAGCCGCGCTGAACACCGACGTGTCCATCGAACTTCGAGGTGCCTTCCACGACGAGTTCGACGGGTTCGTCAGCAAATTGGTCCAAGATAATTTCTTGGCCGACCTTCATTCTGGTCAGTTGATCGACACTCATGCTCATCTGCCCGAGTCGGGCGGTAACATTCACTTTGGAATTCAATACGGCGCGGGTGATGGTCTCGCGCCAAAGCGAATCGTCATACGCAGCACCCTCACCCAAAAAGCCGGACGAGAGTTTTTCGCGCATGGGCTCAATCATGGCGTAGGGCATGACGATTTGAATCAGTCCCGAGCTGCCCTCGACGTCGACGCTGCTTTCGATGACCATCACGATTTCGGTCGGGTGGGCGATGGATACGAATTGCGGGTTGATTTCGGTGCGCTCGAACTTGACTTTGACCGGTTCCACGGCCTCCCAGGCCTTTTGGAACTCGAACAGCCCGCTGCTGACCACTTTGCGCACGATGTTAAGTTCGATCGCGGAGAAATCGCGACCCTCCACGCGAAAGCGGCTTTTGCCGACGCCCCCGAGAAAAATATTGACCAGCACAAACGCGAAACTGCTTTCCACGATCATCGCGCCCATACCCCGCAGCGGGTCCATCTTGAACAGGTTGATGGAGGTAGGCAACGACAACCCGTTGAGGAATTCGCCGAACTTGACCAAGCGAATATCCCCGACCTCGACATCGACAACGCGCCGCAATTCGATCGAGAGCGAACTGCGAAAATCGCGACAGAATTTTTCGTGGATGACTTCCATCATCGGCATTTTGCCGCGGAAAATCCGGTCTTGGCTGGTGATGTCGTAGGGACGGACCTCGTGGTCCTCGTATGTTCTCTGAGAGCGGTTCAGGGCCTGGGAAAGCGCGACGTGCTCCTCGGGCGATAGAGGTTTTTCCTCATCGGTAATTCCCTCCGAAACCGCCGAAAGCAGCGCATCAACTTCTTCTTGGCTAAGAACCTGGCCCATGTCGATCCTTCATCACGAAATGATGAACTCCGTAAACAGGATTTCGCTGACGGAATTTCCACCGAGAATCTCGTTCAGCCGCAGCGTAATTTCCTGTTTCAACTTTAGTTTGCCCTTACTGTCACGAACTTGCGCGACGGATTTGCTGGAGAGCAACGTGATCACCGCGTCTTTGATCTTCTGTGTGCGCTTCTCCACTTCTTCGGCCAAATCCTCGCGGGTTAACTCAATGACAATCGTCACTTTCAAAAAGCGACTTTGCTCGGCATCTGACAAGTTGACGACGAAAGATTCCAGGGGAACCGTCGGCAACACTTTCGTGGGATCCGCCGACCCCACTATTTGCTCAGGTTCGAGAGCGGGATCCGCATCAGATTGCCCTCCACTTCCGAGAATACCAAATGCAAAGAGTGCGCCAACCGCCGCGCCGATCACGGCGATTACCGCGACGCCGATGATGATCAGCTTAATCTTTGATTTGCCGCCCTTTTCCTGCTCCTCGACCGGTTCCATGCCTTCCTGATCAACCATTCGTTTTGTTCTCCTGTTTCGGATCAGTCAATTTTTTGACTTTATCCGGTTCCCGTACATTTAGTATTACTTCGACTCTGCGGTTTTTTTGACGCCCTTGGGACGTTTGATTCGTTGCGATTGGCCGGGTGTCGGCATAACCGGAGGCAGCGAGTCGCTCGGGCCCGACACCGACAACTTTGGCGAGAAAGCGAACGGCCGAAGCGGCCCGCGACATACTCAGCTCCCAGTTGCTGGCAAAGCGCAGCGTACTGATGGGTCGATCGTCCGTGTGGCCCTCGACGACGGCGATCAGGTCCTTTTCCTTAATCGTTCGGCCGATGCTCTCAAGCACGAGTTTGAATTCCGGACGCAGATCCGCGCGGCCGGAGCTAAAGGTAATGCCGGCGGGCAAACGCACGATCAGGCCCCGTTCATCAGCGAAAACCTCCAACGTGCTTTCGGGTTCCGGGGCCTCGCCGTTGCCCGAGTCGGCCCCGTCGCCGCCGGGTCTGATTTTGCGCGGATCGTCGCCGCCCTCGGGAGATCCATCGGTATTCTCGGGGAAGCCGCTATCGGTACCGCCGGGGATTTCGATATTGACCAAATCCGAGCCGAGCTTCGCCCGCTCAAAGGCGATGGCCTGGATAAGAGCCCGTCGAATGACCAGTAGGCGATCGTCCTTGTTTCCGGTCGAAGGAATTGGTGGGCCGTCCATCATGCCGACGCCGACAATGGGCATCAGGGTTTCGAACGCCTCCTTGAGTTTCTTGTCGTCGAGGCTGGACATGGAGATCAGCAAAACGAAGAAGGTCAACAGGAGGGTCAGCAGATCGGAGAATGTGACCATCCACGCATTGGGATCGCTACCGGGGCCGGCGTCTTTTTTCCTTGCCATGTTACAGCCCCACTTTCGCGGGACCGGCGATGTCCTTGTTCGCGTCGATTTTTTCCCGTTCCGCTTTCGCCATGCCTGCGAAACGCAAAACGACGCGCCGGTTTTTCGCTCGGTTTTCCGGCGTGTCGTTGGCCGCGATCGGCTTGAATTCTCCGCAGCCGACACCGGAAATCTTGTGGGCGTCCACGCCGTGCACTTCCACGAGTCGCCGCACGACCGCTCCGGCCCGCGCGGTGGAGAGTTCCCAGTTACTGGGAAAGCGCGCGGTGGAGATGGGGTTGTTGTCGGTGTGCCCTTCCACGACGAGGGGGAAATCGGTTGTGGAAACGAAACCGGAAATGACTTCCAGAACGTCCGTCATCTGCGGTTTGATATAGGCTTGGCTGGAGTCGAAGAGAATGTGGTCTTTGAACACGAGCAGGAGGTCGTCTTTATCCTCGACCAGTTCCACTTTCTCGCCGAGACCCTCCTCGGCGAGCATGTCGTCGACTTTTTTTTTCAGTTCCCGCCCGGGACCTCCGGCACGCATCGCCAACTCTTCGCCGATCGTAACCAGGGAGTCGGCCCGCGGGAAAAGCGGCCCCGTCCCGAAACCGGAGAACACGGCGGTAAGGCTTCCCAAGGCCGCCTTGACCCGCTTTTCCTCCATCGTCGCCATGGAATTAAGCAGAATGAAGAAAGCCAGGAGGATAATCGATAAGGAAGTGAACATCACCGTAAAGGAGCTGGATTTTGGTTCTTCCTGCTTTTTTTTGCGCGCCAAACGGCCCTCCCCCTTATTTAAACTGCGTTTCCCTCAATTTCGGCGCGAGGAAGGCATGCAGTTTCGTTTCGAGGATGCGTGGATTGTCGCCGGCGGAAATCGAGAGGATTCCTTCCAACATCAATTCCATCGAAGTCACTTCCTCGTCGGACCGCATCCTGAGTTTGCCGGCAACCGGCAAGAAGAACATATTCGCCAAAATCGCTCCGTAGAACGTCGTCAGCAACGCGACCGCCATGGCCGGGCCGATCGTGCTTGGATCGTCCATGCTTTGCAGCATGGCCACCAGCCCGATCAAGGTTCCGATCAGGCCCATCGCCGGCGCGAAGGTGCCAAAAGCGGTAAAGAGGTCTGCCCCGATTTTATGGCGCTGCTCGACTTGCTCCAACTCTTTCTCGAGCAAGGATTGGATGACGTTGGGTTCCAGACCGTCGACCGCCATTTGAATGCCCTTGCGCAAAAATTCGACTTCCTCGCCGTCCGTAGCGCTTTCGAGGGCAAGGATACCCTCTTTTCGGGCTTTTGTGGCGTAGGTTACCAGTCGGGCGGTCAACGCGTTTAAGTCGGCGGGTTTGGCAAAGAAGGCGTTCTTGATGACCCCGCCGATGTTGAAAATAACTCGTAGGGGCCAGTTGATGAAGATGACGCCGAATGTGCCGCCGATCACGATGAGCACGCTTCTGACATCGACGTAAGCCGCGAGACCGGCCCCCATCAACAGGGAGGCAAGCACCAACCCAAACGCGACAACGATTCCGATAACGGTTGCTATGTCCACCTTCGCCCCTCTGCGCTTAGTGATTGATTCTTTTTGGTTTTCTTCTCCACAAGAGCAATTGGTGTGCCAAATAAGGCAACATTTCTGAATTGCCCAATCTGGCCGGCGCGTTCGTTCCTGAACCGCGGTGACGATGGTTTATTCTATGTTATCGAACACTTGCCGTCGCGGCAGGTTCCGCTTGCAATCCGTCGCACCGGGCTGCACATTCCAACTGGACAACCACACAAGGAATGCCGCGTCGTTTTTTTGACGGCACGCACCTCCGGCGAGGCGGTCGCAACCACGTTCATCTTTCAGTATCGAAATTTTCGGCAAACCACAAGAATAATCTTAGGTTTCTTGCAGAAAAGTCCGCTATGCGGTTTTCGCCTCGTTAGACCGTCGCGTCGTTGTCGTCGTTGTCATCGTTGTCATTATCATCGTCGTCGTTGTCGTCGTTGTTGTCGTCATTATCGTTATCGTTGTCGTCATTATCGTTATCGTCGTCGTCGTTGTCATCGTTGTCGTCATTATCGTTATCGTTATCGTCGTCATCGTCGTCATCTGGAGGTGTTGTATCGTCGTCGGTTGTATCGTCGTCGGTTGTGTCGTCGTCGGTGGTATCGTCGTCGACGGTATCGTCGTCGGTGGTATCGTCGTCGGTCGTGTCGTCATCGGTCGTGTCGTCATCGCCCGGCGTTTCGACGGTGTAACCGTTCTCGAGTTCGGCGATTTCATCCAGACTGTTGATCAACCGCACGGTGTACACGCCGGGCGTGATTCCGGCCGGCACCGTGGCGGTCAGAATATCGGACGCCACGCGCGTGACATCCTGCAAGGCGTTGGGGCCGATGAGCACCGTCATGTCTTCCTCAAAGTTGGCGCCGTAGATGGTCACCGAGGTGGAGACATCATTTGGGCCGTAATCCGGGTCGATGCTCGTAATCTGCAAAATTTCCGAGGAAAGCACTTCGTAGCCGATCGCCAAGCGGGCGGTCGCGGTAGACGAATTGCTGACGATGACGTCGTAGACGCCCGGCGTCAGGCCCGGCGGCACAGTGGCCTCAATCTTCGTGACGTCGACCACGTTGACCGTTTCCAAGGTATTGGCGCCGAGGGCCACGTTAGCGCCGGCCAGAAAATTGGAGCCGGTAATCGTGACGTTCACGGCCACGTCATCCAAACCCTGATTGGGAACGATGGATTCCACGGTCAGCGTCGTCGGGTCAATGACCGTGAACGCCGCCTGCAAGGTTGCCTGTTCGAGGGTTTCGGTGATGACGGTGATATCCAAGGTGCCCGCCGGGGTACCGGCCGGAACCTTGGCTTGGATGAGTTCGGCGGTGACGACGGCCACGGAAGTACCTTCCACGGCGCCGATCAACACGCGAGGCACGCCCGTGAACCCACTACCGCGCAGGACGATGTCAATGTCGGCCGCGTTGGATCCGGAATCGGGCTCGACGCTGGTCAGGGAAATCAACGAACCCGAGCCGGAAGGAAAGCGATTGAAATCGCGGCCGCAGCCGCCATGGGAAATCATCGCTATCACGACCGCGACGGAGCAAATGGCCAGCGTCAGCGTCAGCGTCAGCCGTTTCATGGCAGTCTCCTAAAACTGCCCCAGACACGTGAGGCCGACGCCGCCGGTCGTCACGGTTGGAGCGAAAGTTAAGCGCGTGTTGTCGGTTTCGATGGTCGTATAGTTACGCGCCGGGTCAGTCAGCAACAGGTAGGTGCCGCCGCCGAGTAAGCCTAATCCAATCGGTGCGAGAATCATCCACATCTGATCGTATTCTTCGGCGTCATCCTGGTACTGCGACAAGTCAGCTGCGGAATCTGCGTCCTGGTATTTTTGGTAAGCCTGGGCCGACAACGCCAAGTAATAACCGGCGGCCACGGAAGTAACCGCGCCGGCGGTCAGCAGACTGTAACCCCAGATTTTACGCCCGGAAATATTCGAGACTTCGATGGGGCCGCCCGCTTCGTAGACTTCGCCGATCCGTTCGGCGGCGCCGCGCACACCTTTGTTCGAAAGTTCCCGAGCCGACGGCGTGGTGACCGCTTCTCCGTACCCGGGAGCGGCCCCTTTGCCGATCAGCAACTCGTGGATGGACCAGACGGTTTCCATGGACGCAATCTCGACCAATTCGACTCGGATTTCGAATTCGGATTGATCGAGGTTCGATTGGATATAGCGAGTGACGCGGCCGAACACCACGCCGTCCGCCTTGAGTTCGCGGCCGATCTTCACGGCGCCGACGATGTTGCCGTCAAATACCCAATCCTGCAGCCGCCCATACTGCTCGGCCAGAGCGTCGGTGACGACGGTGCCGCCCACGACGTCGAAAAGGCGATCGCCCGCCAAGTCCGCCATCAACTGGTTGGTCAGGTCCACGCTGACGGCTTCACCGCCTTTGCCGCGCAGGTAGTCCGGGACGATGATCGGCAGGACGGCCACACGTTTGATTTGCCGCGTGGATAGGTCGCTGGCCACGTAGGGATCGATGGGTGTGCGGATAACCTGCCGCCCACAGCCCGCGGCCGCGAGTAGCCAGGTTGCCAACACGATGCAAAACAAAACACGACGCATCTCGTTTTTCCTAACGTCTTAGAGAATCTCCGTTTTGGCGCTCTCGAAAATTTCTTGGAAACGTCCAACCAGATCTTCAGTAGTTTCCGGTTCAAGGCGCAACATTTTCACCGCCGGCTGAGAGGCGAAATCGACCTCTTCCGGTTTCTCACTGCCGATACCCGTGTGGATGCAAAGAAGCTCTCCCACGCCGACTACAGCCACCGCGGGTTCGGGTTTGATTTGCTCTTCCGGGCGGCCGTAAAAGCGTACGACCTGATTGACAATGCTTGGCAGCGTCCATTTTTCCACGGTCAGTTCGCCGACATCGCGCTGGTATTGTTCGACGATGTTTTCGATCATTTCTTCTTGTGGTCGGAAGTCATCCTCGACGCGGCGTTGCGCGGATTCAATGACCGTCAGCGAAATCATGCGGCCGATATTGTGCATCAAGCCCGCCAAGAACGATTCGTTCTTATCGTTGTTCGTCGCACTGGCCACGACGCGGGACGCAAATGCGACGCCCACGGCTCTCTCCCAAAGCCGTTTGGCCAAGCGACCGTATAACCGACTTTTGAAGATTTTGGTTTGTAGGCTGATGGCCAGCATGAGGTTCTTGACCTCGGTTTGTCCGAGGCGCACGAGGGCCTGATTGATATTATTGATTTCCACAACGCCGGCGTAGACCGGGCTGTTGGCAATGCTGATGATCTTGGCGGCGATGGTCTGATCGGTGAGGATCACTTTGGCTAAATCCTGCATGCTGGCGTCTTCGTCGCTGGTCAATCGAATCACCTTGAGCGCCACGTGAGGCAGCATCGGCAGGTCGAAGTCCCGGGCGAGAATCGCCTTGATAACTCGCTCACGAAACGCTTCTTCTTCCGGCGATACTTCAACGGCTTCCTCTTCGTCAATGTCTTCGAATTCTTCCGATTCCGGTTCGTTCCCGCTCGCCGTCGACCCACGCTCCGTCGGTGTCGAAGGCGTATCCAAAGACAGGGCCGATTCCGGCGACGCGGCCGCCTCTTCGGCCTCGGGTTCGACTTCCGAGAGTTTGGCTTTCGGCACCGGGGCGTTGACAACGAACAAGCCACCGCAGTGAGGGCACTTTACTTTGAGCTTGAGGCGATCGGCGTCGCTCATGGATGTCCTTTCCTGCGCGTGATGGGCAGACCCGGATCATGGTCCCCGCCCGCGCACAAAACAAGCAAACCCTATGCCAGGGCGTAATCAATCGACAAAACGTTGTAAAATCAGATCAATTGCCGCTATTGTATGCCACAGGAAGCACCCGGCGCAACGGCACAAAATGCCGCCTCGTCAAAAGGTTGACATCGGCGGGCGTCTTAGCACGAGGTCTTCGTCGGTATTTTGTCGCCCCCATCACTTCGCCGGGTCGGCCACTCAACGCTCTTTCCCTGTAACCATGGTTACTTTGTTGAGTCGCGCGGCACCATCTGCTAGGTTCGTGCAACGGTGGAACTACTGGAGAAACGATGAAACGATTGCGGTATTTCCTGGTGGCGACAGCGATGGTTTTTCTCGCCGCGTCGGTTGCCGGGGCTTATCCGTTTGCGCCGGACGAAGATTTCAAAACGTTACATACGGAGCATTTTCGGATCAGCTACCCAGCCCAGTACCGTTTCGTCGCCCTGAAAGTCGCGGTTCTGGCCGAAGAAGCTTTCACCCTGATCACCAAGACTCTGAAATACGAGCAGCCCACGCCGACGGATATCTTCATAACCGACCGCGTCGACGGCGCCAACGGTTACTCCAGCGTCACGCCGGTCCAGGTGATGCGTCTCTTTTTGGCGCCGCCACACACGGCGGATCGACTCGACTTCGCCGATGATTGGTTGCGTATGCTCGTCTACCACGAGATGACTCACCAAGTGCAAACGGATGAAGTGCGCGGTTTCTGGAAAGGCATGCGATACGTGTTCGGCCGCACCCTGCCGGTGACACACTTTCAACCGCAGGGGCTCGTTGAGGGCATCGCCTTACTCCACGAGACCGAACTGACGACCAAAGGACGAAATCGCTCCCCCTACTCACGCATGCTGCTGCGCATGGCGGCGCTGGAGAAAAGCTGGCCGCCACTGGACCGCCTGACGCTCACACCCCATGACTGGCCCGGTGGAGCGGTACCCTACATTTGGGGTGGCGCGTTTCATCAGTATCTCTTCGAGCGCTACGGCATGGACAAAATCGCGGACTACTACCTGAAGCACGCCGGACAGGTTTGGCCGTTTTGGTGGGAACGCAACGCGCGTAAGATTTTCGGCACGCATCTAAACGATATCTACAAGACGTGGTCGGTCAACATGGTGGCCGAATTCGAGCACGAGGCCGCCGCGCTGCGCGACCAGGGATTGACGCAAGGTACGCGGCTGACCGACGAAGGCAACGTGCACCAGTGGCCAACATGGCTCGATGCACATCGGATCGTTTTTTACACGTCGGATCGCGATCGCGTAACGGGCCTGCGCGCGATCGACCTGCGAAACAAGAAACCGCGACCGCGACGACTGGCTGCCACGCAAGCGGTGCGCGGGGTGACGCGATCGGCCGACGGCCGCGTTGTTTTTGCGCAAAGCCAACCCCGTGATCGTTACCGTGTTTTTTTCGACCTTTGGTCTCTGGATCCGGCGAAGGGAAAGAAGCGACTGACGAAAAGCGCCCGTGTCGCCGACCCGGCGTGGATTCCCGGCACGAGGCGGGTGTTAGCCATTACTCAGGATGGCGGGCGCACGGCTCCGGCCATTGTCGATCTGGACACCGGTGAGGTCCAACCACTTTTTCCTTTCGATCGTTACGAAGGCGTCGCGCAGTTCGCAGGGGTCGCGATGCACCCGAGCGGCGAGTGGGCGGCAACCAGCGTGTGGCACGACGACGGCAATCGCGACGTATTTCGTCTCGATATCGCCAGCGGCGAATTCACGCGGTTAACCTCGCACCCCATGCGCGATATCGACCCGGCTTTCGATCCGAGTGGGCGGTACTTGGTTTTTACTTCCGGGCGTACCGGCGTCTACAACCTATTTGCCCTCGACCTTCAAACTGACGAGTTGTTTCAAATCACCAACGTGCTTGGCGGCGCGTTCATGCCCGCGGTGAGCCCTGACGGCAAACACCTGGTGTACAGCGGGTACACGGCAGGCGGTTTCGACTTGTACCTGATGGATTTCGATCCGCGGCAATGGACGGCAGTCGCGCGCGAGGAGATCAGCTCGAAGACCATCGTCGTGGGCCCCATCACCCAGGACATTCGTGAACGCGCCGCGGCGCTGGACCCGCCAACCGATGACTACCGCGCCTACCGCACCGCGTGGCCGCATTACTGGTTGCCGTCGTTTTCCTTCGGGTCCGAAGATCTCTGGCTGGGAGCGAAAACCGCCGGATTCGACATCGCCGGTTACCACTCTTGGGCGCTAGAGGCGTTGTGGGGATTCGAGCGGCGCTTTCCTTATGCGGCGGCCTCGTATACCTATTCCCGTTTCACGCCCAGCTTCCAGTTTGTCGCCGCGCACTCGGCCGAGCGGCACAGCAAGATCGTCACCGACGAAGACGGCGATCCGGAACATTATTGGGAGCGGCGGGTTTCGGGGTTGGCGACCCTCATCTATCCCCTGTTTTGGAAGCACGCGTTTTACGGCGGCTACGTGGGGCAATCGCGAACCGATTTGGATGACCTGCCCGACCAATCGCCGACGCCGGCCTTCACCGGGTACTGGTCCGGGGCGCGTCTTGGTTGGACCTACGATGCCGCACCCAGTGACCGCTACGTGTCGGTTCCGCTCGGATTGGGTGGCACCGTGCACGACGGGTTGTTCGGCAGCAACGTCAACCAACAATTCATCGGGGGCACGGCAGGGATTCGCGTTCCTCTGGGCGTGAGCGATCTGCGGCTTGCGGCCGTCAGTAACGGCGCGCTGAGCTTCGGCGACCTGCTGCCGCAGCGGTCTTTTCGGCTGGGAGGCTACGCGCAAAACAGCCCGCTCACGCTCAACTACGAGTCGGACCGCTTCCAAGTGCGCGGCTACGACGCCGGCACGGCGGCAGGCGACCGCATAGCCAACGGCACGCTGGAACTGGCGTTCCCGGTGGCGCGTATCGAGCGCGGCATCAAAGCGTGGCCGATCTATTTCCGGGACATCAGCGGCATGGCGTTCGGCGAAGGCGGCGTCGCGGTGGATCGGGACGAAGAAGTGAAGGAGGAAGACCTGCTGCCCTCGGCGGGTATGGAGCTTTATTTTGATTTCACCTTCGCTTATTCTTTTGCGGCGCGTTTGCGCTTTGCCGCAGCCTACGGATTTCGTGACCCAGAAGAACACGGGGGGTATAAGTGGTTCGTCGCCCTAACCGGTCTGATTCCTCAGTAAACAAAAAGAAGAAGTCATCCGGCGGGAAGCCCGGCGGGCGGCCCGGTCCGCCGTCACCAAAGAAAAAAAGTTTGGGGCGGCGACTCGGCGAAATCCTGCTGGTGCCGGTCGTATTGGTTGTCATTGCATTCGTTTGGCAATGGAATCTACTTTCCCACAACGTTGCGGCGTTGATCGCCAACGGCGACCCGGACCTACCGCCGCTGCTTTCCGAAGCGCAAGCCGGCGAACTGATCGACGCGGCGCGCGGCGCGTTGATGGGCGAATCAACCGGTGGCGATGCGTTGCCCTTGGAGATCATCGGCGCGGCGGTCTATGCCTACAACGGCGACGGACCGGTGCGGGGCGCGGGTTGTTTCGGCAACGACGCCCGGGCGGCGGTCACGTGCGCGGCCGAACAATTACGCAAACGCGTCCGCGGCTTTGGCCTATCGAGCGACGACCTCGTTTCGGTCCACCTGCTGCGTGAGCGGCGTTCGGCCACGCCTCTTTGGTGGCGTGATTTGGGTTTCGGTTACAGCCCGGGATTGTACGCCACGCTGCTGGTAACCGATCAGTCGGCGCGGCTGGTCACCGACTCCTCCATGCACGTGCGAGCCTTGGATCTGAAGCGCGCCTTCCAACTTCTCTCGGCACGCCGCATTGGTTTGGACCTCAAAGGAGACGCGGGCGAGACGGGCAAATTCATCGTACCGACCGAATCGTACACCGAATATCAGGGCAAGGCGGTTCGCTTGGTTAGGGCGTCGACGCCACTGACGCAAACGGATATCACGCGCGAGAGCGTGATGGATTTCTGCCGCCTGGGCGGCGACTACCTGGTAGGTATTCTGCAGCCGAACAACCAATGGCTGTATGAGGGCAACCTGGGATTTGACAAGTACGCCTCGACCTACAACCTGCTGCGTCACGCCGGTACGATTTACTCGCTGTACGAACTCTCGCTGGCCACAGGCCTAGACCGTTACCGCCAAGCGGGCGACCGCGCCTGGATTTGGCTGATGGAGCAAATTCGCCGCGAGAAAGACGACCAGGGCCATTGGTGCGCCTTCCCGGTGGAAACCAAGCGCAAGGGGAAAAAGACGCGGTATCAGGTGAAGCTCGGCGGTACCGGACTGACGCTCATTGCGCTCTCGGAGAAGCTGAAAATTGAGAAGTCACCCGCGAATTTACGCCTTGGCCGTGAGTTGGCCAATCATATTTTGCGTAGCCAGAAACCGGATGGCTCATTCCATAGCTACTGGCCTTACAAGGGCACGGCCGCCAAGGGCCGGCGGTCGATCTACTACCCGGGCGAGGCGATGTTGGGCCTGATGCGCTTCTACGCGCACGACCCGAATCCGAAATATTTGGACGCCGTCAAGCTTAGCGCCAAGTATTTTATCAACGAACGTTTCAAGATCCTCGGCATGCGTCTGCAGGTACCGCCCGATGCGTGGCTGATGATCGCGTTGAACGAGTTGCACCGGGTAGCGCCGGAACCGCTCTACGCCGACTACTGCGCCACGTTGGTCGACTCGATGATCAACGACCAGTTCGATCGCCCTTGGGAGATTAAATACCCCGATTACGACGGCGGCTACTTCCCCTACCCGCCGCAAGTGACGCCGGCGGGCGCCCGTATGGAAGGCATCACCGCGTGCTACCAGACCATGGATCGCGCCGGGATGGACACCGACCACATTGCGGCGAACATCAAGCGGGCGGCGCGTTTCCAAACCGAGCGGATCATCCGACCCGAGTTCGCGCATCTGTACCCGAATCCGCGCCGGGCACTGGGCGCGTTTCGGAATTCGCCGGTGTCGAATTTCATTCGTATCGATTACAACCAGCACAACATTTCGGGTTTGCTGGTCACGGCGGATATCCTCGGGTCCCGCGAGAATTAGCGCGCGACCGACAAACCATAAAACGACGGCACCACGCGAACGCTTCGCGCGATGCCGTCGACTCTGCCGAGATTTCGCTTAGCTTTTACTTTCTTGCTTCTGCTTGGCCGCCTGGAAGGCGGGGTCGGCTTCCTGCAAGACGCGACGCAACACCTTGCCAACCAGCGTTTTGGGCAGTTCGTCGATGAACTGCACCGAATACGGTACCTTGTAATGGGTGAAGTTCTGCTTCGCCCAGGCGATGATTTCCTCCGGCTCGATCTGGCCCTTCTTGTCCAGATTCAGCACAATCCACGCCTTGATGACCTCGCCGAATTTTTCGTGCGGAATACCCGCCACGGCGACTTCGTTGACCGCCGGGTGTTCCATCACCATGGTTTCGATTTCGGTCGGGTAGACGCTGTATCCCTTGAATTTGATGAGTTGCTTCTTGCGATCCTCGATCGTGATGCGCCCCTGCGGATCCATGCGGCCGATATCGCCGGTCAGCAACCATCTCTTGCCGTCCATTTCGACGATGGTCTCCGCCGTCTCGTTCGGATTGTTGAGGTACTCTTTCATCACTTGCGGCCCGGCGACGGCGATTTCGCCCGCTTCGTCGAACGGCAACTGCTTGGTAGCATCGCCGGAATCGACAATGCGCCATTCGGTGCCGGTGAAAGGCAGCCCGATCGTGCCGATTTTGCGATTGCCCCAGAAGGGACCTGCCGAGACCACCGGCGAAGTTTCGCTGAGCCCGTAGCCCTCGACCAACCGCGCGCCCGTCGCCTCTTCAAACTTTTCCTGAACGGGGCGGTGCAGCGGACCGGCGCCCGAAACGCACAGCACGATTTTGCCGCTGAGGTCGAAGTTCTTGATTTCCGGCCACTCGCCCAGGCGTTTGAAGAGCACTTCGGCTCCCGGATACAGGCAACCCTGGGGCGGCGTAATGCGCATGATGGTGTCCACTAAGTCCGCATCCTTCGGCGGCCTGGGGAAGAGGATCATCATGCCGCCGTGCAACGCGCAGATGTTCATCACGCACGTCATGGCAAAGGAATGGAACACGGGGATCACGCCGATGGACGCGGTGCCCACTTCCATTTTGTGCAGCCACAGGCGCGATTGCATGGCGTTGGAGACGCAGTTGAAGTGCGTCAGCACGGCCGCTTTGGGCACGCCGGTTGTGCCGCCGGTCATGATGTAGGTGTGCACATCGTCGGCGGAGACATCCACGTCGGGCAGCTTGGGATCCGTTTTGAGCAAATCGGTGAATTGCAGCGCGCCCTTTGGAGCCGGCGCCGTGGGGATTTTGCCCAGCCTTTTGCCGAGCCACCGTTTGAAGCCGGAAATCGCGGCCAGATCGGTCACGTTGGTGACGATCAGATGTTCGATCGATGTATCCCGGATAATCGGTTCGATGGCGTCTTTGTAGAGCACGTCGAGAACGACGATCGCCTTGGCGCCGGTGAGTTTCATTTGGTGCTTAACTTCGCCCGCTTTGTAGGTCGGATTGACACCGGTGACAATCACGCCGACGCGGGCGCAAGCGTAATAGCCGATGGCGTACTGGAAGCTATTGGGCAGCATGAGCGCCAACACGTCGCCTTTGCGCAGGCCCAGGCCGTGAATCGCGGCGGCGAAGCGGTTCACCTTGTCGTTGAAATCAGCGAAAGTCATGTAAGTCTCGAGAAACCACATCACATGATTGTCGGGGTTTTCCTTCGCGGCACGATCCAGCGCCTCGCCCATCGTGATTTTTTCAAAGTCGTGGTTCTTCGGCACTTCCGGCGGCCAACCGGCTTCTTCTGAAAACCACGGACTCGATTCGTCTACGTAAAACGGGTTTGTCATGATGACACTCCTCCCATCACTCAAGATAAGATATAAGGCTCTTCGCATTCTGAACGGCGGTCCAGGCGACGGTCGTCCTAGCGAAGGCGGATCATGTCAAATAGCTGTAGCGTGTAGAGCAACTGCATAACGACGAGTTCCGATTGCCCGGACTCGTCAATGATTTCGCATATCGTGTGTTCGCCGTCGATTTGTATGAAGGCTTCCAAATGGCTGCCTTGCCAATCGATTTGGCCGGCCAAGGGTAGATTGGCTTCGTTCTTGGCGACAACCCGGTCTTCGGCTCCGTCGTAGCGGGTTTTAAGCGCGGCCTCATCGAAATTGCGCTGCACGGCTTGGTAAACCTGGTCGAAAATATCCAACTCGGGTCGCTTGATTTTTTCGATCCAGGAATCGTCGGCCTCCACCGAGTAGGCGCCGTCACGCAGGTTGAGCATCGCCGCCAAGCGCACATCAACTTCCCGCAGCAAATATTCGGCCAGGTCCGCCGGATCGATGTATCCGTTCTCGACCAGCAGTTTGCCGACGGTAACACCCCGATCCTTGGCCATCGTCTGGAGCCGTTGCAGTTGATCGGCGGTCACGCGTCCGTCGTCGATAACGAGTTGAGTGAAGTTTTCCTCGGGCAGATTGCTGTTTACGAAAACGGGAATGCCGTTTTTGAAGTACGCGGTCCGCAGTGCCCCGTCGGCCGTGACCTTGAACTTGGCCGTCACGCCCCGGCAGAACAGGTTGCCGAATAGTTCGACGATGGGAGTCTGCTCGATCGTACCGGTGTCCGGCAGGGCTTCGGTTTCACTCGCTTCGGACGCCGGCTCCTCCTCCGAGGAATCGTCGACCAGGTGCAACGCCGCCGATCCACTGCCGGCCGCCTTCGCGTTTCCATCCTCGGTATCCGTTTCCGAGTCAACATGTTCGGGCCGTTCGATACCCAGCAAGCGGCAGAGCAGTCGCGCCACTTCCACGAGGTTCAAGGGTTTGATGAGGTATTCGTCGGCACCGTACTTCGTCTTGGCTTCCTGTTGCAGATTATAGGTTTTGTACAGCGCGCTCATCAGCACGACCGGCACATTGCGGCCGCTTTTTTTGATTTTCTCGCACACCTGAAAACCGTTGACCTTTGGAAGCAACACATCGGAAAGAACGATGTTCGGCATCTCCCGTTCGAATAGTTCCAGCGCCTCCTGCCCGTTTTTGGCCGGTATGACCGAGAAACCATAGGCGTCGAGAAAGTGATGAATGATGTCGAGCAGGTCCTGATTGTCTTCGACTAGAAGAATTTTCGTGGGAGTGGTCATGTTCAATTCTTTCCGTTGCCGTCTGATTCTTTGACTTTCACCACAACCCGGTTTCGGCCGTGTTCCTTGGCGTCATACAGCGCCTCGTCGGCGACGCGCAGCAGTTCGTTACCGTCGTCGACTTCCCCGGCTTTCGCCTGACAGACGCCGGCTGAAACCCGCACGGGCGTTTGTTGCCCCTCGTACAGAAAATCGGCTTTCTCCACCGCGACACGAATTCGTTCGGCCAGGGCTTGCGCGCCCTCGGTTTCCGTCACGAGGATGGCGAATTCCTCGCCGCCGTAGCGGGCCACAGTATCGCCGGCGCGCACCATGCGCTGAAAAACATCGGAGATTTTCCTCAGCACATAGTCGCCGAACAAGTGTCCGTAAGTGTCGTTGACGTTTTTGAAGTGGTCGATATCGAGCATGATCACGGCGAGCGGTCGGTTGTACCGAATTGCGCGGCTGACTTCCACCTGCAATTGCTCGACGAAGTACCGGTGGTTGAACAGCCCGGTCAGGCCGTCGGTGACCGACATTTCGGCGAGGCGCGCATTGGCGGCGCGCAGTTCGTCCTGCAGCGTTTTGATGCGCAGGAGGCTTTTAACACGGGCCGACAGTTCCTCGATATCGAACGGCTTGGTAATGTAATCGTCGGCGCCGGCGGCGAAACCTTCGAGCTTGGACTGCGTGTCGTCGCGCACCGTAACCAACACGATGGGAATGAACGTTGTCTCGTCGGCGCTTTTGAGTCTGCGGCAGACGTCGAAGCCGCTCAGTTTGGGCATCATGACGTCCAGGAGGATCAAATCAACCGGAAGGCGCGCAGCGACCATCATCGCTTCTTCGCCGTCGTAAGCGGGTATTACTTCGTAGCCCAACCCGGTGAGATACTGCGTTAACAGGTCGACATTATCCGGGTTGTCGTCGACCACTAAAATTCGGTAGCTGCGATCTTCGTTCACGGGCTGTCCAAGTATTTCTTTACGATGCGCTCCAGTTCATTAAAATCCACCGGCTTCGATATGTATCCGTCGCATCCGGCGGCCAATGCTTTTTGCTCGTCGCCGACCATCGCGTGGGCCGTAATGGCGATGATCGGGATCTCACGCGTCCGCGCATCCGCTTTGAGCGCAGCAGTCGCCTGCCATCCGTCGATCACCGGCAGGGACAGATCCATAAGGATCAGGTCCGGCCGCAATCGCTCAGCCATCGCAATTCCCACCTGCCCGTCGGCGGCCTCGAAGATTTCGTATTGGCCTTCAAAAAATTGTACCAGCAAATCGCGGTTGTCCTCAACGTCTTCCACGATCAAAATTCTTTTTCGCATCAGATGTTCCGTACTCCTTCATCGGGCGGCGCCGCATCTCGCCTATTCGGCAACGGATGGTCCGTTTCGTCGCGGACCAAAGGCTCGGCGGACCGGTGCCGCACAGGTATGACCAACGTAAATGTCGAGCCGAAGCCCGGTTCGCTTTGCACCAAAATATCACCACCCAAGAGTTTTGCCAACTTCTTGGAAATGGACAAACCAAGGCCTGTGCCGCCGTAGCGTCGGCTGGGCGAGCCGTCGACCTGCCGGAACTCGGAGAAGATGTTATCCAGTTCTCGTTCGTGGATGCCGATGCCGCTGTCTTCGACCCAGATACGCACCCAGGGTCCGGCTTCGGTTTCGGCGAGTCCGGAATGCGCGGTCACTTCGTAACCGACGCGAATATATCCCCGTTCCGTGAATTTCACGGCATTACCCAACAGGTTGATGAGGATCTGCTGCAGCTTTTGGCGGTCGGTGTGCACGGTCAATTCGTCATCGGATGCCGCCACGGATATTTCGATGGGACGCTTTTCGAGCAACGGCGCGATCGTGTACGTGCATCCCTCAAGCATGCTACGCATGGGGAACTCGTCGACGACCACGACCATGCCGCCCGCCTCTATTTTGGATAGGTCGAGAATCGAATTCAGCAGTTTGAGCAGATGAAGAGCGTTGCGGCGCACCTTGACGAGATTCTGATTTTGTTGTTCAGGCAGCCCGTCGCCCGAACGCTGCAGCACGAGTGTCGTGAAGCCGATGATGGAATTCATCGGGGTGCGCAATTCGTGGCTGACGTTGGCCAGAAACTGGCTCTTGAGCCGATTGGCTTCCTCGAGATGTTGATTGCTTAGGCGAAGTTGGTCGTCGCGCTCGCGAAGCGAATCGGACATCTGGTTGAAGGTGTTGGCCAGAATGCCCAGTTCGTCGACGCTGCGCACCGGCAATTCGATATCCATCCGCCCGGCGGCAATCGCCTGCGCGCCCATCATCAAGCGAAGGATGGGTTCGGAGATGCGCCGGGAAAGGATGGAAACGACGGTGATGATGACCACCGCGGTGAAGATGAACAGCGCCACAAACGTGAATCGCAACACGCGCGCCTGGTGGTAGATCACCTCATCGGGTACTTCCATGCTCACGATCCAAGGCAGTTTTCCAATGCTCGACCCGCCGCGCACCTGGGCGTAGGCCACGGTTTTAGGTAGCGGCCAATCCAAATGCAGAACGCCCGTGGGGCGGTGCTCGACGATGTCGGACAGGTCGACATTCAGCGGGTACGGCTGGCCGTTGAGGTCCGCGTTGGGGTGCGCCAGGTAGCGATTGTCACGCAAACTCAGCATGAACAGCGTGCCGGACAAGTCGTCGGCATGCGCCCCCTGCGCGACACTGAGGATGTCCTGCAGGTAGGACCAATTCAGGTAGGCGACCAGAAAGCCCGCGGTCTTTCCTTCGCGGCGAATGGGCGCGGCCACGTTGACGCTCTCCCGGCGAGCGCCGTATACCTCGGCGATGACGTTGGAGAGCCGCACTGCGGATAGGTAATTCCCTTTTTCGCCGGCCTCGGAAAACCACGGGCCGTTACTCAGCAAATTGCCGGCGAGACGGCCCACAGCCAATTCGCGCCCGGCCGGGTCGTGGCGATTGGTGGCGATGACCCTGTGATTCGCGTCGGTCACGAGGAGCAGATCGTACATGGGAAAAGCGGTGACCAGCCGGTCGAGGGAGTCGAATAAAGCGGCGTGATCGCCACTATCTACCGCGCCGGCGTCTACGGGCAGCAGGTCGGCCCAGGCGACCACTTCATTTCGTCGCGACTCGAGTTCGCGCTCGACCATGTATGCGGTTTGCACGGCGATCAGCGAAATCATCTCGCGAAAATTGCCGCGATCGGTTCGGGAAAGCTGCAAATAGGAGAACGCGCCGAAGCCGGCCAACGGAATCAGACTGACCAACAGGAAGTACAAGATGAGTTTCTGGTAGATCGACAGTGTTTTCATCCAGTGGACGACGCCTCACTTTTTCTTATTGTACATGGAACGCGACAACGCCGAAAGCTTGACATCGGCACCCCATCTGTGGAATTTTTCGGAACCCGACAGCCGATGAGCCTGTCTACCGCAGGCAAACGGAAAAAGAACGGAGCTTATGTACCTTTCACGCCGGTTAAAACGCGCTCGACGAACCGCACATCGTGATCTGGCTCGCATCACGCGGCGCCTCGATATCGAAACCGAACTTTTCAACGAACGCGCGCGGGAAGTGATCGGGCGCAAGGTCGAAGCTTGCGAGGCCGCCCTCAAAACAGACGACCCCCGCCGCATCGAAGCGGCCCTGGCCGAGTGTAAGGCGACGACCGACGCCTATCTGCCCGCGTGGCGCCGCAGCAACGTGCGCGAAAACGTGGAAGTGGTGCTGGTCGCGTTGTTGCTGTTTATCGTGATCCGCACGTTCGTGGTCCAGGCTTTTAAGATCCCGTCGGGAAGTATGATTCCGACTCTGCGGGTCGGCGATCACATTCTGGTCAACAAGTTTATCTACGGCATCAACATTCCCTTCACCGACTGGAAGATACCGCTTAGCAAACCGCGGCGCGGCGACGTCGTCGTATTCCTGTGGCCGGTCGACCAAAAGACGGACTACATCAAGCGTGTCGTGGGTGTGCCGGGCGACGTGGTCAAAATCAAAGGCGATTCGCTGTGGATAAATGGCGAGTTAGTCGACAAGCGCTCCGTCGGTACTTTCCGCTATGAAGACCCGCCGGGTTACGAACTTACCGGAAGCCTCTACGCCGAGGATTTCGGCGGCCGCGAGCATCGCGTGCTATACGACGCCGACACCGTGCACACCGAAGATCGCATGTGGCGCATTCCCGAGGGCAAGTACTTCTGCATGGGCGACAATCGCGACCACAGCAACGATAGTCGTTTTTGGCGGTACGTGCCGGAGGAGAACATCGTCGGCAAGGCGATGGTGATCTATTTTTCGTGGCCGCCGGGGCAATTTTCGCGCATCGCTCGCCTTCTTCGCTGACCGCGGCGTTTGACAAAGAGAGGTCGGTTTCAAATAGTGAGCGAAACTTTTCCGGCCCGCGGATAATCCGGAGCAATCATGTTTGTCGCCCATCGACTGAAAAAAGCGCGCAAAGAAGGAATGCGGTACGCCAAGCGGCTGCGGCGGGATTTGCAGCACCCGGATCTCTTCAATCAACCGACGCGAAATAAAGTGGAGCGTGCGCTGGCCCGTTTCACAGACCAGACGCTCGCATCGGAAGATCCCGCGTTGATAACCCGGGAATTGAAGCAGTTGCGGCACGACGTCGACGTCCACCTGCCCTTCCATCGTCACAGCGTGGTGCGCGAATACGCCGAGATCATCATCGTCGCGCTTCTGCTGGCCATGGTGATTCGCACCTTCATTGTCCAGGCGTTCAAGATTCCCTCCGCCAGCATGGTGCCCACGTTGCTGGTGGGAGACCACATTCTGGTGACCAAGTCTTTGTACGGCATTCCGATTCCGTTCACCGACACCAAGATTCGGCTCAGTGATCCCGAGCGGGGCGACATCATCGTATTCAAGTGGCCCAAGGACCCGCGCACGGATTACATCAAGCGCATCATCGGGCTGCCTGGGGACAAGATTGAAATCAGCGGCACCGATTTGTACGTCAACGGCCAACTCGTGCCCAAAACGATGACGGGAGAACTGGACTACAGCGACCCACGCGGCTATCGGCAGGACAGCAACGTCTATCGCGAGACGAGCGACGAGAACGAATACACCGTGCTGTACGACAAGCGCGCGCACCGCTTCGATTCCTTTTCCACGACCGTTCCCGAAGACCATTATTTCTGCATGGGCGATAACCGCGACCACAGCAAAGACAGTCGCTTCTGGGGATTCGTTCCCTACGGTTACATCAAGGGCAAGGCGCTGATCATCTACTTCTCGTGGCCGTGGCGTCAGTTGACGCGTTTCGGCCACATCCTGGAATAGCTTCCTCGATCAGGGAATCAGCGGGTGGGAAAGGACGTGTCGTCCAACCCAATTGTGGTGGCTCGCCCGCGGCTCGCCGTCGATATAGTCGATCCGCACGTACGGGCGCACGCGGCTGCGACCCAGGGTGGCGACGTCCAGGGATATCTGCTCCAACCACGAACCGGAATTGAAGTACTCGCCGTCCTTGCCACACATCATGTATTCGAGCTTGTGGCTGTGTCCCAAAATGACGATCCGATAGTTCGTACGGCGAAGGATCGCGCGGGCGTTGGCCACGAGCGGCTTGTGGTTGACGGCGTTGGCGAAGCGGCGCGGCGCGAGTGAGAATTCGCGGCGTCGGTATGCGTCGTGCGAAAACCGATTGCGCGCCCAAAAGCGAACAATACCGATCAACATCTCCCACCAGAAGACGTGGTCGTTGACGAACGCCCACCGCAGGTACTGCGAGAAAGGAATCACTTTGTCGATGTACGACCGGCGGTGCTTCATCGCGCCGAGAAACTGGATGACAAACAATGCGCCGTAAGGGAGCTTGAGGCGGACGGTTCCATCGGGCCCGCGGCGCGTGAAGCTTTTCATATCGAAGTGATGGATGAACTCATACTGGTGGCCGTGCGTGAGGTACACACCGTCAAACGAGTAATCGACGCGGCATTCCAAACGCGGCGAAATGCGTTTGTGCAACTCAGCGCGCACGGCGCCGAAGAGCAACGCCGCATCGTGATTGCCGATGATGAAAGTCAGCTTCTTGCCGGGTCGCTCGCAAAAGTCACGCAGGGCGTCCATAAGCTGGGCGTGTCCCTTCATGACCGCGCGCAGGTGCTGAACCGCCACTTCTTCGGTGATCGCCTCGGTCGGCTCGCCGGTGCCGAGTTCGATTTCCAGGAGGTTGAAAAAGTCGCCGTTGGCGATGACTTCCACGTCGTCGTCGGCGTATTCGCCGGTGGAAAAATGCTCCAAAAACTCAACCAACAGCGCGTCTTCCAAAAAACCTTCGAATACGTTGCGACGCCCATCGGGCAACCGGGCGCCCGTATGGACGTGTAAATCGCTGATGACGAGCTTGAGCTTACGCATGTCTCTCCTATTTTTTGGGCGGGCCGATCACTTCCTTGCCCATGTAGGGCACCAAAGACTTCGGCACACGCACCGTGCCGTCGGCCTGTTGATGGTTTTCGAGCACAGCGATCAGCGCCCGCGACACGGCGATCGCCGTACCGTTGAGCGTGTGGACAAAACGCGGTTTGCCTTCCGCGGGCCGGTAGCGAATATTCAACCGCCGCGCCTGGAAGTCGGTGCAGTTGCTGGTGCTGGTCACTTCGCCGTATTCGCCGCACTCGCCCCGCCCCGGCATCCACGCTTCCAGATCGTATTTGCGATAGGCCGGACTCCCCAAATCGCCCGTGCAGATATCCACCACGCGAAACGGCACTTCCAACGCGGTAAAGATGCGTTCCTCGATGTCGCGCATCTTCTCGTGGAGCCCTGCCGACGCCTCGGGGATCGTGAAGGCGAACATTTCGATCTTCGTGAATTGGTGCACGCGGTAGAGGCCGCGGCTCGCGCGACCGTGTGCTCCGGCCTCAGTGCGGAAGCAATGGCTCAGCCCGGCCAGCAGCATCGGCAGTTCGTCCTCGTCAACGATCTCATTTTGCATCATGCCGCCCAGGGTGATTTCCGACGTGGCGATCAGCGCGAGGTCCTGATTGGCGATGGAGTAGATCTGCGTTTCCTCGCCCCGCGGATTGAAACCGACGCCGTCGAGTATGGCCGGTCGCGCCACGTCCGGCGTGATATGCGGCGTGAAGCCCTCGGATGCCAGGATGTCCAAGGCGAAACGAGCCATCGCCAGTTCGAGCAACACGGCGTCGTTTTTCAGAAAGTAGAAATTCGCACCCGCCACCTTGTTGCCCGCTTCGAAATCAATCAACTCGAGACGCCTGCCGATCTCGACATGGTCCAAAGGCTTGAAGTCGAACACCGGTATCTCACCGACGCGTTTGATTTCGCGGTTCTCCTCTTCCGTGCCGCCGATAGGCGCGTCCGGATGAGTCATATTCGGAAGTTGGCGAAGGAGGTCGTCCACCGCGGCCTTCGCGGCCTTCGTGCTTTCGTCTAGGGCGGCGATTTCACTCTTGAGCGCCCGCCCCTCTTCGATCAGCCGCTGCCGCTCTTCCTGTTCCAGCTTGCCTTTCATCGACTTGGCCACTTCGTTGGCCCGCTGACGCAGGCGGTCGCCCTCCGTGAGGAGGCGCGCGCGCGCTTCAGCCAGTTCCGGCAACACGCCGATCTCGACGTGCATGTTGCGGTGCCCCAGGTTGGCGCGCACGTCGTCGAGGTGTTCCAGGACATAATTCAGATCAAGCATGTTTCCTCCAGTTGCGACAATCTTCCGGACGGCATTTAACAACGAGCGCCCCGCGCCGACAAGGCGGAAACGCAAAGCGCCGCCGTTATTCCGTTTGGTCTTTCTCGGCCTTGCGCTGCAGTCGGGCCAGGCGATGCGCCAGCGCCGCACGAATCTTTTCGTCGGCGGGACACCCGGCAAGCAAGCGTTGCACAACCGCGATCGCCTCTCTGAAGCGGCGTTCTCGGTGTTCCAGATGTTTCGCCAGTTCCTCCCCGGCAAACAGGTCTTTTGAGTCGTGGACCAGCATCTCGCGCCACAGAGCGACAGCCGGTTCGGCCCGCTGCGAACGCTTAAACAGCATTGAGAGTTCCCGCCCCGCGGCGTCGCGCTGATGCTTCGGATCGGCCGCGACTATCTTGCACAGAAAACGCTCTGCCGTAACGGGATCACCGCGTAGCAGGTGGAGTCGCGCCGCGGCGACGACGTCGTCCGTCTCCGCATCCGGCGTATCCGGGCCGTGCGTGAGCAGTTCGGACATGTGCGCCGCCAGCACGGCCATGCTGACCACGTCGAGCCGATTGTGCTTCAAGATGTCAGCCACGAGCCGGGCGTCGCGCGTGTGCAGGAAATCAAAATAGCGCTGCGGTATCTCGCTGCCCGGGATGTCGCCGTCGCGACGCACGCCCAGCACTTCGGCTTCCAGCGTCGTCAGGCGGGAATTCGGCAGCCGATGCCCCAGCAAGCGGCGCGCCGGCGCGAGTAGATCCAGGTGCGGCAGATCGGCCAAGGAGTCGGGCGCGCGGTTCAACACGAAACGCGTGGTGAGCAAGGGGACGTCGAAAGTACGTCCGTTGAAAGTGATCAAGTACTTTTTTTGCGCCGCGAATTCAGTCAGCGTATGCAGCGCCGCCGCTTCCTCGAGGAAGTCGCGGGCGAAAATGAGCCGCGTTACGAAGCGCTCCCGCTCAACCCACCCCAAACCGATCAAAAAAGCGAAGGTTCCAGTGCCGCCGGACAGGCCCGTGGTTTCCGTATCGAGAAACAGGGCGTCGGCGGGATCGTATTCGGCCACGCGGCCGTCGCGGGCCAGCAACGCCGCGGCGCGCGTATTAAGAGCGGCGAATTCACGCAAGCGCCGGCGACCCCAAAACTCGCCGACGTCAATGTCGTCCTCGACTACAAAAACAGGGCCGTGCGGGGTTTGGTACTCGCGGCCCGATGCAACATCGTTGAGCCCCAGGGGCGGCAGGCGGCGGTCCGGTACGGCTGCGCTCGGCGTGGTTGCACCGGCGCCCGGCCGCCGTTCGAGGATCCGTTCGATGCGGCCGCGTAGGTTCTCAAGTTGCCGCTGTTTGGCGTCCTTCTCGCGTTGCTCCGCGTCGGCGTTTTCGCCGGTCAAACGTTTGAGCCGGTCGACGACGCTCATGGGTGGATCAATGCGAGAATCGCCAGGGCGACTTCCTTGCCCCGGGGACCGACCTCCAACGTGGGACCCACGCAACTAGGGCAGCCGGTTTCGCAGGGACAGGCGGTGATGCGTTCGCGGGCGGTGGTGAGCAAAAGGTCGTGTTTATCGAAGAGCAGTTCGGAAAAACCGATACCGCCGGGATAGGCGTCGTAGATAAAGATAGTGGGGTCGAAGGCATCGACGTTGGGCGTCTGGTCGCCACCGGCGTCAACAATTGTGCGACCCGCCGCGGAATGTCGCACGAACCAATTGCCGCTTTTATCGCCGAGGCAGCGGTCCAGATCGCGCGGATCGGCCATCAGCAACATGGCGGCAAGGTGATGCAGGCTGTATCCGAGGCCGGTGAGTCCGTCGATGAGTTCGTCCCGCGTAAAGGGCAGCGTCTCAAGCCTGTCTTTGGGAATCGTGAACCAGTAGCTGGTCGTGTGCATGTCCTTTTCGGGCAGGTTGACGTCGCCGTAACCCAGATTCTCGGCGGTGTAGAACTTGATTTTCTTGTAGCCGACCACCTTGCGCACAACCTGCACCTCGCCCTGCTCGAAAATCAGTTCGGGCTGCGGCGTCGAGTCGAATTCCTCGATGACCCGCACCTTCGTGTAGGTCATGGCGTCGGTGTAGTAATCCACGTCCACCTTGCGCACGTACGCTTTTTGCCGCTCCAAATCCAGTTCGTCGACGTGGAACTGCTGCGACTCGACCATGTAAATCGCCTCGGTGTGCACGGTCGTAAACGCGCTGTCCCAATCGACCTCGGCAATGACGCGGTGGCTGGCCGGGTCGGTCGTATCCACCACGACCACGTTCTGCGGATTGATCGAACGCAGCGACACTTCGTCGGCCGGGTAGCTGTCGGTCGCCCAATGCCAGCGATCGCCGACGCGATGCAATACATCTTTTTCCGTGAGGTAATCGAGCAGTTCCTCAATGTTCTCCTTGCCGAATTCCTCACCCCGCTCGAAAGGTAGTTCGAAGGCCGCGCTCTTCAAGTGGTGAAGCAGGATCAGCAGGTTGTCCGGATTGACCCGGCAATGCTCCGGGCTGTGGCCGAAAAAGTATTCGG
This sequence comes from Candidatus Lernaella stagnicola, assembly GCA_030765525.1. NCBI lineage: Bacteria > Candidatus Lernaellota > Candidatus Lernaellaia > Candidatus Lernaellales > Candidatus Lernaellaceae > Candidatus Lernaella > Candidatus Lernaella stagnicola. Next base: position 180,817 of record JAVCCK010000003.1, read on the forward strand.
GATTTTCGACGATGTATTGATCGAGCGGATTGCTGCGCGCCACAAGCACCGCCAGGCTGTGCCCCGAACGCCGCCCCGCCCGTCCGGCCTGTTGCCAGGTGCTGGCGATGGAACCGGGATAACCGGCCATGATGCACACTTCGAGGTCGCCGATGTCGATGCCCAGTTCCAGGGCGTTGGTACTGACCACGCCCATCACCGTACGTTTGCGCAGGCCCTTTTCGATTTGCCGTCGCAAATTCGGCAGGTAGCCGCCGCGATAGCCGGTGACGTACTGATCGTCGATCGGTTTGCCCTTGGCGAAGCGATCCTTGAGATACTTGGTGAGCACTTCGACATTGAGGCGGCTCGTGGTGAAGACGATGGTTTGCAGCGAGTTCTCAATCAACTGTGTGGCCATACGACGCGCGGGCTGTAGGGCTCCCTGCCGAATGCCGAGCTCGCGATTGATCACCGGCGGATTGAACAGCACGAAGGATTTAGCCGCCCGCGGCGCGCCGCTTTCGTCGATCAGTTCGACGGGGCTTTCGATGATGTTCTGCGCGTGCTCCTGCGGGTTGGCGACCGTGGCGCTGCACAGGATGAAAATCGGGTCGGCGTTGTAGAAGCGGCAAATGCGGCGAAGGCGGCGGATGACATTGGTCAGGTGACTGCCGAAGACGCCGCGGTAGACGTGCAGTTCGTCGATCACCACATACTTGAGGTTGTTGAACAGCTTCTGCCACTTGGTGTGGTGCGGCAGGATCGCGGTATGAAGCATGTCCGGATTGGTGACCACGACGTGCCCCTGCTTACGGATCGACTGCCGGGCGTCGGCGGGCGTATCGCCGTCGTAGGTGAAGGTTTTGATGTTGGCGCCAAGCTTGCGAATCAGGCCGTGGATCTCATGCATCTGATCCTGGGCCAGCGCTTTGGTCGGAAACATGTACAGCGCCCGGGTTTCGGGCTCGTCGATGATCGCCTGCAGCACCGGCAGGTTGTAGCACAGCGTTTTGCCGCTGGCGGTGGGAGTTACCAACACGATATTTCGTTCGGCGCGAACGTGTTCGACAGCCGCGGCCTGGTGGCTGTAAAGGCGCTCGATGCCCTGCTCGGCGAATACGCGCCGCAAGTCGGCATGGACCCAGGTCGGAAAGTCGCGAAACTCGCCGGGCACTGCCGGCAGCTCCTTGAAAGCGCGCACGTTCTCCATGAAACGAGGGTCGTCGCGCCAGCGTTGCAGGATCTCTTCAAGCGTAAGTTTGGCCATGAATGTCAGCTCGTTTTCTTTTTTCGCCGTGTCGGCTCAAACGGCAACCGAATGATGAAGGTCGTGCCGGCATCGAGCTTGCTGCGAACGCTCACGACGCCGCCATGCTCCTCCACAATCGTCCGCACCGAAAAGAGCCCGAGTCCCAGGGAACTCGGAGTACCGCGGGTGCTGAAGAACGGCTCGAAAATCTGCGGCAGGTATTCCGCGGCAATTCCTTCGCCGTCGTCCTCGACTTCCAGCACCAGGGTGTCCTCCTCCTGCCGGGTCCGTATCGTGACCCGCCCGCCGGGACGATGGATGGCTTCAAACGCGTTGACCAAGAGATCAACGATCATTTGTTCGAGCTGGCTTTCAATGCCCAGTAGGCCCGGCGTGTTTTCGTCAAGGATGGAATCCACGACGACGCCGCGCCGCTTGCGCTCGGGTTCCAGGGCTCTGAGGCAACGCATGATCAAGTGGCGCATATCGATCGGCGAATGAACGGCGTCGCCGCGTTGTTTGGTCAGCAGCCGCAGGTTATCGATCAGCAGCGACATGTGCTGGGCGTTTTGCAGTACCCGTTGGAGCGTCGTGCGCGCTTTGTCGAGCCGGTCTTCGAATTTCAAAAAGAAGAGTTCGGAATCGCTGATGATGATCGAGAGCGGGTTGGTCATGTCGTGCAGAATACCGGCCACCAATTTGCCCGTTGCAGAAAAGCGCTCGGCGCGTAGCAACTGCCGGCGCGCGTGCTGGGCGTAATCCTGATTAGCGCGGCCGCGATCCAGCGCCGCCTCCAAATCGTAGAAGCTGCGCGTCAGTTCGTCGTTGGCCGCACCCAGTCGCCGCTGAAGATTGCCCATTTCGGTTTGCGCTTCGCGGCGTTGATCGGCGGAGCGTCGATTGATGAAGAAAGCCAGCGTCAAGAGTACGAAGAGGAACGGCACCTGCCACGCCCACACGTCGGAAATCGGCAACGCCGGGCCGGTCAAGGCGGCGGGCATGAAAAAGCGATGCGCGGCGGCCACGATCAGCAACGACGCGGCCACCCCGCCAACCGTCAGATCGATCAAACGCCGGTTATCGTAAAAATACGCCGCAAGTAATGGAAAAAGGAAGATGCAAAGAAAGGGGCTGCTGAGTCCACCGGTGTTTACCGTTACGCTGGTGATGGCCGCCAGATCTAAGAACAGAAGGTCTAACGTGGTGGCGATAGGAAAACGCCAGAGGTACACGCGCGGTAATAGAAGCACGTAAGCAACGCCCACCAAGCCGAATCCGTAAATCGCCAGCAACAGGTACGGACGCGGGGGCGCGAAGTTCCAGGAAACCATCCAAAATATGGCTGCCGCAATCAGATTCACGAAACGGCCGGTCATCAGGCCGAGCGTCGGGCCGCGATGGCCGACATCCTCCAGCCCGGTGAACCATTTACCTACCGCAGCGCGTGTGAATTCCATCCCGCCTCTCTCCGTGATTCGCTAAAGTAGCAAACACCCGCAGATCGGAAAAGCCTAGCGTCGGCCCGACTCCCGCTAATCCGCAAGCAGGCTGCGAATATCAAGCGTTACCGTTTCGGCCAAGGGCGTAATTTCCGCCAACGCGTCGGCGACGATCGCGGCATGCTCGGTGTTGAACTGCTCATCGCCGGTCGTGGACAAGTTGATCTGCACGTTCATGGCCGCACCGATCACCGCCGTGTAGGCGAGTTGCATTCCGGTGCCCGCATCCGACAGGCAATTCCTGTTCGTTTTCCGGTAAAGCGACTCGATCAACCTCGCCACTTTCGCCGACGCCGCCAACGTTTGAGCGGGCACTTGAGCCGCCCCCTTGGCCGCGTTGCGAATCGCTTGCCGCCGCGCCGCCTTCTCTTCGTCGGTACCCTTGGGCATCGCAAAAGCGTCGCCGAACTTGTTGTACGCATCGGTGTCGGCGTCGACCAGCGCCATTAGTTCACCACGTAAACGCTCGAGCGCCTCCAGCGCATTCTGCGCTTCTTCCTCCACATCGGCGTACTTCTTTTTGCCGATGGTCAGGCGGCAGACCATCGCCATCAATGCGGCTGCCTGTGCGCCTGCCAAGGCTGCCACGCTGCCGCCGCCCGGCGCCGGTTCGTTCGAGGCGAGTAGATCGACGAATTCATTGACTTTCAACTCCACGAGCTTGGACATCGGCGACTCCTTACAAGCGTTTGGCGATCAAGTATTCGAGCACTTTTTCATCGGGATCGAAGGGCGCGAGATCCGCCAGGCCCAATCCCTCGGCGGCCGCGCGCACGGCCGCGGCGTCATCGAGATCGGCGCCGCCGTAGTGACGGCCGCTTTCGGCCAGGGCAACCAGCGGCAAGAGGCCGACGATTTCCGAACCCGTGACCTGCACGTCTTTTTCGGCGGCGAGTTCGACGATTTTGTCGTAGACCACATGCATGTTGGTGACCTTATAGTTGACCAAGTTCATGCTGACTTGCGCTAGTTTGCGGCCGGGGACCTCCAACGCAAAACCCATCCCTTTGACTGCTTGAAAAAGGCCCGGGATGCGCTCGCCGTCTTTTTTGTACCCGGACTCGCGGAGGGTCTTGGCGATCGTGTTGGCGAAGCCGACGTCCTCGGTCGCCAGGTTGACGTTGTAGGCGATAAGAAACTGCCGCGCGCCGATCGCGGTTGCGCCGGAGGCCGGAACGAATTTCGCGGGACCGAAGTCCGGCGTCCACTCCGGGTCGCTCAACTTCTCGAGCAATCCCTCGTACTGGCCTTTGCGGACCTTGGCCAAATTAGTGCGCTCGGGCCTACGCGCCGCCTCGCCATACAGGTACACCGGTATGCCGATCTGGTCGCCCACACGGCGGCCCAACTTGCGGGCCAAGCGCGCACAATCGGCCATCGTTACGCCCTTGACCGGCACAAAAGGAACGACGTCCGCGGCACCCATGCGCGGATGCTCGCCTTGATGTTGCTGCATGTCGATCATTGAAGTCGCAGCGCGTATGCAGGCAAAGGCGCCGTCGACGATCGTCTCGGGGTCGCCCACGATCGTGATGACCGTGCGGTTGTAGGTCGCTTCGGCCTCGGCGGAAAGCACGATGGCGCCCGTGCGCTTAATCGCCTCCAGCACGCTGTCGATCTTGGCCTGATCCCGTCCCTCGCTGATATTAGGTACGCATTCGACAATTTGATTCATGATGTTCCTCCCGATCGTCACGACCAAGGTTACGGCAGTCGTTTGGCAACGGTTTCAACGTGAAAACGTCGAGTCAATTCATTAGCAAAATTTTCGGCGTCGGACTCCGTGTCGAACTCGCCCACCAGCAATTCGCAACGCTTGCCACGCAATACGAGATGCACGCGAAGCCCCGCCGCGGAGAAAGATCCCGAGGCGCGTTCGGCGGCGGCGAGGTTTTCGTAGACACCGACACTCAAGCTGAAGCGCGCCTTGCTTTTCGGCGGGCGGATTTCCGTCGGACCCCCGTCGCGAAAGAGCGTGCTCTCGAGGCGATCCTTGGCTCGCCAGGCGACCAACGTTTCGGGCCAGTTTTGCACCAGCAGTCGATAGTAGTGGTGGGCCATGTCGTATCGATGCTGTTTTTCCGCGGCCAAGCCAAGATGAAAATAGATCGAAGGCAAGTCTAGAATATTCGAGTTGGCCTGCAAGGCGCGCATGTAGGCCTCAACGGCGCCCGGCCAGTCTTTCTGCCTCACCTTCATGTCGCCGAGGCCGGCCAGTGCTTGCGCCGCACGCGGGTGGTCCGGGTGCTTGGCCAAAAACGTGGCGAAGCTGCGTCCGGAAGTCGATCCCAGCGGCAACCGCAGTTCCAAGGCTCCGCGCAGCAACAAGATATCCGGAGCGGCGGGATGATCGGGGTGCTTTCGTAGAAATTCATCGGCGCTGTTGATCGCCGTGCGATCCTCGCCGCTCAAGTGCAGAAGGCGAACCAGTGCGGCGCGGGCCGTCGCTTCTTCCGGTCGCTGGGCGCAGTTTTCGATACATTCGCGCAAGCGTTTTTTGGCGTCGAAGAAGGGGCGATCGGCTTGTGCGGCCGCCAGTAAGACGGGGCAACGATTGGCGGGGTCGGTCTCCGCTTCGAGGAAGTCGTCGAGCGATTGATCGGCCTTGGCGATTTCCCCCGTCGCGTACAACTTCAGGATATTTTCGGCAACGTCATCGTCCCCTGCCACGGCCGGCAGGCAGATCAGCAAAACAAGCACAACGGAGATTCGCCAGTGCAAAAATGACGCCTTTTAGCTTATCGTTCGCGCCGCGCTCGGCGCTTGGTGTATCGGAAAACTGGGCGTCAGGTTTCAAGCCGGTCGGCTTGATACACCTCGTCGTCTTCGGCCGGACCGCGCAAACGCTCCAATTCGTCGTTCGCATCTTCCAGTTCCCGCCGAGATCGCTTGGCTATTCGATTGGACTTGATGACCGCCACAAGTGACAGCAACATCACGAGGAATCCACCGCCGACGAAGCAAATAGCGAAGTAACTAGCCACCGAAAGCTGCGCCGCAGTCTGGAACATCGTATCCGTGAACGGCACTTGGAACTTGAAAGGAAACGTCCTGGTTAGTTCGTCTCGGTTCGACTCAATGGCCTGGGCCACCAACAACACCAAGACGACGAAGAGAAACGCCCAAATGACAACCCGTTTCATTCCGATCCCTTTTTTTTGTCTTGTGCGATTAGTTCTTCAAATGCGCGCCGAAGCGCCGCAAAGGTTTCACCTATATGTTCGTTGATCACGCGCACATCGGCCAGCACCGGCATGAAGTTCACGTCGCCGTTCCAGCGCGGCACGACGTGCATGTGCAGGTGTCCCTCGACACCGGCGCCGGCAACCCGTCCGATGTTCATGCCGATGTTGAAGCCATGCGGTCGCCCGTACATTTCCAGCGCGCGCACGCAAAGCGTCGTCAGTTCCATCACCTCGGCCCACATCTCGGTGGAAAGAGCCGTCATCTCGCCTAGATGCGCGTACGGGGAAACCATCAAATGCCCGTTTGTATAGGGGTATTTGTTCATGATGACGTAGGCATGAACGCCCCGGTGCAACACGAGCTTTTCCGCATCGTCGTCCGCCTGCGCGGCGTTGCACAGCACGCACCCTTCCTCAGGTTGATCCGCCTTGATGTAATCGATGCGCCACGGCGCGAAAATCCTGTCCATGCGGGCTACCGGCTTCCCTCGAGAGTGATGTGCGTCCATTTCGGCCGGCCGGCGGAAAGCGTGAGCAACCCGACGCTTTCCCGGCTGTTTCGCGGCCAGAACATGGAACCTGGGTTAAAGTAGGTGACTTGCCCCCCCGTTGCAAGGTGGGGCTGGTGTGTATGCCCGAAAACCACTGCGTTCACATCATCTTGGGCGAAAGCACGGGCGACTCTGTGCGGCGTTCGCGCGGCGTCGCCCCAGCCGTGAATCAAACCGATGCGGTAACCATGAATGTCTAGGATGCGGCGGGCCGGTAAACGCGGGTCGTCTTGCTCGTCGCAATTGCCGGCCACCGCCGTCACCGGCACCCCGGCCAGGGCCACGGCGGTAAGCCAGTCGTAATCACCAACGTCGCCGGCGTGCAGGACTCTTTCCACTCCGGCGAAGGGGCCGGACAACAGGCGCCGAAACGGTTCGGGGTTCCAGGGGCCATCCAGGTGGGTATCGGAAAGGATTCCGATGCGGACCGTACGACCGGCTTCCCTCATTCGCTTCCGTCGAAGTCGACGAGTTTTTTCAGTTCCTTGCCCGCTTTGAAAAAGGGTACTTTTTTCGCGGGCACGTGGACCTTCGTAGCGGTCTTGGGGTTGCGGCCGACGCGATTTTTCCGCTCACGCAGATGGAAACTGCCGAAACCTCGAATCTCGATACGTTCACCCTGGCGAAGGGCGTCGGTCATGCTGTCGAAAATCGTGTTGATGATCACTTCCGCGTCTTTTTTCCGTTTGCCCGGAATCTTCTCCGCCACTGCAGCGATCAAATCACTTTTCGTCATCGGTCGAATCCCTCCTCATCGATAATACAGCCGACTCTTGGGCGTTGTCCCAGGCCACTGTTCGAGGCGACCGAACACGTCGTCCAAGAACAAGTCCATTAAATCGGGTTTTTTCCGTTTCGGGAAAATGAGCTTCACTTTCCCTGTAATGTCCAGCTTTTCCTTCAACACGTCAACGGCATCGTAAAACGTGCCGAGTTGGTCCACCAAGCCGATTTCTATCGCCTGAGCGCCGGAGTAAATTCGGCCGTCGGCGATTTCACGCACGCGCTCAGGTTCCAACCCGCGTCCCGCCGCGACCGCCTCCACGAACTGCTCATGCACCGAATCGATCGTCGATTGCAGCATCTCGCGTTCGGCGGGCGTCAACGATCGCGCATAATTGCCTGAATCCTTGAAGGGCCCGGACTTGATGACTTCACTTTTCAGGCCGAGCTTTTCAAACGCGCCTTCGACCGTGATGAATTCCATAATCACGCCGATCGAGCCGGTCAGTGTGCCCGGATTCGCAACGACATAATCACACCCGGCCGCTACATAATATCCGCCGGACGCAGCGGTCGATCCCAGCGACGCCACAATGGGAATACCCGTTTCGGCCGAAGTGCGCCGCAGTTCCGAGTAGATCTCCTGAGTCGGAGCCACGACGCCGCCGGGCGAGTCGATGCGCACCAACAATCCGGCGATTCCCGAATCCTCGGCATAGTCCCGTATTTGCTCGGTGATTCGCCGACTCGAATCGATCACGCCGACGATTTCCACCACGCCAATGCTTTCAGAGAACCACGAAACTCCAAACGACCGGCCGGTTCCCGCAAACGAGAACGAAAACACGACCACTGCGTAAAACAACACGGCCACTAGGCCGAAAATCAGAAACCCCAATAGGAACGGGTATCTCTTCATGCCGCTCTCGCATTCGCCAGAGTTTTAAGGCGCGGCGGTGTGCGGTTCACACCGCCGCGCGTATCGCTCATGCGTTTATTAACTTTCGGACTTTTCGGTATCGTCGGCTTCCGGCGCCTCTTCCGTGGGCTCTTCGTCCGTTGATTCCTCGGTAGCTTCCTCAGGAGTTTCCTCAGGAGCTTCCTCGGCTTCCGGTACCTCGTCGGCCACGACGTCGACTTCTTCCTCAGCCGGCGCTTCCTCAGCGACTTCCTCGGTCGCCTCTTCAGCAGGCTCGGTTTCGGCCTCTTCGGCTTCCGCTTCGGCTTCTTCGGCTTCTTCGGCTTCCACTTCGGCTTCGTCAGCTTCCGTTTCGACCACTTCGGCTTCGTCGGCTTCCGGTTCGACCTCTTCAGCTTCCGGTGCGGCCTCTTCGATTTCCGCCGGAGCGTCTTCTTCTTCAGCGGCCACTTCCGCTACTTCTTCCGCTGCGGAGGTGTTGGCGGCCTTGGCGATCAAGTCGCCGATGTGCACCGTGCTGGAACCTTGCTTCTGCATGAAATCGGCCATGTCGGCTTTTTCACGGTTGACTTCCAAGCTGCGGCGCGACAGGCGAATCTTACGTTCGCGTTCGTCGATCTTGATGATTTCCACCATCACCTTGTCGCCGACGCTGAAGATCTTGGACGGGTCGTCGACTTTCTTGGTCGACAATTCCGACACGTGGATCAAGCCCTCGATGCCATCGCCCAGGTCGACGAACACGCCGAACTCCGTGATGTTGATCACGGTGCCTTCGACGATGTCGCCCGTCCGGTGTTTGTCCGGCAACGCTTTCCACGGGTCTTCCTGGAGCTGCTTGATGCCCAGGGAGAAGCGCTCGTTTTCGGTGTCGATGTTGAGCACGACGGCTTCGACTTCCTGGCCCTTCTTGAAGATCTCGGACGGATGCCGGATCCGCTGCGTCCAGGAAATGTCGCTGATGTGAATCAGGCCGTCGATGCCCTCGTCGATACCCACGAACACACCGAAGTCGGTAATGTTGCGGATTTTACCCAGGATGCGCGTACCGACCGGGTATCTTTCCCTGATCTTATCCCACGGGTTGTCGGCGGTTTGCTTCAACCCGAGGCTGATGCGCCGCGACTCCACGTTGATATCCAGCACAACGGCTTCGATCACGTCGCCGATGGCCAGGATTTTGCTCGGATGCTTGATCTTCTTGACCCAGCTCATTTCGGAGACGTGGATCAAGCCTTCGACACCCTCTTCCAATTCGACGAAAGCGCCGTAATCGGTCAGGCTGACGACCTTGCCCTTGACCTTGTCATTGATCTTGAATTTCTCGGGAACCTCAGTCCACGGGTCGGGCTGAATCTGCTTGTACCCGAGGCTGACGCGCTGGCGTTCCTCGTCGTACTTGAGGACCACGACGCGAACTTCGTCGCCGACTTCAAACAATTCGGACGGGTGGTTGATGCGGCCCCAGCTCATGTCGGTGATGTGCAACAGGCCGTCGATGCCGCCCAAATCGATGAACGCACCGTAATCGGTGATGTTCTTGACGATACCGTCGAGAACGGCGCCCTCTTCGAGTTGCTTGAGCGTCTCGGCACGCAGTTGTTCGCGTTCCTTCTCCAACAAGGCGCGGCGCGAAAGAACGATGTTGCCGCGGCGTTTGTTGAATTTGAGGATCTTGCACTCGACTTCTTGACCGATGAACTTTTCGATATTGCGCACGGGCCGCAGGTCGACCTGGCTGCCGGGCAGGAACGCGCGCACGCCGATGTCGACGGAAAGACCGCCTTTGACCCGCGCCACGACCTTGCCGCGCACAACGCCGTCGGCGTTGTAAGCCTTGTAGATTTCATCCCACACCTTCATCTTGTCCGCTTTCTCCTTGGACAAGACGACGACGCCGACTTCATCTTCGATGGCTTCGATCAGCGCTTCAACTTCGTCACCTTCGCTGATGGTGACCTTTCCGGTTTCATCGCGAAACTCGCTGGCATCAATGTAGCCTTCGCTCTTGAAACCAATGTCGACCAGAACGTGATCCTTTTCGATGCGGATCACGACGCCCTTGACGACTTCGCCTTCCTGTTGGGAAGAGGTCAGGGTTTCCTCGAGCATTTCCGCGAACGTGAGCTCCCTTTCGCCTTCTTCCTCGACTTCTTCGGTCGGCGCAGGCGTGTCCGGGATCGCGGCATCCGACTTGGTGTCGGGTTCGTTAGGGTTGGGGGTGTTAGTGTTGTCTGTCATGCGTTCATTTCTTCCTTTCGAACGGTATTTCGATCACCCGGAGGTGTTCGATGCACTTGGCGGCTGCCTTGTCCGGCCTCGCCGATTGGGGCGAACCGGCCCAAAGCAGCAAAAAAACCATAATATTCAATGATTTGCGGGCATTCCCCGAAAAAACGAGGCTGCATTCTAGCGCAGCGTTACAGGCCGTGCAAGAGCAAATGTTCATATTTTTCGTGCCATTAGCGCGCTCCCGCCAGGCGGTGCCTGGACCCAAAACCGTGTGCATCCGGCGACCATATTGTCACGGCGACCGCGCCCGCTTGTCGCTCGGCGAGCTTCATGCAAAAAAACCAGGGACATGCACTTGTTGCGTGTCCCGTTCTTACCTCGACAATTAAGCATTGTGCTTCCCTTGAAATAATAACCCGAAGAGGTGACGCGCGTCATTCTATGTTTCGTCGGCGTCGCTCATTGTGTCGGCATTGGCGACATTATCGTCACCAATTGCTTCGTCATCGGTGACGGCGTCACATTTTTTATCATCAGCCGGAGCCGCGGTGGCGACGAAATCGCCGGTCGCGGTGCAACTCAGTCTCACGATGCCCCGGCTCGCGAGAAAGACAAGCGGTCTTCGGGGCGCGTCGATCGGCTACACGCCGCGGCAGACCAGGATGCGGCGAAGCAGCCAGAGCGCGCCGGCGGCGCGGGGGGCGGGCAACATGAACAGGGGACGATGCTGCAATTGGTCGAGGTACTCCGCGACGTTGGCCACGCCGACCGAAAAGGGAAAGTAAGCCGGGTTGAACAGCGGTTCGTCGTTAACGCTGTCGCCGAGAGTAAGTACTTGTTGGCGGTCGTCGATCGCTTCCTCTTCACAGATACGGCCCAGCGCGGTGGCCTTGTCGTGCCCGGCGGCGAAGTAGTGCACGTGAATGGAACTGGCCACGCAGCGTAGCCCGGCCTCCTCGGCGGTGGCGGCGGCCGTGGCCACTTCGTCAGTGGAAAGCGTCGCGCGATCGATCGTCCAGTCCGTTAGGCGCCCGATGTTGTCGCCGGTAGCCCGGGCGGCAGGCAGACGCTTGCGCAAACGTTCGAAGGCCTCGATCAGTCGGGCGCGCCCGTCGCCGATGAGGCTCGTGTCGGCCAGAAGGCGGACTTCCTCGCCACGACAGATCACGCCGCCGTTTTCGGCAATCACCCCGTCGACGTCGAGGTAATGCGACATCGCCTGCCCCCAGGCGGCGGAGCGTCCGGTTACCAGCCAAACGCGCACGCCGTCATTTTTCACGCGTTGAAGGGTCTCAAGTACAGCAGGGGGAATGTGGCCTGATTCGGTGAGTGTATCGTCAATGTCGCTGGCCAGCAGGCGCAGGTCACGCAAGCGGTGTTCGGGAATGTTCTCAGCCGGATGCGGGCGCATGGTCATTTTCATTCTCCAGTTCCCGCACCAGCAGGGTGGCGCCGATGGCGGCCACGGGAAGCAACAGGAAATTGAGCAGCGGTACGAGGGTCGTCAAAAAGACGGCAAGGCCGAAGCCGACGGCGTGGGATTTGTATCGCCAGGCGAAATTGATCTGGTCGCGAGTTCCGGTGCGCCGTCGCGTCAGCGGCAGGTTGAAGAACTCCAGCGCCAGCAGAAAACCGCCCGTCAGCGGCGACAGCACGGCATACAAAATGCCGCCGACGACGGGAACAAACCATAGCAACAGCAACAGAAGCTGGGTCGAAACGAACAACAACAGCACAAGCACGGTAAAAGTCACGGTAGACCACGTGTCGCCGAAGAACTGCCGTAGGTTCGTGCGGGTGTCCGGGCGGCCTTCCTTTTTCTCCACACGCTCGGAAAGCATGTCCAGAAAGGGCCCGGCAACGAGACAGCCCAGCAGCGTGAACCCGAACACGACCACGACGGCGGCGACCGCCACGAGCAGGATAATCGCGAGCACGTAGACGACCCACTGCCACCAAACTTCCGGGTAGTTGACGAACACGTCGAGAATGCGGGGGAAGAAATAGACGTACGCGGTCAAGCCGCCGGCGAAGACAAGGACGTTGATCAGTATCGGCAGCAACGCCGTCGGCCACAAATCGCTATGACGCATCAAGTATGAGAATCCGCGAAATGCAAAGCCGAAACCGCGGGTCAGGCCCCTCACCCGCCGCCTCCTTTAGGTCAACAGTTCCGGAAGGAGCGCCGCCACGACATCCCAAAGCTGAACGATGTTCCAGAGCAGATCCTTCAATCCCGTCGGCGAGGGATCGGCAAACCAGGGGCCGACGTCGATGGGCAGGATGTACGGGATTTCATCGATGACGATGCGAAAGTCGTCGCCGAGGAAGGGGATATCGATGCCGAGGGATTCCAGGAACTCTTTGTTGATCACGAAGGGCAGAATATCCAAGCCTTCCAGGAGTCCGTTGGCGTAGGCGATGTAGAAGGGATTAGGGATGTTAGGCGCGGTGTCGTAGTCGGTCTGGTCCCAGAAAGCGCTCGCCGTCAACACGGCCAACTCATCGAGTCCTTGCGTGAGGCCGGGGTCCAGCACGCCGATGGCAGGGATGTACAGCGACTCGGACTGCGGGTCACCCAGGTTGTCGCGGTTGGAATCGATGTAGCGCACCGTGGCGAGATCCTGCGCGCCGGTTTCCGCGTAGGCGGATTCGATCATCAGGTGGAGCCGCCAGAACAGCGAGCCCAATTCCACGCCGGCGTTTTTGATCCGCTGGGCGCTCTCTTCATCTTTGAAGGTGAGGAAATCCGGGTTGTCCTCGTAGGTCAGCAGGTCTTCCAGGAGTTGGAAAATCGGGTCGAGCGATTCAATCAGCGCCGCGATGGCCTCTGGGTCGTCCAGCGAGAGGTTGCTGAAATCGAGCGCCAGTTCCGGTAATTGAATCGAGAAGAAGTCGTAGTTGATGTCGTAGGCGAGCGCGATATCGGCGATGGCGCGCACCAGCGAATTGAGCACGCCGAAAAGATGCAGGTCCGTGCGGTCGAGTCGCCCGCCCAAATCAAAGCGCAGCACGCCCTGCACTTCCATGCTGAAATAATCAATCTCGAAATAGGGGTCTTCGACCAGCATCAACTCGTCGTAGATGGCGTCGACCTGCTTGTACCAGCGATCCGCGCTCTGCTCCAGAAAATCCTGGATGTAATCGCCGATGGGTTCGGTTTCGGCCAGCACCAACGCATCGAGGCCGTTGTCAGGCGGTACGGTTTCCATCGACGTTGCGAAGCTGATGAGCGCATCGAGCAGCGCAATGAACTGTTGGTTACGCGCAATGATGATCCCGAATTTTGCCTCGGAGTAATCCGGGGCGATGCGCAGGGCGGCCGAAAACGCCTCCGCGGCGCTGCCGCCATTGCCTTCGCGCAAGTACCCTTTGCCGATGTCCATGATCTCGTCGAGAGTCGGGTCTTCCTTGGTGTCGAAATCTTCGCCGCACCCGGGTAATCCGCACGCCAGACCAACCAGGATGAAAACGATAATAAGGTAACGCCGCATACAGACCTCCCGCCGCTCGCCGAGCGAATGCGGGCAGTTTAGAAAGGCGTCCGCCGGGTGTCAAACGAAAGTGGCGTGAAATAAGTGAATTCTCTCCGCACCTGCCGCGACACTTGTGCCAGGGAGGCAAACTGTCTTAACCTTAGGGCCTCATTACAGGAGAAGGCATGATGCTTCTTTTCGCGTTGAATCCGCGGCGACGTTGTCCCTTATCTGCGGCGTTGCTCGTTGCACTGATAATGATGATCCTGTTTGTCGGCTGCAAGGGTGGCGACCAGCCGCCCGCTCCCGGCGGGCAACCGCCCGAGGGCGACACGGGGCCGGTTCTAAGTCCGCCGAAACCAATCGGTACCGCGCCCGCCGTGCGGACTAATCCAAACGATCCGGTCCAGGCACCCGGCGTACCTCCCCCCTCCGGCGTGCAAACGTACGTCGACCCGCGCACCGGCAAGACGATCGACTCCAAATCGGCCGAAGCGCTCGCCACGCTGCCGTTCATCCCCTCGGGCAAACGCGAATTCAACAAGAGGGACGTCATCGGCAAAATCAAGGATCGTGCGGTGAACGCGACGGATCTTCCGAACTTTTACCACTCGACGGTGTTCCAAAATCGCTGCGTCACGGATCTGGAAATCCCTCCTGACGCGACGGTCGCCGAGCTTTACGCGGGAACCGGCGCACTGGCGGCGTCGATTCTGGCGGCGGATAAAAAATTCGCACGCCTGTACGTCGTCGAATCCGGAGACGATGGCCGCGAAGTCTTTTCATTCCTTTTGAACCGCTTTTTCAGTCAGCGAAAAGACGACGTCCAGGTTGTCGCCGGTGACTTTACTGATTGGCGGCTGCCGGCCGACAGCCTTGACCTGGCGGTGATTTACGAAGGCGATTTCTTCGTGCCGGCCCTCGTGAAGGATGAGGCCAAGATCGCGGAAGTCGTCGCGGGGCTTAAGAACCTGCGCGCGACGTTCAAGCCCGAAGGAGAGTTGTACGTTTTTCAAACCGCACCGTGGAGCGCCGCCGAGCGCCCTCTGGAAGCGCCCGCCGCCAGCGAGGAAGTGAAGGCATCCAAGGAGACGATGGCGTTTCGCGACAAGCAACTCGACGCCATGGCCGGTGTATTCAAGCAAGCCGGTTTCCGCGTCGCAGAAAAGAAGATCGACGACAAGTGCCAATGCTACATCCTGAAGCTGAACCCGTAAGCAACGACGTGCTTTGTTGATGTCGAATTTCACCGCCTACTCTCGTTGTTTGTGGCTCGTTGTATGCTTGGTCGCCCTCTTGACCGGCTCGGCGACCGCGGACGATGAATCGGTGAGGCAACTCACACCGCGCCTGCAAATTGATGTCGGCGAGCCGCTCGTCGACGCCGTTTCGGCCCACGGGCGACTTTTCGCAGCCACGGCGGACGAATTGCACGCCTTCGATCCGGCGTCAGGCCGGGCGATATGGCGTCGGCGGATTCCCAATCTGCAGAGCCTTGCGGTCGGCGCGCACCGGGTGTGGGCCGCCGCCAAGGGTTCGCTGCGCCAATACCGGATCGAGGACGGTACCCCCATTTTGGTAACCGAAACCGAAGGCGATCATATGATGTTGGCGCCTGAGCCGGTCGCACGGCGGTTGGCGGCCCAGGTCGACGGCTCGTCGGTGATCATGCGGGCCGGGGATCACGAAATCCTTTTGCGCCATGCGGAACCGTTGTTTCCTTCGCGTTGGGAGATATTTGCACGGCAAACCGGTTTCTGGCGGGCCCGTTTGGACGAGAATAACGAGCGCATATTTTTTGTTGCCGGCCGGAGGTTAACGGCGGCGTCCCTGCAAACCGGCGCGGTTCTTTATGAAAAGTCGTTGCGGCACGCTGCCGTGGGCTGGCCGACCTACCTGGACGGGTCTTTGTATTTTTTCGGAGCGAACCGCTTTTTTTGCGTGGATGCCGACAACGGCAAAATACGCTTCGTATCGCGGCTTAACACACCGCGCCCCCCGGTGCCGGTGGTTGTCGCGCGTCAGGAATCGACACAACGCGTTTGGTATGAGCGCCTTTGGTATTGGGGCCGTCGCGTAATGGGTCTCTCGAGAACCTACGTGGTATTACGCTACAAAAACGGCTTGGCGTTTCATTATCGGGAGCGTGACGAAACGCGTCTCTTTCACCCCATGCCGGGCGACCCGCTGCCGCTTTTCGATGACGGCGCGTCGGTATTTTGGCTTATGCGGTTCAAGGACGAAGTCGACGGGATCGAGAAGAGCGCGCTCATGCGGATGTCTAAGTACGGAAACCAGTGTTACGGCCGCGCCGAATTCGCCGGCACGGCCTCCGGACTGCATGTGCTAAGCCGCCAGAGAGTATATGCCGAAATGGCGCCGGGGCGCTTGGTCTCGTTTGGCATTGTCGATCTGCGACCGCGAGCACTGTACGATTTCGGTGATCGGTTGATCGCGTTGACGCAAACCGGCGGCTTCATCGTCGCAGCCGCGGCCAATGGTCGTATCGCGGTGTTCAACCGGCGTTAGGGGTCCGCGCAACAACGAGTGCCGTCGTCGGTAAGAACGCTGTCGGGCCCGTGATGATGGATGGAACTGCACGCCTGGGAGTAGGCTGTAAATTCCCAAAATCCGTCCGGTTGTTTCTCTTGGCGATTCGCCGGGTTGACGTTATACCCGCCGCCGCGCACCGTCCGGTCCTGCCACCCTTCCTGCCAGATGTCTTCGGTCCATTCCGATAAGTTGCCGGCAATGTCGTAGACACCGTATCCGCTGATGCATGCGGGCCACGCCCCGGCACGCGCCACTTCACGCGCGGCCCACTCGTCGGTGTGCGTATTGCATATTTGATCGTCGAATTTGTCGCCCCAGGGATAGACCGTGTTGTCGGGTCCCGTGCAGGCTTTCTGCCATTCCGGTCCGCTGCACAAGCGTTTGCCGATTGCGGCGCAAAGCTGCGCAGACTCGTTCCAACTCACCGGCAGCGGATACTCACCGGCGATGTTGGGGTATTCGAACTCGTCGATGCAGTAATCATCGAGGTCTATACGCTCACTGGACAAACCGGCTTCGTCGTAACGGTCGCCGTCGTAGCGAAAGATGAAATCGCTCGCCGGAATCAAGATCATCTCGGGACGGCCGGGGCAACGCGGGAATGGAGAGTCGGTATCATCGTCGTCGTCGTCCGACGGCGCGGCGGTGTCGTTGTTGTCGTCATCGTCGTCGCCCGGCACGGGAGTGGCTTGACGCCCGTTTCGTTCGTCGTCCCCCGCCGACTGGCACGCCGCCCAAACGATCACCAACGCCGCGACGATCACCAGCGTGAACAACCACGTACGATTCATCGCGATTTCCGGAGGCGTCGCACGACCCGTAGGGCATCACGCGTGATGCTCCACGACATTTTCGATTCACCGGCGCGGCGCTTGGCAAACACGATAGGGATTTCGCGGACGCGCCCCCCGAGGGCCACCGCGTGGAAGAGCATCTCGTAGAGGAACGCGAAACCGGAAGCTTCCTGCGCCAACGGCAACACGCGGCCGAGGAACTCCGTGCGCCACGCTCGATAACCGCTCGTGGGATCAGCCACCGGCACGCCGAGTCGCGAGCGTACAAACGCGCCGGCCATGCGAGAGAGCCATCGCCGGGCGGGGCGCAAGCCTTCCAGACTGCCGCCGAACACATAGCGCGAACCGATTGCCACATCGACTTCGTCGAGCGCCCGAAACATGACGCCCAACCGGTCGGGCGCGTGGCTACCGTCGGCATCGAGTTGGCAGACTTGCTCGTACCGCTCGGCCAGCGCCCAGGCGAAGCCGTCCCGCGACGCGGCGGCGTATCCGGGGCTGCCTTCCCGCGCGATCAAATGCACATGCGGATCGGTGGCGGCGGCGGCGCGAACCAAGTCGGCGGTGTTGTCGCTTCCCTTGTCGTCGACGACGAGCAGGTCGAAACCGCGGTCTCGAACGGCGGCGATCATCGCGGAGATATTGGGGGCTTCGTTGCGTGTGACGGTAAGCACGAGGCGCTTCATGGCGCGCGGTATCCTCCCCTCGCCCACCGCCAGCGCACACGCAGCAATTCCAGGAGGCTGCGGGGCAAATCGATCACGAGACGAACTTTGGTCTCCGGATTGTTTTCCCAGAGTACCGGTACTTCTTCGATTTTCAGGTCGTATCGCAACGCCAAGAAGAGTATTTCGGCGTCGAAACTCCAACGATTGATGACGCTTTGGTCATAGAGCGACTCGGCTGCCGCAGCCCGAAAGGCTTTGAAACCGCAGGTGATATCCGAGAGGCCCGGCGTGAAGAGCCAGCGCGTTGTGCGACGAAAAACCTCGCCCAACATGGCGCGGTGCCGTGGCTGATGCACGGTGACCTGACTCGCGGCAACTTTTCTCGTTCCGATCACCACGTCCGCCCCCGCTTGGCAGCGCCGCAGAAAATCCGCGGCCCTGTCGATGGGTACGGAAAGGTCGATGTCGGTAAACAGTCGCACATCTCCGGCGGCGGCCAGCATGCCGACTTTAACGGCGTGTCCTTTGCCGCGATTTTCGGGAATCTCGATGAGGCGGCAGTCGTCGCGACCCTCGATGGTTTCGGCCACGCGGACGGCGGTACCGTCGGTGCTGCCGTCGTCGACGACCAGCAGTTCCGTCGAGAAAGGAGCCTGTTCCATGAGCGCCAAAATATCGCGCAAACCCGCATCGAGGCGGTTCCGCTCGTTGTACACCGGCACGAGAATGGTAAGATCATAGTTGTTCATTCGTGTTCCATTTATCGCAACTTCTCGCCGCGGCGACAAGACTCCACCCAACGGGCAAGGCCCTGATCAACCGGCTCGTTTCTCTCGGCTTTTTCCAGATATTCAGCCGCTTTTCGACACTGTCCTAAGTGGGCGTACAACATCACGAGCGCTTGTTGAATGTGCAATTCCTTTTCTCGATCCAGCGGCAGTCTTTCCACGCGTCGCAGGACGTCGACGGCGTCCGCTGGACGCCCGGCGTCCATCAATTGTGACGCTAGTGTCATCCCTTCCGACGCTGAATCGGCCCGCAAGCGGTATGCGGTCAGAAAATCCTCGAGCGCCAGATCCGGATGTCCGAGGTGGCGACGCAATTGGCCTCGCGCCTGCAAACTCATGACGCTATACGGATCGATCTCAATGGCGCGATTGATCTCCCGGCTGGCCGCGCCCACTTCCCCTTGCGCCAAATGGATCAGGCCGAGCAGAGCATGGTTGTCGGCGAAATCCGGGCGAATGGCGATCGCCTTCTCGACGGCTTGCGTGGCGCGCGACCACTCCGCGCGGTCGGCGAAGAACTTGGCGCGGACATTAAACGCGCGGGAATAGACTTCCCGCGCCGTGAAATCGAATCCACCCGGCCGCACCGCGGGATCGGAATACAGCGGCTCAAAGTCCCGCTGCCACAACGCGCGGTCGTCCAGCGTGCCGTCCCAGGGCTTGTCAAGAAGCTGAAAAACCATCCCGTTGGGGCGCATGCGGGTCACGTCGACGTAGGGGATGTTTTCCCAACCAAAATCCCAATAGGCGCCGGCGGAACCGGCGTTGGCAAAGAGCACATCGTGCATCCGCTGCGGATCGTCATCCCTCAAGGCGGCCAGATCCCAGTTCGGGAAGCGGTATTGAATTTCATCGCGAAAGGGCAACCACGCACGGTGGGCAAATTGAATATCATCGCGCCAACGCTCGATATACTGCTGATAAAAGGCGCTGTACGCCAAATGATCCTGATAACCCACGAGCACCGCGCCGGTGGGTAGCCCGGCCAACACGGCGCGCCCATGACGATGCGGCACCTGGTAGTCCGCCCGGCAGCAATAGGATCCGTGAGCCCAAACATTAGTCACAACCACCACGACCGCCAGGGCCGCCAACGCCGGACGCAACGCGGCGCGCGATTCGGCGGTGCGGTGGGCGGTCAAACGATCCCACACCCAGGTCAATCCCAAACCGGCGATCCACGCGAACAGGAGAAAAATCGGAATGTATCCGAACGCGGCCGACCAATCCTTGATGTACAGATAGAGGTGGCCGGTGATGAGCAGCGCAATCAGCAAAGCCCCGCGCTTCGAGCGCACCGCGACGACGCCGAGGCCCACGATGGCCGCCAATGTCGTCACCAGTCCCAATTCGCCGGGAATGTGCCGCGCCAAGGCCAGCGTGTTACGGAGGATGCGGCCCCACGGAAATTGGTGAATCACGGCGGCGTATTTCTTCCCCGTAATATGGGCGATGAACGCGTCCCACGTTTCGGGGTTACCATAATCGTAAGGCAAATTCGTCAACGACCGCACCGGGAGGTAGGCAAAAACGGCGAATCCAGCCACAAAAGCCACGCCCATCCACCAGGCGGCGCGCCAACGCAGAATCCCCGGACGCACGACAAGCAGCGCCGCGGCAAATGCCGGGATGTAGAGAATCTGCGCCATGTGAACACCGCATGACAGGCCAAGCAAGAAACCGACCAGAGCGATCCGGCGGACGTCGAAATCCGCTTGAATCGCCGTGGCCGTCAGCCACAACAAAGCAGCGAGCGCCGCCGCTTGTAGGGTGTAGACTTCGGCAACCTCGCCCCAAGCCCAAAAGGCCTGTGAGAAAGCCATCGCCAGCGCCGCAACGGCCCCGCAGCACCACGCGCCTTTCTCATCTTGACAACCGAGCACGCCGGCCCAGGCTTGCACGGCGCGCCACAGCAGAAGCACGGCCGCTACCGCCGCCAACGCGCTGAGCAGATTGGCTCGCCACGCGAGGTTTCCCAGGGGCAAGAAGCTCAACGTTTTCGATAGCAAAGAGAAGGTAGGGGATCCCGCTGGGTGACCGATGTCCAGTTGGTGCCCGATCAGACAGAACTCCAGGCTGTCGCGCCAAAACACGCCCGGCGCGATCGCCGCCAAGTAGACGACGAGCAACACCAAGCCGGTGAGCCAGAACACCAAGCGGCGGATAGGAAACGTCACGGCTCCATCTTCATCGCGTTAGTACGGATCGAACATGTCAGAATTACCGTGTTTTCGCAAATCGTCGGGTAGTTGAAACAGAATACAAAAAAGGACCCGGAATACCGGGTCCTTTTGGTTCCAGCCTAAGCTATCGAATTGCTTAGTCGGAGAACTCGTAGGAGGTGTCACCTTTGTGGTGGCTGGTGTTGAAGGTGTAACCGGACTGGTTAGATCCCACAAAACTGAACGTGACCAACGCATCGTCCGTCAAGTTCTTGTCCCACGCGAGCAGATCGGCCAAGGAGCTGGTGTAGCCACCGCCGTTGTCGCCACCGCTGTTCTGATAATACAGCTCTTGGGCGATCTTCGCATTGTAGCCGGCGCTCTGAGCCGAAGCGTTGTAAGCTTTGGCGCGAAGCTGCACGAAGTTCGGAATCGCGATAAGGGCCAAAATACCGATAATGGCGATAACGATCATCAGCTCAATCAGCGTAAAACCTTTGTTTCTCATCTCATCTCCTCCTGCTGTGTTAAGTATGTGTGCTCCACATTATAATTCGCACATTCGCGGCTTATGATTTTGCAATGCCCGTACCAACCATTATCGATTTCGATAGATCCATCATAACTATATGATTAATAACATAAAATGTTTTTCGCAACTAAACTCGTCACTGGAAAACTCGGCTATGGGGGGCCGAGAAACGTCACTCAAAAACGGGAAGTGACGATAATTGTCACTCCGTGTCTCCCAGAAAGCCATAAATTATTTGCCCATATTACCAGATATTGGACCCTTTGCGCGCCGATCAATCGAGGTCGTCCTCTTCGTCATCCTTGCCGGGGTCGACGCCCAGCTTGGACAGCCGGTAGCGAAACGAGCGGAAGGAAATCCCCAGCAGTTCCGCGGCAGCTTTCTTGCCGCCGCCGGACAGCTCCAGCGCCTGGGCCAGGAAGTCCGCTTCGATCTCCAGCATAACTTCGTCGAGGTTGACGCCTTGCGGCGGAATCGACAGATGCTGCTTGAGCCGCGACATATCCAAATCCTGCCGCAGAACGTGCGGTGGCAGGGAGTCGGGCATAATTACATCGCGGATTTCCAGCGCTACGGCGCGTTCCATAATATTCTCTAGTTCTCTGACGTTACCGGGATAACCGTAGCTTTGCAGGAAGTTCATCGCTTCGCTGCTGATACGCCGGATGTCGCGCCCGAGGATCTTGACGTACTTCTCGAGGAAGAAATTGGCCAGGAGGGGTATGTCGCCCCGGCGATCCCGCAGCGGCGGCATGGCGATTTGAATCACGTTGAGCCGGTAAAACAGGTCTTCGCGAAATTGTCCCTCCTTCACTTCGTGCTCGAGGTCGCGGTTCGTGGCGCAAACGACGCGGACATCTATTTCCACCTCGCGCATCGACCCCACGGGCATGATGCGGCGTTCCTGGAGCGCGCGTAGCAGTTTGACCTGCAGAGCCATCGGCAATTCGCCGATTTCATCCAGGAACACGGTGCCGCCGCTCGCGATCTCGAATAAGCCTTTTTTGTCGGCGATGGCCCCGGTGAAGCTTCCCTTGCGGTGACCGAATAGTTCGCTTTCCAGCAGTTCGGCCGGAATCGCGCCGCAGTTGATCACGACGAAGGAATGGTCTGACCTGTTGCTGTTGACATGCATCGCCCGAGCCACGAGTTCCTTGCCGGTTCCGGTTTCCCCGGTGATCAGTATGCTCGTGGGGGTGCCGGCAACGCGGCGGATCATGTCGTAGATCTCCAGCATGCGGGGGTCGCTGCCGACTAGGTTGCCGAAGCCGTAGCGTTCGCCGAGTTGCTGTTTGAGGGCGATGTTCTCGCGCGACAGTTCGCGCCGTTCCAGCGCCTTGCTGACAATCAGGCGCACTTCGTCCACGTTGAAAGGCTTGGTGAAGTAGTCTAAGGCGCCTTCTTTCATGGCTTGCACGGCGGTTTCGTGGCTGGCGTATGCAGTGACCATCAGGACGGGCATCGCGGAATCGACTTGCTTTGCTTTCTTCAACACCTGCATACCGTCGACTTCCGGCATGCGCAAATCGGTGATAACCAAATCGAAGCGATGGCGGTCGAGAAGTTCGCACGCGGTCTTGCCTCCGGCCGCGGTAATCACCTCGTATCCCGCCTTGGCCAGGAATATCTCCAGGAATTCGCGCATGGACACTTCGTCGTCGACAACCAAAACACGCGGTTTCATCAGGTCCCTTCCCAGTGCGCAGGAATTGCGCTGTTCCTTTTTGCCAAAGGCGGACGGGGCAAGTCAACTGGACAAGTACCGCGCCGTCTCTATGATAAGAGCCCACAAGGAGTCATCATGCTGATCGACACGCACTGTCACCTGGACTGGGATTCGTTTCAAGCCGACCTACCGGACGTAATTGCGCGGGCGCACGAGGCCGGCGTACAGCGGCTGCTCACGATCGGCACGGACGTGCAAACATCTCGCCGCGCGGTGGAGATCGCTCACCAATACGATGCGGTCTACGCCGCCGTGGGAATTCACCCGCACGACGCCAAAACTGCCGACGACGCCGCGCTGGCGGCCATCGAGGAGTTGGCACACGAAAAGAAAGTTGTCGCCCTTGGCGAAGTCGGCCTGGATTTTTTCAAGAACTACAGCCCGCACGACGTCCAGCGCCTCGCCTTTCAAAAACAAATCCGCTTGGCGCGCCGCCTGGGTTTGCCGCTGATCGTTCACGACCGCGATGCGCACGAAGAGACGCTGCGCATATTGCGGGAAGAAGGAGACCGCCACCGCGGCGTGTTTCACTGTTTCGCCGGGGACGAAAAGATCGCCGACGAAGCGCTCGCGCTCGGATTCGACTTGAGTTTCACCGGCAACGTTACGTTCAAGAAAAACGACGCTACCCGCGCCGTCGTACGCCACGTGCCTCTGGAGCGCATCATGGTCGAAACCGACGCCCCCTTCCTGGCGCCGATGCCGTACCGTGGCAAGCGTAACGAGCCGGCTTACACGGTGCATGTCGCCGAAAAGATCGCCGCTGTTCACGGTGTGTCGCTGGAAGAAGTCGCGCGCGTTACCTCCACGAACGCCTTTCGGTTATTTCGCTTCGAACATTTCGGGCGCCGGGGCGAAATCGCCTACGGGCACCGCAGCGGCGCAAAGTACGTGAATTTGACAAGCCGCTGTAGCAATTGCTGCGTCTTCTGCATCAAACAACCGGATTTTACGCTCGGCGAGCACTACCTCTATCTCGATCCCGACGATGAGCCGACCGTGCAGGAAGTGCTGGCCGCGGTGGGCGATCCAAGCGCGTACCCGGAAATCGTCTTCTGCGGTGAAGGCGAGCCGACGGTTCGTTGGGACGACATGATCGCGATCGCCAAGGAACTCAAAAAACGCGGCGCGCGCCGTGTTCGATTGAACACCAACGGCCAAGCCGAGTTGATCCACGGCCGGGCATTGGCCAGGGAAATGAAGGGCGCGATCGACGCGGTCAGCGTTAGTCTCAACGCCCCGGACGCAGCCGAGTATCAGCGGTTATGCCGTTCCGAGTTCGGCGAGCAGGCGTTTGCGGCGGTGACCGATTTCATCGGCCAGGCCAAGCGCTACGTGCCGGAAGTGATCGCGACGGCGGTGACCCAAAGCGGCGTCGATATCGAAGCCACGCGACGTTTTGCCGAAACGATGCTCGGCGTGGCGTTCCGCGCTCGCTGATTCCTTTCACAGCCGCCGTTTGCTAAGATAAGGTTTACTACTTCGGACGGGAGCACTTGCCATGGCTTTGGTGAAAGCGTTGTTGTTTTCGCTTGCGATCGGGCCCTTCTTCGGTTTCCCGCTGGCTGATAGTTATCGGGATTTTGCCGGCAACCCGATCTACGGCTTTGACCTGAGTTTGCGGTATCAAGTCAACGAACGCTTTTCGATGGGCTTGTTGACCGGCGCCGCGTTCAGTTCCCGCGAAGACGAACTCGGTCTGCCGATTATCGACGGTGCCGAGATCTCCAATGAGTCGTATACGCAGGTTGTGACCGGCTACCAGGTGCCGTTTCAAGTGACGGGCACTTTCTACACCTTGCCCGGCGAGCGATTCAATCCGTACCTCGGAGTGGGTTTGGGCGGCAGTTACGCGGGCGTCGCGGCCAAAGCGCGGGATCTACCCGGCAACGCGGATGTGAGCGAAGGCGACCTGACGGATTCAGAGTCTGATTTTCTTTTCGCGTTCTCGCCTTATTTGGGCTGTGACGTGGAAATTAGTCGTCACGTCGGCGTTTATCTCGAAGCTCGTTACAACTACCTTTCTAGTTTGAAATTCGAGCGCGACGTGGCCAATCCGGTCCGCGTGGGCGGGGCGCGCGAGGCGCCCACGGTGACGGAAAAGAGGGATATCGAGATGTTTAATGTGGGCGGTTCGCTTGGGGTGAGGTTCCGCTTCTAAAACATCGCTTGACCATTGCCGTGCATCACGCGACACTGGGGGAGCAGGTCAAGGCCGAAGGGAGGGCATCCATGCGGTATTTGGTCCTATTTTGTCTTGCCATTGCGGCGTTAACCCCGCTTCTAGCTGACGCAGCGGAACCCGAACAGATCGACATCGAAAGCATCAGCGGGCGGCGCTACAAGCTCGCGCTCCATCGTTCGATGGAGACGATCACCAAGTGCTACGACGATGCGCTGAAAAAGAACGCATCGCTGGCCGGCAGGCTGGTAGTACGGGTGGATATCGACGCGGGCGGCAAGACGGCGGGCGTGCAAGCGCGGGACGACACTCTGGGCAACGCCGGCGTCACGAAATGTATCGTGGAAGCGTTGCACGAGAAGACATGGCCATCGGCCGACGCGCCCCGCTACTTCGAAACCGTGTTCAAGTTCGCCGCCACCCCAACCAAATAACGCCGCCTTATTCGACGGTCACCGATTTGGCCAGGTTACGCGGTTGGTCGATATCCGTGCCCAGGTGGTCGGCAACGTGGTAGGCCAGCAGTTGCAGCGGCAACACCATCAGCATCGGCAAAATGAGTGAATCGGCTTCGGGCACCTCGATGACGTCGTCGGCGATATCTTCCGGCACGGTCACTCCGCGCTCCACGATCGCCACAACCTTGCCGTCCCGGGCGCGCACTTCCTGCAGGTTGGAAATCATCTTGGCGGCCATTTCGCCCTGGGGCACCAACCCGAGTACGAGCATGTTGTCGTCGACCAGGGCGATGGGGCCGTGTTTCATCTCGCCCGCGGCATACCCTTCGGCGTGCAGATAGCTGATCTCTTTTAGCTTGAGCGCCCCTTCCAAGGCGATGGGGAAATTGGGGCCGCGACCGAGAAAAAGGAAGCACCTCATGCGGTGGAACTCGCGGGCGATGAGCTTGATTTTCTCTTCGCAGGCGAAAATTTCTTCCATTTGGTTGGGAACCCGCAGCAACGAGTGGAGCCGCAAAAGCGTGTCGGCTGCGCCGAGGTGGCCGGTGGCGCGTCCCATCTGTACCGCGAGCTGGTACAGCACCACCAATTGCGTGGTGAAGGCCTTCGTGGACGCCACGCCGATTTCCGGACCGGCGTGGGTGAACAACACGCTGTCGGCCTCGCGGGCGATTGTCGAGCCGGGCACGTTGACGATCGCCAGGGCCGTGGCGCCGCGTCGGCGACCTTCGCGCATCGCCGCCAGGGTGTCGGCGGTTTCGCCGGATTGGCTGACGACGACCATCAGTGTTTCTTCATCGACGATGGGGTCGCAATAGCGGAATTCGGAGGCGTACGTAAATTCGGCCGGCACCCGCGCCAGGTTTTCGATGTAGGTTTTGCCGATCATGCAAGCGTGGTAGGCGGTGCCGCAGGCCACCAGATAGCAGCGTTTGAATCCGGCAAGCTGCTCCAGGGTCAAGGCCTCGTCGATATAGAAAAACGAGGCCTGGCCGGGGTCGTAAGTATCCTGGATGGAGTCGATAACGGCGCGGGGCTGCTCGAAGATTTCCTTGTGCATGAAGTGTTTGTGACCGCCCTTTTGGATGTCGATGCGGTTCCACGTCACCGTTTGGGGAGCGCGCTCAACGGTTTGGCCGTCGGCGTCTAGAACTCGAATTTCGCCCGGGCGGATGAAGGCGACCTCGTCGTCGTTGAGGAAATCGACCTGTCGCGTGCGGCCGATCACCGCCTGCAGATCGCTAGCCACGAAGGACTCGCCTTCGCCGTGCCCGACCACGAGCGGGCTACCTTTGCGCGCGCACACGAGCGTGCCGGGCTCTTCCACACTCTGCGCGACAAAAGCGTAGGCGCCTTCGAGCCTCGTAATCGAAGCCCGCACGGCTTCGAGAAGGCTCATTCCCCGGCCGATGTTTTACCCGATGAGGTGGGCGACAATTTCCGTGTCGGTTTCCGATTCGATTTCCACGCCCGCTTGGATCAACTCTTCAGCCAGCCGGTCGAAGTTTTCGATGATGCCGTTGTGCACGAGGCTGATCGGCCCCGCCTTGTGCGGGTGGGCGTTGATGATCGACGGCTTGCCGTGGGTGGCCCACCGCGTGTGCCCGATACCCTGCGTTCCTTCCAACGGATCGTCGCGTAGCGAGAGTTCCAAATTTCGCAGCTTGCCCACACTGCGGCGCAAGCGCACTTTGCCGTCGCACAGCACGGCCATGCCCGCTGAATCGTAGCCTCGGTATTCTAACCTTTTGAGACCGTCGAGGAGAATCTCGGACGGATTGGCCGGACCGACGTATCCAATTATTCCGCACATTGAATCGACTCCGTGGCCCGCTCGGTTTTCGGTTGCGTGCTGTATCTTTTCTTTATTTTCGGCTTTTTTTCAAATCCGCGTGAGCGGGAACTTCCGCGTCGTCGGCGACGATTGCGTCGTGCAAACGAGCACCTAGACCGATGCGGCAGCCCGCACCGACGCGCGTTTTCCCGGTCAGCATCACGCCCGGTTCGAGCACGGTATCCGGCCCGATCTTGACGCCGAAGTCGATGTACGCGTTGTAAGGATCGAGCATCGTCACGCCCGCCCGCATGTGCTCGTCGTTGATGAACCCGCGCACGAGCTCGGCGATCCGCGCCAAATCCGCGCGGCTGTTGACGCCCGACACTTCTTCGGCATCCTCGGCGGCGAACGTATAGACGCTTTTCTTGGCCGCGCCCGCCACGTGCACGATATCGGTAAGGTACATTTCACCCTGGGCGTTATCGGTGCCGATCTTCGCCAGCGAACGCCAGAGCAACTGAGAATCGATGCAGTAAATTCCCGCGTTGATTTCTTCGATGCGCCGCTCGGCGGCCGTGGCGTCCTTATGCTCGACGATGCGTTCCAAGCGACCGCCCTCGCCCACCACGCAACGCCCGTAACCGGTCGGGTCGTCCATGAAGGTTGTCATCACGGTGAGGTCGGCTTTCTTGCTCAGGTGTTGCCGCTGCAAGGCGCGAAGAGTATCGAGTTGCAGGAGGGGTACGTCGCCGGAGAGGATCAACACCTCGCCGCGGAAACCGCGCAGCGCCTTTTTGGCCTGCAACACAGCGTGGCCCGTGCCGTTCTGTTCGCTCTGCAGCGCGAAATCGACCCTCACACGGGGGCGGAGAGTGCGAATGGCCTGCTTGACCTGCTCCGCTTGGTGCCCCACCACGACGACCGTCTTGTTCGCCCGCAAACGCGTGGCCAGATCGATGGGGAAGAGCACCATCGGCCGGCCGCAGATTTCGTGCAGCACCTTGGTTTTCGCCGATTTCATCCGCGTTCCCTTGCCGGCGGCAAGGATGATCACCGCGAGAGAACTCACGTGGCACTCCTTTTGTGTTTATCGCATCGGGATTATACGGCTGGTTACGCGCGTTGTCTGCCGGGTTGTTCGTCACCGTTGCGCACGGCGATTTCGCTTTTCCCGACTCGTTGACAAACGGGTACCGTTGACGCCGCTACGCTAACCACATACGCGGCGCTAAGGGCTTGGCTCCCTTACGTGGTCGTCAAAGAAATCGAATATTCGCGGCATGATGCTATTGTTCGTATGGGGATCGCGATAGCCGTAGGGCGCTTCAAAAACGGGCCTTCCAATGTTTTCAAAATCGTTAATCGCCTCGTGCAGGGGGAAAAGGCCCGGCAGCATGTCGTCGAAGTAGTTGTCGTCAAAGCCGCCGCGCTCTGATACGGACCGATGGTAGGTGCTGACGTTGTCGGTCACGCACGCTCGAAAGCGGGGATCAATACGGAACACCAGGTTACCCAAAGCGGAGCCGCCGGAATGGCCGATCAGGCCAAGCCTTTCACTGTCTACCGCTTTGTTTGCGAGCAAGAATTTCACCGCGAGAAGCGTCTCGTAGCAACGCACGCCCAACAGGCTGTGGCCGTGCAGAAGCAACTCCTTCGAAATCTTGCCTTCCGAAGCCCCGCCGCACATCAGGCGAAACGCGGGTATCAATATTGCGTAACCGTGCGCCGGATAGTCTTTTCCGAACAAGCGGTCGCGAAAGCTTTCCGGACTATCACCGTGGCCATGCAACGCGACAATCGCCGGGTGCGGTCCCGGCCCCTTCGGCAACAGAAGAATCGCGCGCCAGGTACCCACGTATTCATTGGAAAGAAGCAGTTCCTGCTCGAAATAATTCTGATGTTCCCGTTTTTGCGCGATGGTTACGTGCAGGAGTTCGCTCTCGATATTGTCCCAAAAGAAATCGACATTCAGAATCCGGACCAGTCGATCCGCCAGTTCCTTCGGGGTTACGGATTCTTGGGCAACGCGCCCCTCATCCGCGTTGCGAAAGGATCCCTTCAGTTCGTCTTCCGTCTTGGCGTTATCGCCGGCTCTCGCCATTTCCAGGAACTGCAAATAGCCGTCAACACAGTCGCATCCTCGTTTATGTCTGCAATCCCATTCGCTGCCCTGACTTTCGTTGACGAGCACGCCACCACCCTGGAACGTGGAAGCTCTCTCTCGGGATGGGGGCGTAAGTTCATCATCAAGCCCGGCGTGCGGTGGCGTGCGAGTGGCTGCACCGTGAAAAATCAAAACGAAAACAAGCGTCACGGCGCCCAGGAACAAGAGTCCATATGCGCCGTACCGGATATACTTGATTTTTCGGATGCGAGACTCCACTTCGAACTACGTCCAATCCAAACCCGAGAAAGTAGAACGCGCGAAAACAATAGGCCGCGTATGGAAACACGTCACGACAGCAACCGATCGTCGCATGCAGTAAAAGAAGCTCTCTTACGCTCCGCTTACGCCGCCCTGTTTCGGGGCTCTACAGCGGAATATTGCCGTGCTTCTTGGGCGGCAGGTCGTCTTGCTTGTTGCGCAGCAGCATCAACGCTTCGTAGATTTTGCGGCGCGTCTGGCGCGGCACGATAACTTCGTCGATGTAGCCGCGGCCCGCCGCGATGTAAGGGCTGGCGAATTTTTCGCGGTACTCGCCCACCAATTTGCCACGCTCAGCTTTGGGGTCTTCGGCGGTTTTGATCTGCTTTTTGAACACGATGTTCACTGCGCCGTCGGGGCCCATCACCGCGATCTCGCCGCCCGGATAGGAATAGTTGATGTCGGTGCGCAGGTGCTTGGAGCCCATCACGACGTACGCGCCGCCGTAGGCTTTGCGTAAAACGACGGTGATTTTCGGCACGGTCGCCTCGGAGTACGCGTAGATGAGCTTCGCGCCGTGGCGGATGATACCGCCGTATTCCTGATCGGTGCCGGGCAGGAAACCGGGCACGTCGCAGAAGGTGACGATCGGGATATTGAAGGCGTCGCAGCAACGCACAAAACGCGCGCCCTTCACGCTGGCGTCGATGTCCAGCGTCCCGGCCTTCGCCGCGGCCTGGTTAGCCACAATGCCCACCGGCCGACCGCCGAAGGTCGCGTAGCCCACCACGATATTCGGCGCGAAATTCGCGTGCACTTCCATGAAGGATTGCACGTCGACCACGCGGTGAATGACGTCGCGCACGTCGTACGGCTGGTTCGGGTTCTCAGGCACGAGGGTGTCGAGTTCGGGGTCTTCGCGGTCGACGGGGTCGTTCACATCGTAGATCGGTGGATCGTCGGTGTTGTTGCTCGGGAAATACGAAAGCAAGCGGCGGACCGCCTGCAGCGTCGTCGTCTCATCCGGGTAGGCAAAGTGGGCCACGCCGCTGGTGGACGTGTGCGGCCCCGCGCCGCCCAGCGTGTCGAAGGTGACATCTTCGCCGGTGACGGTTTTAATGACGTTGGGGCCGGTGATGAACATGTGGCTCGTTTTTTCCACCATGAACACGAAGTCGGTGATGCCCGGGCTGTAAACCGCGCCGCCCGCGCACGGCCCCATGATGACGCTGATCTGCGGGATCACGCCCGAGGCCAACGTGTTGCGCAGGAAGATATCGCCGTAACCCCCAAGGCTGACCACGCCCTCTTGCACGCGCGCGCCGCCCGAATCGTTCAGGCCGATCAGGGGCGCGCCGTTGGTCATGGCCAGATCCATCGCCTTGCAGATTTTCTGTGCCGCCACGCCCGATAAGCTGCCGCCGAAGGTCGTGAAGTCCTGGGCGTAGGCAAACGCGGTGCGTCCCTCGACCGTGCCGTAACCGATCACGACCGAGTCGCCGAGTATCTGCTTTCCTTCCATCCCGAAGTCATGGCACCGATGGACGACAAAGCGGTCGATCTCGCGGAAGCTACCGGGATCAAACAGGGTTTCGAGGCGCTCGCGAGCGATCATTTTGCCGCCGGCGTGGTGCTTGTCGATGCGTTCCTGCCCGCCGCCGAGCAGCGCTTGCCGATTCGTCTCTTGCAGTCTTTGCAGCGCGTCTTTTTCGCTCATGGCAACCCCTTTTCACAGCTCCGGACAGCGTGCGGCCGGACTCGAAGGTCCGCGTCGGCGCCGACCGTGGAAGTTGCCATACGTTTAGCGTTTGTACCGGAAAAAAACAATGAGGGCCCCGGGATGAAGCATGGAGCCGTTGAATCTTGCTTCGCTCCGTGGGTATCCGAACCACAGCCTGCGTTTGCGGCCTTATGGCGATCCTTAGACCATGCGTGCTTGAACCGCGCGATTCGGACGGCCGGCGAACGCGGTGCGAATGGGAGTCTGTGCACGCACGCACAACATAGAAGAAGTTTTCGAGGAAGGACCATGATTCACGCGGTTATGGGTGTCCCTTAAATTCCGAAACTCTGTAGGCACCCTTTGAAAAGCGGTTGTTTAGCTGAAGAAGGCCTCCATTCGATCGAAGGCCGTGTTTATCATCTCTTCGGGCACACAAAACGACAGCCGCAGATGCCCTTCGCCTGTCGGTCCGAAATCGATCCCGGGCGTTGTCGATACCTTTGCTTCCCTCAGGAGTTTCCTGCAAAAGATTCCCGAGTCGGCTCCTTCCGCCAATAGTATTTTGGGAAACATGAGATAAGAACCGCTAGGCTTTTGGTATTCAAATACATGACTAAGATTATCGAGACGCGAACACATCAAATCCCTGGCCGACTCGTACTTTCTCCGGAACTCTTCGATACAGTCCTGCGGTCCTTTTAAAGCGGCAAGCGCGGCGTATTGGGAGGCCACCGGCGCGCAAATTGCTAAGGGAATATGGGCTTTGGCGATCTGAGGGATAATATCCTTATCGGCATGCAAGTAGCCGACTCTCCATCCGGTCATGGCATAGGTCTTGGTAAAAGTGTAGCAACTGATGGCGTTCTTTTTCATTTCCGGAATCGACGCAATTGAAAAATGTTTGTGACCGTTGAAAGTAAAGTACTCATAAGCTTCGTCGGTGATCACCATCAAGTTGTGCTTCAATGCGAGTTCAGCAACTTGGCGAAGCTGCCTTTCGTGGAAAACGGTACCGGTCGGGTTGTTTGGGGTGCAGTATAGAATCGCCTTGGTCCTGGATGTTATGGCTTTTTCCAAAGCATTGACATCGATAGTAAAGCCGTCATCCTCGATGAGCGGAACAAAAACCGGCTTTCCCGAGGCGAGAACAACCTGATTGACGTGGGTGGCATATGTGGGCGAGGGAAGGATAACTTCATCTCCCGGGTCTACAATGGCCATTACCGCGGCCGCCAGACCTTCGATGGCGCCCACGGTGACGATGATTTGGGAAGGGTCGGCATCAATCTGGTTATCCCTTTTAAGCTTTTTTACGATTTCGATTCGCAACGACAATAGTCCTGAACTTTCGGAGTAGCCGTCCGTCAGCCCCTCTCTAATCGCCTTGGTCGCCGCATCCCTGATATGCAGCGGCGCCTTTGATGTCGGCTTGGCCCATGACAAAAACGCGACATCCTCTATCTCCTTTGATAAACGCGTCATCTCATGGATGGCTGATTTTGGTATTCGCTCCACTCTTTTAGAAATCATTGTTGTATTGCTCATTCATAAATCCTTGTCGATCTGCGGTTAGTACACCTTTTCGACGCGTCTTCCTGATTCGCTTGAATCGCATGTTAATCGGGAAGTAAGGTATCAAAGTTTTTAGAATACACTTTCTGAGAATTCGTGACTACACAACACACCACAGCCGGCCCCTTCCTCGTCGCCTCCGTTGGAACTTGAGGGCGCACTGTGATTCCCGGCAATTCCCAGGACAGCATGCTTAATTATCGGACGTATCTTTTGCTCCGTCGAGACCGTCATTCAGGATGATCCTTTCGAACTCTTCCGCTCCGTACCAGGCACGATTCGGCGCGTGCTTCTGGATTCCCGCTCCTGCAGCGTAAAAACGGAACACATAACAAGTATATGTCCCCGTTTTCCCCCAGCCGCACAGCCTCCCCGCCGATGGCGGTGAGACTATGCCACCCGGCATTCCTACGGTTTTGTGTGAAGCTCGCCAAGGCGACGAAGACGCCGGTCGCAGATGCAGTGACGTCGGGTGCACGCGGTCCTAGCCCCGGACCTTGTCCGGTCCAGGCACCGCTTGGCGGGCCTTGTCCGGGTGGTGATTCTACTTCGGCATCCACCAGGATTTTTGCGGTCTGCTCATGATATACGCCAAGCCGGGCGTATCAAAAAGGAAGCGCACACCGGCCTGATGGCGGATTTCGAACTCGTCTTCCTCACCGGTCAGGGGCAGGTCCAGGCGATAAAAAACTCCGACCAAGTGCGCCCGCGTGCGCGGACCTTCCGGTGAGACAAAGGGATACGAGAAGGCGACAACCGGCCCCCCGGCGAGTATGCCGCGGTGGCCGTAGGTTTGGGAGATGGAGCCACCCAGAGTCAGGTAGGAAAACCCGGCGGTCGCTTCGCCGCGTATCTGGCCCGCGGAAGAAGCCGGTAGGTAATCGCCCTCGAAAAGAGCCAACCACGAAAAATTCTCGATGTGCCCGATGCTCAGCCCGCCGCCCATAAAGCCGTCGGCGGCTTCTGTAGCAGCATCTTTTTCGGCTTGGAAGTGTCCGCCCGCAGTCAAGAAAGGGCCGAACGCGAGCCAATAGTCGTTACCGGCAGGCGAAGCGGCAGCGAGAGCAACCGCGGCCAAAACGCAAAGGATAGCGAGAGACAATGTGCGCATGCTTCGTTTCCTTTTCCCCATTCTCTGAGCAAAAAGATAACCCGTTTACGGCGATTCAACAAAAAAAAAGCCCGGGAAACCCCGGGCTTTCCTGTTTTTTTTACTAGCCGATCAGCCGGAGTGACAATCTTTGCAGCCGGTCGGGCCTTTCCCCATTTTCTTGTGGCAGTCTTTGCACTGCTTGTGGAAGGCCGTCTTTGTGTTGATACCGCCGGCCTTGCTGCCCGTGGCATCGTGACAAGTGTGGCATGCGGTGTTTTCACCCGTATGGTGACATGTCTTGCAATTCCCACCCGCGTAGTCGTTGTGTTTCTTGTGCGTGAAATCCAAACCACCCTTGTAGTCTTTGGCGAGCTTGATCACATCATCGACCGCCAAGACGGCGCCCGCGATCGCCATCACAAAAGCAAGGGCCATCAGGATTGCGAGAGTCTTCTTCATCAGAAAATCCTCCTTCTACCCGTAATTGACATCAACAAAGCCGAATGGTTCAGCCCATTCCGGCAAAATCCTCAACGCGGCGGGATTATTGCACATCTTCCTCGCCTTGGCCAGACTCTTTTTGGGCCGCCAGGCGCTTTTCGCGCTTGATACGCTCCCATTCGGCGGCGTGCTCGTGCTCCATTTCTTCCTCGGTTAACGTGCCGGTAAGCCAGTGCGTGGCCATCGGCGCGACATCCGGATTGAGCAACACTGAGTAGAAGTGCCAAATGATAATCGCCAGCGTCGCCAGGATCGCTTCCATGTAATGCACCAGGTGCGCCACATCGAGCGCCCACAGCGGCAAGAACCGAAGCATCGGCTCTTCGAACCACAACATGAAGCCGGTGATAACCATCACCGCCGTGCCCCAGATCATGGCGAGGTATTCCATTTTTTCGATGTAGCTGAACCGCTCGAATTTCGGTTTTTTCTTCCACAGCCCGACGTTGTAGGCCATCGTATAGACCATGTCGTAGGCGTCTTTGAGCTTGGGAATCATGCCCAGCACGTAGCCGCGGCCCCGTTTGGTCGCCAGCACCCAATAGAAGTGGAACAACGCCCAACCGACCATCCCCAGCGCAGCGATACGGTGCACGTAGGCGCGTAAGGTTTCGTTCGTTTCCCCGGAAAGACCGGGTATTTTCCAGCCGAAGGTAAGCGCAAAGCCCGAGATCGCCAGCAGCGAGAAGCTGATCATCAGCACGATGTGCTGGTAACGTTCATTCGGCGTCAGGCGCTGGTGCACACCCATCGCGCGCATGCGGCTCAAATGCTTGCGGACCTTCTTGAGCCAGTCGATCAGGTTGTGGAAGAACATGAAGCCCAGGGTGCCTGGAATCAAAAACAAGTATGCGTAACGCACCCACCACTGCACTTTTTCGCCGATCGTATCCGCGTTGCGGTCGAGCACCGAGTGCATTTTGCCCACCGCTGCGCCCTTGCCGATGCTCGGGTGACACTTGCCGCACGTGGTTTGCAGGTTGTCGGGGTGAATGCTGCTTTTCGGATCGCTCGAACTTAGAATCAAGTGCGACTCGTGGCAACTGGCGCAATCGGCCGAACGCAGGTCGCCTTTCTTCAGCGCCAGCCCGTGGAAGCTGTCTTCGTAAGTTTTGTTGACATTCGTGTTGAGCGCGAAGCGGCTGTTGATCCGCTCGGCTTGATGGCACTGGCCGCAGACGCCGCGCACCGCTTTGTATCCGTAGACCTGCGAGTCAGGATCCGAAACGGCCTTGACCAAATGCGCCCCGTGACAATCGGTGCACGTCGGGCTCGATAAGTTGCCCGCCGCCAGCGCCGCGCCGTGCGCCCCGGCTTCGAAGTCTTTCCGCGATTTCTCGTGGCACTTACCGCAGGTGCGCGAAATATTCGCTTTGGCCACCGAACCTCGGAAGGGGCCGACCTCGTGGCTGCTGTGGCAGTCGTTGCACGTCGCGTTGACGCGCTTGCCGTCTTTGCGCTGAGCGTGAATGCTGCCGTTCCATTCCTCGAGCGCCCCTGCCCTTTGATGCCCCGGCAGTTTGTCGGTCGCGTGGCACTGGCCGCAGGTTTTGGCGACGTTTTCCCGGTAGACGCTACTGCCCTCTTCGCTGGGCGACACCATGTAATGGGCGCCGTGGCAGTCGGCGCAAACGGGAGAATTGACGTTCCCTTCCTTCGCCGCGCGCCAATGGGCGGAGCTGAAATACGCCTCGACGTAGTCGTCGTGACAGTTGCCGCATTTGACCGGTTGGAGTTTGGCGTTGTGATTGAGTTTGGTGATGTCGGCGTGACAGCCCAGGCAGTCGGTGCCGTGCACGGCGTCTTTCATCTTTTTCAAATCGATGGTCAGCGAGACGCCCGCGCGCTTGGCCCCGGCCTTGGGGCCTTCGACTTTCCACTCAGGCGGATTCGGCTCGAGCATCTCCGCCTTTTCTTCCGGCCCCGCCTCGGCCGCCATGCCGTCGTGGCATCCCATGCAGTCCTGCGTTGTCGGCTTGGGCGTCGACGCCGGTTCGTCGGCCAGGGCCCAGGTTACGGCCAGGCACAGAAGAACCGTCAGGGCGAAGATAAGGCGTCGCGTCCTCGCGTTTTGGATTGGCATGTTGAGACCACCTCGGCTGCTGAATGAGCGTTCACTCAATTTTAAACCAAAGAAACGCCGGAAAGTCAATAATTTGATGACTTCCGCTTCCTATTCCTGCGCCCGGGCGACCGATTGCGATACGCCGCGGATAAACGCGCGTCACCTACTTCAGCGCCCGCACGGCTTCCTGAATGCGGTCGAGGCCTTCCTGGATCTGGTCGAGGCTCGTGGCGTAGCTGAGGCGGATGTTCTCGTCGGCGCCAAAGCCGATGCCGGGCACTGCCGCCACCTTCACCGCATCGAGCAGGTAGTCGCACAGCGCCAGCGAGCCGTCGATCACCTTCTTGCCCGCCTTCTTACCGTAGTAGTGCGAGAAGTTGGGAAAGACGTAAAACGCGCCCTCGGGCTCCGGGCACGGCACGTGGGGAATCTCGCACAAGCGATCGAGAATGTACTGGCGCCGCTGAGTGAACGCGGCCTTCATTGTCTTGACGCAATCCTGCGGTCCGATGAGCGCCGCACGCGCCCCGGCCTGGGCGAAGCTGGTGGCGTTGGAGGTTTGCTGGCTTTGCAGCCGGCCGAGCATTTCGATCACACCTTCCGGGCCGATCGCCCAGCCGATGCGCCAGCCGGTCATGGCGTAGGTTTTCGCCGCGCCGGACACAACCAGCGTATGCGCCGCGATTTCCGGGCTGATCGTAGGCACGCTGGTGAAACGGAAGCGGCCGTAGGTCAGTTCCTCGTAAATTTCATCGGAAATGATCCAGAGTTTCTTGTCCACCGCAATTTGCGCCAGCGCCGCCAACTGCTTTTTCGTGTAGGCCGCACCGGTCGGATTCGAGGGGCTGTTGAGCACCACGACCCTCGTGCGGTAGTTGATCGCGTCGCGCAACTGGTCCGGCGTGATACGGAAACCGGATTTCTCGGTCGTCGGGATGATCACCGGCTCGCCTTCGGCCAGGCGCACCATTTCCGGATAACTCACCCAATAGGGCGCCGGAATGATGGCCTCGTCGCCCGGGTCGAGCAGCAGTTGAAAGATGTTGTACAGCGCGTGCTTGCCGCCCACGGTGATCACCGTGTTTTTGCCGGTCATCGGCAGGCCGTACAGGCGGGTGTAGCGCTCGGCGACCGCTTCGCGCAGCGGCGGCCATCCGGCGGCAGGCAGGTAGCGCGTCATCCCGTCACGCAAGGCTTGGATGGCGGCTTCCTTGATGTGCTCCGGCGTATCGAAATCGGGTTCGCCGGCGCCGAATGCCACAACGTCTTCGCCGGCGGCTTTGAGCGCTTTGGCTTTGGCGGAAACCGCCAGGGTGATCGACGGGTTCAGTTGTCCCACGCGTTTGGCATACGTCATCGCATTCCTCGACTATCCGATGTGTTCTTTTTTGACTTGATCGACCTTGCTTCGCAACACCTCGAGCACGTTCGGCGGCACCATGCTGGAAACGTCGCCGTTGAAATACACGATCTCCTTGACCATGCTCGAGGATAAATAGACGTGCGGTTCGCTGGCCATCAAGAAGAAGGTTTCGATATTCGGCGCGAGCTTGTGATTGGTCAGCGCCATTTGGAATTCGTAATCGAAATCGGTCACGGCCCGCAGGCCGCGGATGATCACGTTCGCGTTTATTTTCATCAGGTAATGTATCAACAGATCCGAAAAAGCTTCGACGCGAATTCGCGTGTCGGCCAAGGTTTCGCGAATCATCCCGATTCGTTCTTCGGGCGTAAACAAGTACTTTTTTCGTGGATTGACGGCCACGCCGATGATCAAATTCTCAAAGGCGCAACGCGCCCGTCTGATCAAATCCACATGCCCGTTTGTAATCGGATCAAAGCTCCCGGCGTATACCGCTAGTTTCCCACCGCTCATGTTGTGTCCCTCGCCGTCAAAAAGGTAACTTTCGAATCACCGTAAGTCCGCTGATCCACGATTGAAAGCCCCACCGGGGCAACCAGCGCTTCCTTGTGGTGCTGCTTGGCCACGACCCGGCCGTCGGGCGCCACGAGTTTGCACTGGGCAACGATTTCCAACGAACGATCTATCAGTCCCTTTGGATAAGGGGGGTCGACAAATACCACGTCGTACGGCCCGTCCTCAGCCAAACGCGGCGCCACCCGAAGAAAGTCGCCGACAATCAGGCGCGCGCGCTCTTCCAGCCCCCAGGCGGGCAGCAACGCCGCCAGATGCCGGCTCGTCGGCTTGTGCAACTCCACAAAGGTCACAAAAGCCGAACCGCGCGACAGACATTCCAGCCCCAACAGACCGGTGCCGGCGAAGCTGTCGAGCACCCTCGCGCCGTCCAGCCGCGGTCCGAGAATGTTGAAGATCGCTTCCCGAACCCGCTCCAAGGCCGGTCGCAAATACTTGGAAGCCGGGGTATGCAAACGCCGGCCGCGAAGTTCTCCGCCGGTGATTCGCATGCCCGTCCTCCACCCGCGCGGCGCACCGCGCCGAAATACGCAGCGATACTAAACAAATCGCCCGTTCGGCGCAACGTCCGCGCGCCTTTCCGCCGCTTGCTACTTGCTTCCGAAGTTGGGGCACGTTAGGGTTTGAAAAACAACCAAGTAGGAGGCCAACGTGGCGTTCGGCGGCAGTCCGAGAGAGATGGCGAAAGCCGTGGCTGATGGTTACATGAATTTCACTTCAGCTAATCTTCGTCGGTTCAAAACGCCGGAGAAGCTACGGGAAGTGTTGAATTTTCTCACCGTGATGGAGCGTGAGGTCCGCAACGAAATCATCGCCGATGACGACTTCGACGGCACGCGCAAGAAGCACTTTCGCTTGGGAAATTTGCGCAAAGCAAAAATGGTCATTCAGGGATTCGCCAAATCCCGCCGCATCCAACTGTAGTGACGTCCGGCGAATTTCCTTCGGCTCCGCTTTTTTCCGGGTCTACCCCCTGAAGAAATTACCGCTGCGGTGATGTTTGTGATACCCTCAATCCCCATGAAATCACGACCCTGCAGACGTTTCGGATCGCAGCTCTTTGCCGCCATGATGGCCGTGGCGCTTGCGACTATTGCGGTCTTCGTTTTGGCTTGCGACCAGCGGGCCGCCTTGGCTATGGGTGACAAGCCGCCGGTCGAAATCGGAGAGATCACACCAACCCCGACCCCGACGCCGGTTGCCGAGACCACGCCCGAACCCTTGATCCCCGGCAAACCGGGAGCCACGCACTACGTCGCCCGCGCCCGCGCGGCCGAGCAAGCGGGGGACGCAATCGCCGCCGCCACGTTGTTCTTAAGAGCCGCGCAAGCCTATCCAACGGTTGCCGATGGCGCCCTGGATGAAGCCGCGCGACTGCAATCGGCGGCCGGTCGGCATACCGATGCCATCAAGACGCTGCGCATTTTGCAGCAAAGTCACGGTGCGCGCGCCGTCGCATTGCGAGTTTTGGATCGCCTGGCCAAGGCGCATGACCAAGCCGGCGATAAGCAAACCGCCGTTCGCTTGCACTTAACCGCCGGCAACGAGGGCGGTGATGTCAACCGCAAAGCCTTTCATTTGCTGCGCGCCGCCGAACTTCAACACGAGATGGGGCAGAACGCCTCGGCCGTTACGCTGGCCAAACGCCTGCTGAACGAATTGCCCCCGCATCGCTACACAATACGCGCCATGACGCTCTATCATCAGTGGGCGCTGCCCGGCGACCTTCCCGCACAGGCGCGGCATGCCGAAGAACTCGGTCGCCGCATGTTGAAGAAGGATATGTACGAGCAAGCCGCGGCGGCGCTGCACGCTTCGGTGACGCTGCGCACCCGGGCCGGCAAGCCGGTCGCCCCCACGAGCGAATTGTGGCGCCTGGCCGGCTACTCGCTTTACCGTACGCACCACAACGAGCAGGCCGTTGTCTACTACGAAAAAAGGTTTGCAGCCGGCGGAACCCCAACGGCGGAAAACCTGCACGAGCTGGGCAAATTGTACGCCCGCTTGGGCGACGCCAAGGGTGTGAAGCGCGCCTACGACAGGGTGTCGCGGCACGGCTCCGGCTCCTATCATTTGACCGCCGCTTACCAGAAAGCTTGGCTGGCCATCGAGGAAAGAGATTACGCGAAAGCTCACGCCTATTTCGCCAAGCGTTGCCAAGCCACCCGCAACCGCAACGAACTGGCGTGCTGGCTCGCCGGTTGGACGGCCTTTCAACGGGGCCATAAAAAAACCGCCATCAATTATTTCACCCAAGCGGCGGCGAACCGACGTTTTCAGGAAACGTGGCGCTACAAATATTGGCGCGGTCGTGCGCTGCTGGAATCCGGAGGCGTCGAGAAAGGCCTCGCGGCCCTGCATCGCCTCAACAAGGACCGCCCGCACGACTACTACGGGGTTCTAGCCGCGGACATACTGCGTCAACGCAAGGCGCCGTACATCGACTTGAAAGACCATATGGCCCGGCCCGCCGCCGGCGGCTACTCGTTGGCACCTCCGCCGGCCGGTTGGTGGCGTGAATACGACGAACTGAAAAATTCCCTGGGACACGTCATCGAACTGACCGACGTCGGCTTGTGGCGCGCGGCGGGGGCGGAATTGGTGTTCGTGCAATTGCCCAAGAAGCTGTCGCCGCCGGAAGATTACGCGCTGGCCGAGATCTGTCGCCGAGCCAAGCGCTACGATCTGGCGCGCAAGTGCGCGTACCGCGGCGGGGTGTATCACTACGTCAAGAATTCTCGGGTTTCGTTGTTGGACGGCTATTACCCGTACTACCTGCCGCTCGGCTACGAGGATTGGGTATTGCAGTACGCCAAGCAATTCCGGCTACCGCCTGCCCTTCCCTTTGCGATCATTCTGCATGAATCCGGATACCGCGCGCAGGTGGTCAGCCCGGCGTATGCGGTGGGCTTGATGCAAATTCTTCCGCAAACCGGGGCGCAGATTGCCCAAGGATTGGGCGAAGCCTACGATGAAGACAGTTTGTACGATCCGGAGACCAATATTCGATTTGGCTGCTGGTATTTGCGGCACTTGCTCGATGAACTGGGCGGCGATCCGGCGTACGCCATCGCCGCATATAACGCGGGTCCGAAAGCGGTCGGGAAGTGGCTGCGCAACAAACGGGATGCCGCTCAAACCCAGTTCGTCGCGGAAATTGTTTACCAGGAGACGAATCGATATGTGCGCCGCGTTTTGACTTCGATGAAAAAGTACGAGGTTCTGTTGCAGAGTCGCGATAACTCAGGCTAAAATGGCTCAATTGGGTTCCCATGTATTTGTTTGGTTTTGAGTCACAAAAGGTAGTGGAAAACGATGAGTAGCCAACCGCTCACTCCCGACCAACTGAAGTTGATCCTCGATTCGATTCAGGCGATCGGTGGCACAATCATCAACATCAGGCGTTATCCAACGGGTTCATCGTTGATCAAAATGGCGTTGGAACGAGCCACTTCGCAATTCGATCGAATTTTCGAAGAGATGGATTCGTTCACCGTCAGCGAGAGCGAAAAGCAGATTCTGATCAACGACGAGCGGCTACCGGAGAAGTTGGCCAACCTCGCCTTTGTCGTACGCTTTCTTTCCACCATCATGGACCGCAACGTTCGCAGTTTGACTTTCAGCAAAGGGCTGACCGCCCGGGAATTAAAAGATTTCATCGAGTTGCTTGGTCACCACCCGGACGAGCTCAAGACCATGGGCGCCATCAACGACCTGCTTCAACAAACCGGCGTGGAACACATAACCATTGACGCCAAGGTTTTCGTGGCGATTCGCAAGGACCAAGTCGTCGCGGAGATAAACGCTCTGGAAGGTTTGCGGGACGATATGACGATCAGCGCGGAGGGGTTTCAAGACAGCACCTTCATTAAGTATTTGCTGACCAAATTGCGCGACGGCGAACTCGCGATTCCCGAAGCCAAGCTAAAGGAAATCAAAAGCCGCATCGATTTCGACAAACTCGCCGATGCGAAAAACATCGACTACGATAAAGTCGGCCCGTTGATTTCCAGCATGCTCGAAGCGTTCAACGAGGACATACGTCAAGTCGAAGAGATGCCCGATACGGACATGACAACCGTTGCCGTCGCCGCCGATATCGCCCCCTCGCTGAGTCCGGAACTATTCGACGCCATCCGGTCGCAGACTCTGACCGTGCGGCAGGATGCTGCCGAGTCTGAACGCGACGATCGCGTCCACAAACTGACCAAGACTTTCGAGGGAATCAGCCAAGCGATTTTCGGTTTTAAGCAACCGGCAGTCCGAACCAAGCTGCTCAACGACTTCCTGACGATCGTCACGAATTTCAAGACGCGCACGCTCGGTCAGATGCTCTTGTCGCGCCTCGCCGACAATCCCGCGCACGATAAAGAACTAAAAGCGCACGTCATCTCCACACTTTCGCTCAAGAAAAAATCGGCGCTCATCGACCTCTTTTTGGGCAAGTATCAGCGGTGGATTGAAGGGCTTTCGCCGGCCGATTTCGAGGTCGAATCAACCGAAGTGGAGAAAGCCGAGGACCTGCTAAAGAAGCTGCTCGGCGTAATCCGCCGCCAAAAATCACCTCCGGAATTGGAGGAGAAAGCACGCCGCGCGTTGGCGGTTGTGCACAATTTCCGCGAGGAAGCACCGACCCCGGAAAAGCTTCTCATTCTTAAAGTGCGGCGGTTATTGTCGAAGGATCCCTCGTTCCTTGTCGAGGAAAAGATCGAGGCTTTCATCCCCGACTTGTTGTTGCGCCTGGTGGATATGAAGCGCCCGGACGTTGCCAAGAAGATTCTTGAAAAGCTCAATATGAACGTGCAAAGCGAGGACGAACAAACCCGTCTGCGCGTGGCCGGCACCATCGTACGGGTTAGCCAACAATTGCTGGACGCGAACGCCCACCTTCTTCACGGTACGATTTTCGGGTTGCTGCTGCGCGACTTCCGCCGCGAGAAGGAGCAAAGAGTCTTCGCCGCGTTCTTGGCCGCACTGGTTTCCGACCTCGGCCGCTTGATCGACGAAGGTCACTTCAATCTGGCCATTCAAGTCTTCAAGGGTATCAGCACGCTGAAAGACAACGAAGATAATCCGGTCAAAATCAAGTTCCTCGAAATGGCCGAGAAAAAGATCACCTCCCACGCCGAATTGCTCGACCACCTGGTGAAACAGTT
This sequence comes from Candidatus Lernaella stagnicola, assembly GCA_030765525.1. Taxonomy (NCBI): domain Bacteria; phylum Candidatus Lernaellota; class Candidatus Lernaellaia; order Candidatus Lernaellales; family Candidatus Lernaellaceae; genus Candidatus Lernaella; species Candidatus Lernaella stagnicola. The sequence goes on from JAVCCK010000003.1 coordinate 224,684, forward strand.
CACCGAGGCCGACGAGAAACAATCGGACCTTGCCCTGCAGATTCTGCTGCGTATCGATGAATCGCGGACGGTGATGACGATGTTCGATTTGTTGCTCAACAGTGAAGAAATGCGCGTGCGGAAAAAGGCGATGCATGTCTTGACTCGCATACCCGAGGCCGCCGGCCCGCAAATCCGCGACCACCTGTCGAAACCGGAACACCCCTGGTATTTCGTGCGCAACCTGATTCACCTGGCCGGCGATATGAAGGCCGCCGGCGCCCTACCCGAAGGCATCGAGCGCGCCGTTGCCGCTCACGCCAAGCATGAAAACGAGCAGGTGCGCAAAGTCTGTTTGTCCACGCTCGTGAAAATCGGCAACGACAATGCCGACGGAATCCTTGCCGAAATGTTGCCGAAACTCGACGAAGGCAGCCGGCGGATCGTCATCAACCACATGGGACATCGCCGCTCACCGCAGGCAATCGAATACATGTTGGGACTGCTGGAACCCGGCCTGGTCGATCGCGATGAGGAATGGGCTTTGGAGCTCATCAGCGCGTTCGGCCGTATCGGCGACGAGCGTGCCGTGCCCCCGCTCAAGAAAACCCTTAAACCGGGCGGGCTGGCCGGCTTGTTCAAGCGCGGTCCCAACGAGAAAGTCATCGCCGCCATCCTGCGCGCCCTCGGCAACATCGGCGGCGAGGACACGAAATCCATCGTCAGCAAGTTTACGCACGACGCCAACGCCAATGTCTCCCGGGCGGCCCAGGACGCGTTGCGCAACCTTTCGGCTGAGTGAAAGCTTCCCTAGCGGTCGAGTAAATCCTGTAGAGCTTGGAACGTGCGCGCCACGGTGCCTTGGTGAGATTCGAGCGCACTGCGCGCCGCAGTTCCGGCGGTCTGTCTCGCGTCCGCATCGCTGAGCCAGAGTTCGATCGTCCCGGCGAGTTCCACCCCGGACGCCACCACCGTCAAGCCACCCGCGGCCCGCAGCGCCGCGACCTCCATGCGGAAATTCGGGGTGTAGGGCCCGACCACGACCGGCACGCCGTGCACCGCCGCCTCTAACACGTTTTGTCCGCCGCGTCGCCCAAACGAACCGCCGACGAACGCGGCGAATCCAATTCCATACACCCAGGAAAGTTCGCCGAGCACATCAACCAGAAGCACGTCGGCCTCCGCCGCTTCCTCGACGCGGGAACTCGCGCGCCGCGCCAGGGACAAGCCGCTTCGCATAATATCCGCTGCCGCTTCGTCGCAACGATTAACGTGGCGCGGAGCGATGACGAGAGCCAAATCGGGATGCGTTTTACGCAATTCAAACACGGCCTGCGCAACCAGCGACTCTTCGCCCGGGTGCGTCGATCCCGCCACGAAAACGCGTCGTCCTTCGGCGAATTTTTCGTAGTATGCCGCCTCTTTCGGCGCGGGAGGCGCGACGACGTCGAACTTCAAGCTACCCAACACCTGCATTCTGTCCGATGAAACACCCAATGCGGCAAAGCGCTTGGCGAAAAGGTCGCTTTGCGGAAAAACGGCGGTCAACTTCTCCAACGCCGGTCGCATACCACAACGGATGATCCGATACCAACGATAACTCCTGTCCGACAAACGGCCGTTGACCAGCACCACTTTCGCGCCCGTCCGCCGCGCCGCAAAAATTGCGCACGGCCACAATTCGGTCTCGAACAGCACGAGCAAACGCGGTTCAACCCGCCGCATCCAACGATACGCCAACGGCGCAATATCGACGGGCACGATCGTCGCGATTCGCTCGCCGAACAATTCACGCGCCCGGGCGTATCCAGACGGCGTAAACGTCGCCACCAGCACCGGCGCGCCGCCTTCGTTGAGGAAGCGGCGAATCAGGCCCTGCGCCGTGTTCACCTCACCCAGCGAAGCGCACCAAACGACGACCGGGCGTTCGCCCGTCCGGCGCGGCACGAAGCCGAAACGCGCGGCGAGACCGTCCCATAATCCTGGTTTGAATAAGCCGAGAACGACCACGACGAAAAACACGGCGGGCGCGAGGTGCACTCCCAACAGGGCGTAGATAAACAGGAAAATCACGGCGCGGCGCTCCTTTCCATCCGCCGGCGCTGTCGCTCCAGGTGATGGCCGACCGGATCCCGCATATAGAATGCCTCCTGTCCTTCCAACCGGAAATTACGCGCATGATAGACGCGCAATGTCTCCACTTTCTTACTCCCTCGCAAGCGGAAGATCGGCGGCAACTCGGTCACCTCCTCGAAATGCCGGGCGAATTTTCGCGGCATGCCCCCTTCTTCTACGAAAAGCACGTCCCGCCCGGCCAAATTCCGAAAATCCTGCCACAGCGTAAACTGACTGCCGCGATGCGCGTAATCCGCAGTATAAATCGGCGGGTGGTCCGGCAAATGATAGCGCAGTTCGGCGGCGGTCTGATAGGTCTTGGTCGCCAGTTGTACGCCTTCGAACGACTGTCGCCTTTCCTGCACTTGTCGCGCTACGTCGCCCCAGCCAAAGGATTGGTCGCTCATGTCCGGCTTCAAGGGCACAACGCCCAACAACGCCTGTAAATACACGGCGATGAGTCCAAGCAACGAAATGGTCAGACCGATCACAAAGACTCGGCGCATCCGATCACCGCGGGCTTTGACGTATGCAATAGCCAGCGGCAGAAAACCCAACCACATCACGGCAGGCCAATTGCCTTGCACTTTCGCCCGCAGACTGTTGACCGCGAAGTAGGCGGCGATAAACAGGGCCGGCACCGCCAGCAACCGAAGGCCGCGGGATGGCTCGCCCCGTTGTCGCACTGCCCATAGCGCGCCGAGAAAACCGAGCACAGCGAGAATGGGGGAGACGATACCCAACTGCGCCAGGAGGTAGTCGCCGAGGGAAAGCAGCCGTTGCCATCCCACAATATCCGGGTCGACGGCCAGCTTTCGCACGGCGAAAAATGTGACCCATTGATGCATTTCGTTCCATTTGATGACCGGTACGACACAAATTGCGACCGTTGCGGCCCCAAAATACGGCCACGGCGACCTAAAATGGCGTCGGCCAACGGGATCTAGTGTCGCGGTCGTCACCAAACCGAACGCGAAAATGATGGCGCTGAGCTTCGCATAGAGCGCCAGCGCCAGCAGTGCGCCGACGACAATCCAACCTCGCGGGCGATCGTCGAGTATCGTGCGCGCGAGGACCCACCACGCCGCGGCGATCAGCGGCAGCATCAAGCTGTCGTGCATAACCAACGCACCGCCCGCTCCGAAAAGCGGTACCGCCTGCATGAGTAGCGCCGCCCAAAATGCGGTTTGCTCGTCTATCGTTCGCCGTACGAGTCCGAAAACCAACAACGAACCGGCCAGGGAGCAGAGGGTCGCCAGCACCCGCAGCGACACCAAGCCACTGCCGAAGAGCGCCGACCACCCGCCATGCAGCCAGGCGATGCCGCCGGGTTGATCCCAATAGCACCAGTCAAGCTGCAGGCCCCACGTCCAGTAGTAGGCTTCATCGGGAATGATGCCGACGCCCAGCGAAACGATAAGCCGCACGAGGTGAATCGCGCCGAGGATGGCCAGTAATCGGAGGAAAGTGCTTCGCACGCTCTAATCGTGGTCGTGAAATTGCAGATTGTAAAGGCGCGCGTATTCGCCGTTGCGCGCCATCAACGCGTCGTGGTCGCCATCTTCGACGACCTGCCCGTCGCGCAACACGACGATGCGGTCGGCGCGGCGGATCGTGGAAAGTCGGTGCGCAATCACAAAGGTCGTACGCCCGCGCATGAGGTTTTCCAGCGCATGCTGCACCTCGCGCTCGGACTCGGTATCTAGGGCGCTGGTCGCCTCGTCGAGAATGAGAATCGGCGCGTTTTTGAACAGCGCCCGCGCGATGGCCAGCCGTTGGCGTTGCCCGCCGGAGAGCTTCACGCCCAGTTCGCCGATGCGGGTGTCGTAGCCGTTGGGGAAGGACGTGATGAACTCGTGGGCATGCGCCATTTCGGCCACGCGCACGACTTTGTCGAACTCGGCCTCCGCCTGCCCGTAGGCGATGTTGTTGCGAACCGTGTCGTCGAACAGGAAGGTATCTTGGGTCACCAGGGCGATTTGCAGACGCAGCGATTCCAACCGCAGTTCACGAATATCGTGGCCGTCGATCAGCACGCGCCCACCGGTCGTGTCGTAGAAGCGGGGAATCAAATTGATAAGCGTCGTCTTCCCGGCGCCGCTGCCGCCGACAATCGCCACCGTCTGGCCGATTTTCACGTCCAAGTCCACGCCGCGCAGGACCGCCTCGTTGGGATCGCCGTAATGGAAATGAACATTCTCCAGATGGACGCCGTCGCGGACCGGCGGCAGTTCCCGTGCCCCCGGGGGGTCGGCAACCGTGGCCACTGTATCCACGACTTCGAACACCCGCTGCGCCGCGGCCAACGCCGATTGAAACGCGTTGTTCATGCGCCCGGTGCGCTTAATCGGTTCGTACATCATGCCGAGCGCGGCGAGGAAACTGAAAAAACTACCCGGCGAGATCTTGTCGCCGATCACTTGCATACCGCCGTAGAAAATCACCGCCGCGGCCGCCAAGCTGCCCAGCGCCTCGATTGCGGGCGCCGTGATTTCCTCCCATTTGACACGTTTGACGTTCGCGGAGTAGTTGCGCTGGTTTTCATCGTCGAAGCGCTGCTGCTCGTACTTCTCCATCGCGAAGGCTTTGATGACCCGAATACCCGTGAAGTTTTCCTTCAGGATCGAAGTCAACTCGCCCATCGACTCCTGGCCGCGCTTGGTGTACTTGCGCACCTTCTTGCCGAAACGCACGATCGGATACGCCGTCAGCGAAAACAGGACGATGATGATCAGCGCCATGTCCCACCACATGAAGATCGCGACAATCGCCAAACCCAAAATCGTCACCGGTTCGCGAAACAAATTCGTCAGTGAGGAAACCGCGCGCTCCATCATGTTCACGTCGTTGGTGATGCGGCTCATCATCACGCCCGTGTTGGTATCCGTGTAGTAGTCGACGGAGAGCATCTGGTATTTTTCGTAGAGCTCCTGGCGAATGCGGCGAATCACACGCTGGCCGACCACGCGCAACACGTAGTTTTGCACGAAGCGGAAAACGCCCTTCATCGCGTAGATGCCAATGACGAGAAACGGCAGAAACTGCAGCCACATGCGGGCTTCGCTTTTGTCGGGGTTGGCGAAGATGCGGTCCATTGCCGGCTTCACCAGATACGCGGTGGCGCTACCCGCGCCCGATACCAGCAGCGCGCAGCCGAAAGCGACGGTCACCAGCGCCGTGTACGGCTTAAAGTAGACGAGCAGCCGCAGGAATTCCTGCCAGCCCTCGCCCTTCCAGAATTTGACTCTCGCTTTTTTAGCCATTCACTGCCTTTTGGCTGTGCCGCCGCGTCACAAAATCAAGCACGACGTCCGCCACGTGGGCGCTCACTTCGCCACGGGTCAGCGCCGCGCGCACTTGGTCGCAAGCCTCCAAAGCGGCATCACGGGCCGGGCCGTCACGCAACAAATCCTGCGCTTCGGCTGCCACGATCTCGGGCGTGCAATCTTCCTGAATGAGTTCGCGAAATGCAATCCGGTCCAAAACGATGTTCGGCAGACCGATCTTGTCCGTCTTTACCAGACGCCGGGCCAACGCGAAGTTGAGCCGGTTGCCGCGGTAGACCACGACGTGGGGCAAACGGGCCAAGGCCGCCTCAAGCGTGGCGGTACCGCTGGTAATGACGCCCGCGTCGGCCACGGCCAACAGAGTGAAAAAATCATCACGCAAGTACTTCGCCTCGACGTCATACCGGGAAAAGTACGGGCGCACGTCCTGTTCGGCGACCGTCGGCGCTAAGGGCACGACGAACTGGACATCGGGGTTTCCATCACGCACCAGCGCCGCCGTTTCGGCCAGCACCGGCGCCAAATGGAGAATTTCGTTCTTGCGGCTGCCCGGCGCCAACACCAAGACCGGGCGTTCCGGATCGAGGCCGAGTTGGTTTCGTGTTGCCGCGCGCTCCGGTGCCGACGCCGCAATGGTTTCCATGATCGGATGGCCGAAGAAACTGCTGGCCACGTCTTGTTTTTCGTAGAGTTCCCGCTCGAAGGGTAGCGCCACGACCATATGATCGATGCGGTCGGCAATGGTGACAATGCGCCCGGTGCGCCACGCCCATACCTGCGGGCTGATGTAGTACACGACCGGAATTCCCCGCCCCTTGGCCTGGTTGGCCAACGCTAGATTGAAGTCGGGTAAATCAAGGCAAACCAGCACGTCGGGGCGACGCTCGTCCATCGCCTTGAGAAGCGCCCGGTATACGCGGCGCAGCGCGAACAAACCCGACACGACGCCGGTGAAGCCGACGATGGCGATTTCTTCGGCTTTGCCCAGCGCGGTGAGGCCCGCGCCCACGGCTTGCTCGCCGCCCACTCCCACAAACTTTGCACCGGGGGTTTTTTCGCGGATGGCGCGGATCAGCCGGGCGGCATAGGTATCGGCGCTGGCTTCCCCGGCCACGATCATGATAAGCGGCTCGTCCGGTGGCGAAGATGACGGCGCCCAGTTTTTCGGCCGCACCAATCCGAAGCCGGTGTAGGGTTTCAACCAATCCAATAGAGCCCATGAGTTGATCACGCCGATTGCCGCGCCCACGGTCACGTCAACGGGAAAGTGAACGCCGACGTAAATCCGGCTTATCGCGATGAAGGCGGCCGGTATGAACAGCAGGTAGGTCCACCGCCGGTAGGCGTAGCTGATCGCGGTCGCCACGCCGAAGACGGCAGCCGAGTGCCCGCTGGGATAGGATCGCGAGCCTAGCTGGGCGCCGATAACATGTAGGAAGCGAAAATCGGAAAGGTTTGGATCGGGCGAGTGCAACGCGTAGATGTTCTTGTTCAGGAACCAAACGACCTGCGTCTTGATCGCCTCGGCGGCGTCGATGCCGAACCACGGTTCGTTCATCGGTCGCGGACGCATCACGAGTTCTTTGACGATTTGCACCCACAAACCGCCCAACAGCACAACGATGCCGAGTGTCAGGAAGTTTTTCGGCCAATTTTTACGGTCGAAGGCGTAAAGGCCCAGTGCGCCGAATATGGGCAACACGAGGCCGTCACCAAGGTTGGTCAGTACGCCGAAGATGGTGTCCAGCGCGGGATTCGACCACCCGCTGTTGATCAGGCAGAAGAGATAGCGGTCGATTTCGGCGATCCGCTCGACCACGTCACCACACCAATTTCCACTCGAAGTAGACCTGCGCCGCGTCGTGTGCGTTCGTGCGGAAATAGTCGCCGGTCATAAACAAGTGGCCGCCGTAGACGGCGAAAATCACGTTGTTGGAGAACAGGTAGTCGACCCGGGCGTCCAGCTCCCAACCGATTTCGGCGTCGTTGGTGTCGGGATTCTGCTCCGCCGCGCGTAGATAACCCCAACTCACGTAGTAGTGATGGTTGTCTTGAAAACCGAGATCGAGACCCAGGTTGGCGAAGATCGTATTTTCGATGCCGCCGCTGCCCAGGCCGTCGCGCAGCCGCCCCGGCACGCCGGCGCCCGGGGAAAGGTGCTCGTACACCGAGAAGTAGCCGCGAGTGATGTACTCGTCCATCAGGTCGTCACGGATACCGAAGTCGTTGTCCGGCGCGAAGAACCCTTCGTAGTCGATGGTGTCCGGGTCGTCGCCCGAACCGTACCCGGTGGTCAGCGCCAGCGTGTCCGCGCCGGTAATCGCGTAGTCGGCCTTCACGATGCCGCCGAAGCCCTTGAAATTGATGTCCTGCGTTCCCTCGACGTCGTCATTGGCCAACAGCTTGCCGAACTGGTGATCGTACTCGGCGTTGAGCGTCAGATCGCCGAATTGGCCGACCCAGTTCGCGCCGAGGTTCCATTGCTGGCTCTCTTGGCTCGTGTATTTCTCCTGCGTGAACTCCGGCAGCAGTCGCAACGGGCTGTTGGGGGCGACGACGTTCGGGAACTGCGTCACTTTCCAATCGTTCACCCAACCAAAGGCCTGCACTTTGTGGTTGTCGTTGATTTGACTTTGGATCCACGCCAAGAACGTGTCTTCATCGTCGTTCCACTTCATTTTCATTTCGTAGTTTTCGCCCTCGTACTGGCGCACGGCCCCGAGACCGGCGGTCAGCCACTTGGGGCCGAAGTAGGTGTAGGCGCCGTCATGCTCGTTACCCATAATGAGGCGGTTGCCGAGGAAATCGATCGGCATGCGGCCGAACACGAGGTACATGGGGATCGGGTAGAGGTCGATGCGCGTATACAGTTCGCGGAAATACAGGTCCACCCGGTCGAACTTGGCCTGACCGTTGCCGCCGACCACCGGCGCTTGCGAGCCCCAAACGATATCGCCCAGTTGCATGAGCATGATCAGGTCGGCGGTGTCGCCGAAGTTGAACGTCGTTTCCATCTGCAGGCGTTGATCCCACCAGCCGTAGTCATTGCTGAGTGTCGATTCAGGATCGTAGGCGAAGACGCGTTCGCCGCCGAAATTCGTATAGGCGTTGCGGGTGTTCGCCTCGACCAGGGCGCGGCTGCGGAACTCGCCGTGGAAGGTGAAATACCAACCGTTGGCCAGCGCGACGCCGTCGCGGTCGCGATCCCAATCCAAGCCCTCGATATGCCCCGGTTTCGGATTGCGCGGCTGGTTTTCCAATTCTTCGATTCGCTTCTCCAGGGTTTCGATTTTTTTCTGCAGATCGACTTGATTCGAATCGTCGTCTCGATCTTCGGTGTCGCCTTGGTCGTCCTGGTCGTCCTGATCGCCGTCGTCTGCGGCAGCGCTTGCCGCGGCGAAGCAGAACAGCACGAAAAGCACCATCAACAGGCGCAAGCAGTTACGTTGTTGCACAGCCATAGCTCCTTACGATTGCGAAACGCCGACAAGCGAAATCGCATGGGCGTCCGCCGCGGCATAGACTTTCTCGGGTTCGAGCAGCAACACGGCCCCGGCCTCCACCGCCAGCGCCGTCGCCCCAACACGCGCCAGGGTCGAGATCGTACTCGGCCCGATGGTCGGCACGTCGAAGCGCGGGTCTTGCTTCGGCCGCGAAACTTTGCACACGGTCAGGCCTCTTCCGGCGAGCTTTCCCGCGCGGCGTACGCACGCGTCAGTATGCTCGAAGGCTTCCACGGCGATCACCGTCCCGGCCTTCACGGCCACGGCCTGGCCGATGTCGTAGCCGGCGACGGCGGTTGCCACTTCGAATCCTAAAGCGATATCGCGCGCGACTTTATCCCCCGGGGTCGGCCCTGCCAAGTGGCCTTCGGGAACGAGTAAATCGGCGAGGATAATCGTCTGTTTCGCCACACGCATACCGCGGCTCTTCAACTCATCGGCGATCACGCCGAACAGGGAAGAATCCTGGCGATCGGGCAGCCGGGCCAGCATGGTCAGAGCGGCGGCGTCGAACTCGATATCGGCGAAATTCAACTGCTTGTCGACCTTGCCGATCAGCAATATTTCTTTGACGCCGTGTTGGGTAAAGTAGTCAAGCATCGCCCCGGCGTGGCCGACGCTTAACGTGACGCATTGGTCGCAATACCGGCCGAGTTTCTTTTGACCCGTTTCGGCGAATTGCACGGCGACGACCGGCCGCCCGGCCGCGCGAACGGTCTTCGCGGCCATGAGCGGCATTTTGCCCGCGCCGGCCAATATTCCGAGAGGGGCTTTTGTCGCCACGTTACGCATCCCGAATTTTCTCGAGCACTTTGAGCGCGACTTTCAAGCTGCGCAATTCCTTATCGACGCTGATCAGCCGGTCGCCGTTGGCCATGGCGTTGTCGAGAAAGTGCTGAATCTCGTGCTTGAGCGGGTTGCCGCGGTGTACGAACAAACGTTCGATGACGCTTTCCTGGCGGTAGTTCAGCGAGTTGCTCATGATCTGGTAGCTGCTGCTGGCGCCGCGGTGGATTTGAATGTCTTGTGTGGCGTAATCCAAGTGGATGTAGGCGTCGCGTTGCTGCACGTCCAGGGTGCGGATCTTCTCTTCGCTGACACGGCTGGCGAGCAACGAGCCCATCGCGCCGTTTTCAAAATCGATATGCAGGCTGACGATGTCCTCGTAATCGCTTCGCACCTTGCGGCCCATGACGTGCAGGTCGGCCACGGGTTTGTCGACCAGATTCAGGACGATATCGATGTCGTGAATCATCAGGTCCATCACGACGCCGGTTTGGACGCTGCGCCCGGTCCACGGGCCGATGCGGCGGCTCTCGACCAAAAACGGATTGCTGATAATCTTTTTCATTTCCTGCAACGCGCCGTTGAAACGCTCGACGTGGCCGATGTGCAGCGCGAGATTGCGCTTGGCGGCCAGTTCGAAAAGTTGCTCGGCTTCGGCGAGGGTCGGCGTAACCGGCTTTTCCAGCAAGACGTGGATATCGTGCTCAAGGAAATCCTTGGCGACCGCGAAATGCAGTTCGGTGGGTACGGCGATGGACACGACGTCTACCTTACCGAACAGGTTGCGGTAGTCGGTGAACCACGGGTAGTTAAACGGCGCGGCGGTGGCTTCGGCCTTTTCGGGGTCGGTGTCGCAGACGCCGATCACTTCGACTTTGAACAGTTCGCTGTAGGCTACGACGTGGTAACGGCCCATGTGACCGACACCGACGACTCCGGCGCGAATTTTCTCAGGTGTTTGCGTCAACGTTCCTTCCTCCTGGCAATGCCGCGTTCGCTGGCCGCGATGAAGTCGAGAAAGCGCTCCACTTCGGGCACCAGCGGTACCTCAGCGCATACTTTATCGATCGCATTGGGTAGCGACAGCGGTAATAGAAAGATGATGCGATACATCTGCTGTAACGCTCGCCGCGCCGCTTTGTCGACGCCGTTGCGTTGCATGCCGATGATGTTAAGACCGCGCGGTTGAGCCGGCGCGCCCTGCATGACGAGATAGGGACACACGTCCCTGCCGGTCAGCGCACCGCCGCCGAGCATGGCCATCGTGCCGATGCGCACTCCCTGATGGGCCCCGGAGTAACCGCCGAGCAGCACGCGATCCTCGATGTGACAATGCCCGGCCAGACCGGCGCAGTTGGTCAAAACGACGTGGTTACCCACGCGGCAATCGTGCCCCACGTGGCTGTATGCCATGAAGTAGTTGTGATCGCCGATACGAGTCGGCGTGTCGGGCGACGTGGCGCGGTGCATCGTCGCGTACTCGCCGAACCAGTTGTCATTTCCGATTACCAATTCGGTCTTTTCGCCGCGGTAGGACAGATGCTGCGGGTCGCCGCCCAGCACGGTCCCGGCCTTCACGACATTGTTCTGGCCGACCGTCGTCCACCGGCGGATCACCGCGTGCGACTCCAGGCGAGAGCCCGCGCCTACCACGGTGTCGGCTTCGATCACGCAGAACGGACCCACCTGGACGCCCTCGCCCAACTCGGCTTTCGGATCGATGATCGCGGTGGGGTGGATGAGCGCCACGTTCACTTCCCTTCCAGTTCGTCCACACGGCGTTCGAGGCGCTTGAGGGTCTTGAGCGCGGTCGGCATTTTGGTCAACGCTGCCAGTTCCCGTTTCCAATCCATGTGGTTCTTGGCCGGCATGCCGGCGACGACCGACCCATCGGGCAGATCCTTCGTAACGCCGCTCAGCGGGCCGACGACGCAGCCTTTGCCGATACGCCCGTGGGGCACGACCGCAACGCGCCCGGCGAGGATGGTGTCATCCCCGACGACCACCGAACCGGCCAACCCGACTTGCGCAATCAGCAGGCAGCGCTTGCCGATCAGGCAGTTGTGCGCGACTTGCACGAGGTTGTCGATTTTCGTGCCCGCGCCCACAACCGTGCGCCCGAATGTCGCTCGATCGACGCACGAATTCGCGCCGATTTCCACGTCGTCTTCGATGACGGCAATGCCCTTTTGGGGAATCTTCACGTGTTCGTCGGCCGAGCGGAAGTAACCGTAGCCGTCACCGCCGATCGCCACGTTGAAGTGGCAAATCACGCGGTCGCCCAATCGGCAGCGATCTCCGACGCGGGTGCCGGAATGCAGGCGGCAATCCGCTCCGACGACAGCGTCGGCGCCGACATACACCTGCGGCATGATGACGCTGCGCGCGCCTACTTGCGCCCGCGGGCCGACGTACGCTCCGGCCATCACCGTAGCGGTCGGGTCGATGGTCGCGGAGGCGTCGCACAAGGCGCCGGTGTCGACGCCAGGAGCGAAGGTAGGTTCAGGCACGAAGACCGCGGCGGCCTGCATGGCAGCCAGTCGCGGTTCCGGCACGATGATCTGCGTGAGGTTCAGATCGGGGATTTCTTCGCTGACCAGGACAGCGGCCGGCGTGCGGTCAGCTACCGCCGCCAAGTATCGTGTGTCGTCGACGAAAGTGATTTCGTCCTCGCGCACGTCGTCGACCTGCGCGATACCGGTCACTTCCACTTCGCCGTCGCCGCAAAGCCGCCCACCGAGCAGCGTAGCCAACTCGTGCAACTTCATTGCACGTTCCTTATTGGTTCATACGGCGGACGACCTCGTCGGTCAGGTCGACCGAGCTTGAACCGTACAGCACGACCGAGCCTTCGGTCATGACGTCTTCGACTTTAAGCAGTACGAGATCGAAGCCTTTTTCACCGGCGATTTTTTCGGCGACGCCTTTTACTTTGGCGATGACGGTGCGGAAGTTTTCGAGTTTGAACGCCTCGAGGTCCATCTGCGCCTTGTACCCGCCTTGCTGCAGTTTCCCTAACATTTGCTGCAATTCCTGCTGCTTTTGGCCCTTGGCTTCGTCGGTTAGCGCGTCTTTGGTCTTCTCGTAGCTGTCGCGCAGTGCCACGAATTCGAGTTCCATTTTCTTCAACTTGATTTTCGCTTCGCTTTGCCGCGCCTCGATATCCCGGCTGATCTGCTGCCCCTGGGAAGTCAGTTCGAGAACGCGCTGCAAATCGACGAAACCCACCTTACCGGCCCACGCCGGCGTGGCCACGGCCACCGCGAGCAGGCAGACGGAGACAATAATCCATTTTCGCATGTGCGAGACTCCTTTCGACTAGAAGAAGGTGCCGATACCAAACTCGAACACCTGATTCTCTTCGTCATCGCGTTTATACAGCGGGAAACCCCATTCAAAGCGCAACGGTCCGATTGGACTGATCCATCGGACACCAAACCCCCAGCTTTGACGGAGATCCCGAAAATCATACCAGTCTTCTTCCACAAAAGCATTGCCCACGTCGTAGAACAACACGCCCTTGATGCCGATCTGCTTGATGATCGGAATGAGCAGCTCAATGTTGCCCTGCAGGTATTTGTTGCCGCCGATGACGCTTTCCACTTCGGCGGTTGTCGTGGCCGGATTGGCCAGGTTGCGCGGGATGACGCTGGTTTCCCGCGGGCCCAAGCTGCGCGAGAAGAAGCCGCGCACGCTGTTGAGGCCGCCGAGGAAGTAACGCTCGGTCACCGGCAAACGTCCGGAATCGAGGTTGTCGGCGTATCCCGCCTCGCCGTTGACCATGATCGCAATGCCCCACACAACCGGCACGTAGCGCCGGCCCATGGCGGTGTATTTGAGGAAGTTCAGATCGCCGCCGAATGATTCGCTGGCCCATTCGGTGGAGAATGAGAGCCGCGAGCCGTCGGTCGGATCGAAAGGATGGTTGACGGTATCGCGCTGCAACGTGCCGCGGGCACTTGTGGTCGTTTTGCGGCCTTCTTGCAGCGTCAAGAACAAAGACGCGTTACTGGCGACGTTGCGGATATCGACATCTTGGTAGGTGTAGGCCAAGTGCGCCTGGATATCCAGATACAAGGGGCGACCGAGGCTGACAATCGCCGCCTTGTCCAGCCGCTGGAACGAGAAGTAATCGCGGTCGGTGTAGTTAAGTGAAAGGCCGAAGATCCAGCGCGTATCCAGCAGGTACGGTTCGCGGAAACGGATGGTGCCGTTCGTGCGATATTGACCGAGTTCGCCTTGCAGCGAGAACTTCCAGCCGTAGCCGAACAAGTTGTTGTGGCTGATCTGCGCCGTGCCGACAAAATTCTCCAAACTCGAGAAGCCTACGCCGATGATGAACTGCCCCTGCATCTTCTCAGCAACTTCAATGACCACGACCACCAAGTCCTCGCGGCTGCCGCGTTTCCATTTGACGGATACTTCGTCGAAGTAGCCCCGCCGCATCAGCAGCGCCTTGGATGCGCGGATGCCCGGACCGGAAAAGAGGTCACCTTCCTTAATAAAGAGCTCGCGGCGGAGAACCTTATCGCGCGTGCGGTCGTTGCCTAGTATTTCGATTCGCTCAATGTAGGCGAGTTTGCCCTTGTTTACCGTGAACTTGATGCGCACGCGGCGGGTCTGCGGATCGGGTTCGACGCCGGGCTCGATGTCGGCGAATGCGTAGCCAACGTCGGTGTAGCGGTTCTTCAATTTGTCGAGGGATTTGTCGAATTCCCCGCGGTTGAAGACCTCGCCGACCTCTACGCTGATCAGTTCCATCAGGTCTTCTTTTTTGAACAGCAGTTCGCCTTCGATGTCGACGCTTTCCACGTAGTACTGCGGCCCCTCGTTGATCGCCACCGACACGTACATCCAGCGTCGATCGGCCGACAGCGAGACGACCGGCTGCCCGATTTGTACGAAGTAACCCGCGTTCGCGTAATACATGCGCAGCAGTTGCAGATCCTGCGCAAACATGGTTTCGCGGTAGACGCCGCTGTTGCCCATGAAGCTGAACACATGCCCCTGCTTGGTCTGCAGCACTTTGCGCAGTTCCTCGTCGGTGAAGGCGTTGTTACCGACGAAATCGATGCGCTTCAAGAAGATTTTGCGGTATTCCGTAATACGAATGACGACCTTGACGCGGTTGTTCGGCAAGGGCTCGATTTCGTAGCCGATATCGACCATGAAAAAGCCCTCGGCCTCGTAAAGCTGCCGCACGCGTTCGATGTTTTCTTTGATTTTCGCGATCGACAGAATCGTGTTCGGTTTGAGATCGACAATTTCTTCGATCTTGTCGTCCTTGACCTTGTCGTTGCCCTCGAACACGAACTCCTTAACCGCCGGTTTTTCCTCGACGACGATCACCATCGTCTTCCCGCGGGGAGCGTCTTCGAGTTCGATGCGCACGTCGGCGAAAAATCCGAGTTCAAATATGGCCCGCAAATCCGCGTCGATGGTCATGGAGTCGAGCAGGTCGCCGGGGCGGGTTTCGAGGGCCGCAAGTATGGCGTCGTCTTCGATACGTTTGCTTCCCTCGATGCGAATGTCGGTGATGATCTCCGTCGTCGTCTGCGCCACGGCCGCCGAGGCGAGCCCGCAAACGAATAGGACCAAAATCAGGGCGAAACGAACCTTCACGACGCCTCCTCAAGTCGGCCGTCGGTCAAACGACACACCCGCGGCAGTCGTCCGGCCAAACGCTCGTTGTGAGTCACGACGATGAAACTCGCCTGCCAGATTTCATTTATTTTGAACATAAGGTCCCATAATTTCTCGCCCGTGGCGATATCGAGGTTGCCGGTAGGTTCATCGGCCAGGATGAGTTGCGGTTCCATCACCAGGGCGCGGGCGAAAGCGACACGCTGCTGCTCGCCGCCGGAGAGTTCGCCCGGCTTATGGGCCAAGCGGTCTCCGAGGCCCAGTTTTTCCAATTTTTCGGTGGCGCGATCGGCGGCGGCTTTGCGATCCAAGCCCGCAATCAACGCCGGCATCATGGTGTTTTCCAGGGAATCGAATTCCGGAATCAGTCCGTGGAATTGGAACACGAAGCCGATGGACCGATTGCGGAACGCGGAAAGAGCGGCGTCGGTTTTGTATGGACGCGGCCGGGCCGGCGCCGGTTCACTGGTGGTGTCTGTCTTCCCGTGCGGGAGGGTACTGTCGTTGTCCGCCGAGCCGTTCACCAGCCGGTCGTCAAAATAGACTTGGCCGGAGGTCGGGTGTTCCAGTCCTCCGATTACGTAGAGCAAGGTCGATTTTCCGGCGCCGGACTCCCCGACCACGGCGAGCATGTCGCCCTGCGGCATGTTTAGATTCACGCCGCGCAACACTTCGATCGGCGCACCGACATCGAAGTAGGTTTTGGTCAGGTTTTTGGTTTCCAGCAATGCCATCGTCGTCCTTATTCATACCGAAGGGTGCGAACCGGATCCAACCGTGCCGCCACCCGGGCGGGAATCCACGTTGCCACAAAAATGAAGCCCAACGAGAAAACCAGAATCATCGCCAGATCCGACACGCGCAGCGTCATCGGCAGAGTGTCGATAAAATACACGGTGGGATCGATTTTCACAATCTTGTGTTCGATTTGCAGCCAACACATAAACAACCCTATGCCGGTTCCCAAAACGCTGCCCAGCAACCCCAGGAACATCCCCTGCACCATGACGATGGCGCGAATCTGCCGGGCTGAAGCGCCCATCGCCCGCAGCATGGCGATACTCTTCTGCTTGTCCATCACAACCATGTAGAGCACCGAGAAAATGTTCAGCGAGGCCACGAACACAATGAGGCCCAGCAAGACGAACATGACGAGTTTTTCCAGCTTGAGCGCCGAAAACAGGCTGCGGTTCATATCCTGCCAGGTTTTTGCCCAGAAGGGCCAGCCCAGGTCGGCGCGAATGCGGTCGGCCACGACCTGCGCGTTCCAGATGTCGTCTAGGCGCAGTTCGATGCCGGTCACCGTGTCGCCGTAGTCGAAGAACTTCTGCGCCTCGGCCAAGTCGATATACGCGAATTTCGTATCGAAATCGTAAAATCCCGTCGCGAATTCGCCGACGATCACAAATTTGGTCGTTTTAGGCACGACGCCGAACGGGCCGATATCACCAATCGGGTTGACGACGTTCAATTCTTCCTTGTCGAAGACCCGCAGCGTCGCGGCCAAATCCCGGCCCAGAATGATACCCGGATACTTGCGGTCGCTGTTTTCGGAGCCCGGCATCGTCAAGGGCGAGTGCTTTTCGTGTAGTTCCTCGAGCGAGCCGGACTGCATGCTTTTGGCGATGTTGTTCACGCCGCTGGCGGATTCGGAATCGATACCCCTTAAAATCACACCGGTGGCGCGGTCGGCCGTGTTGGCCATCACCTCCCCGATGACAAACGGCGTCGCGGCCTTTACGCCCTCGATCTGCAGGATTTTCTTTGTTGTTTCGCGCCAGTCTTCGATGCGCCCGTTGTGCGACAAGACCACGGTGTGGCTTAAGGTGCCGAGGATTTGCTCGGTCACGTCGTCTTGAAAGCCGGTAATTACAGACAGCACGACGATAAGCGTCGCCACGCCGACCGCCACGCCGATAAGCGCAATCAGGCTAATGATCGAAAGCGCCACTTGGCGGCGTTTCGGTCGCAGAAATCGCAAACCGACAAAGCGCGAAAATCTCATCGCCTCAGGACTGTTCCTTTCTCAAGAGCGGAAATAGGATCACGTCCCGAATGCTGGGTTGATCGGTAAGCAGCATGACCAGTCGGTCGATCCCGATCCCCTCCCCCGCCGTGGGCGGAAGTCCGTATTCAAGCGCGCGAATGTAATCGCCGTCGTATTCGTGGGCTTCCTCGTCGCCCGCTTGTTTCGCGGCCAACTGATCCAAGAAGCGCTGCCGTTGATCTTCTGGGTCGGCCAACTCGTTGAAACCGTTGGCGATTTCTCGCCCGTAGATGAACAACTCGAAACGATCGACAACCTCCGGGTTCTCGTCATTCCGCCGTGCCAGCGGGCTGATTTCGGTCGGATAATGGTAGATGAAAGTGGGTTGAATCAGCCGATCTTCAACCTTCGCCTCGAATATCGCGTTCAGGAGACGCCCGGCGCTTGGCCGGCCTTCGATTATGATCTCGTGCCGCGCGCAGAATTCCTGCATGCGCTCCATGTTCTGCAGGTCCGCCTCGGTCAGGTCGGTGAACTGCGTTACGGAGTCGGCCATGGTCAGTCGCCGCCAAGGGCGTTCCAGCTTGATCGTCTGCCCCTGATAGGGGAACTCAATAGCGCCGTAAATGCTTTCACTCAGGAAGCAAAACAGTTCTTCGGTGAGTTCCATGAGCTTTTCGTAGGTAGTATAGGCCTCGTAGAACTCCAGCATCGTGAACTCGGGATTGTGCTTGATGCTGATGCCTTCGTTGCGGAAGTTGCGGTTGATTTCGTAGACCCGCTCGAAGCCGCCGACGACCAATCGCTTCAAATAGAGTTCAGGCGCGATGCGCATAAACAGTTCCATGTCCAGCGCGTTGTGGTGCGTGGTGAACGGCCTGGCGTTGGCTCCGCCCGCCAGGGGTTGCAGCATGGGCGTCTCGACTTCGATGAAATCACGCTCGGCGAAAAACACCCGCACGAGCCGCACGATCTCACTGCGAGCACGAAACACTTCGACGACGTCGGGGTTGGCAATTAAATCGACGTAGCGCTGCCGATACCGGGTTTCCTGGTCCACAAGACCGTGCCACTTTTCGGGCAGCGGGCGCAGCGCCTTGGACAGCAGCGCGCAATCCTCCGCGGCCACCGACAGTTCGCCCGTCCGCGTTTTCGCCACCCGCCCCTCAAACCAGAAAAAGTCGCCTATGTCTGCGCTTTTCTTGAATAATTTATGATTTTCGGGGCCCACTATCTTCTTGATCAGCAAGGCTTGGACACGGCCTGAGCAGTCGTACACGTCGGCGAAAACCGCGTTGCCGAAATCGCGGATGGCCTTGATGCGGCCGGCGATCGACACACGCGCGCCTGCTTCCTCGAGCTCCTCGGCGCTCATTTCGCCGAATAGCTGGTGCAACTCCCCGGCGCCATGGCTTACCGGGCGAGTCGTGGGAAACGGATTGATTCCCATCTCGCGCAGGGCCGCTAGTTTTTCGCGGCGCTGCTCGATGATCTTGTTAGTATCTTCGGGCATTTTTCCTCTCGTTTCAGCCATTCGGAAAAACGCGTCACCCTATGTTTTTTCGCGCTATCCTGTCAAGCGATCACTGCCGAAGTGAAAACAAATAGGCTTCGATAAAGCGGTCGAGATCGCCATCGAGAACGGCGTCGACATTTCCGGTTTCCACGGCGGTACGCAGGTCTTTGGCCATACGGTACGGATGCAGCACATACGAGCGAATCTGGCTCCCCCAACCGATCTCTTTTTTGTCGGCATTCAAAGCGGCGATTTCGTCTTGTTTTTTCTGTAGTTCCAGTTGGTAAAGGCGGGCGCGCAACAGCTTGAAAGCGGTCGCCTTGTTGCGGTGCTGGCTGCGCTCATTCTGGCACTGAACGACAATCCCGGTCGGGAAGTGCGTGATCCGTACGGCGCTGCTGGTCTTGTTGACGTGCTGCCCCCCGGCTCCGCTGGCTCGATAGGTGTCGATGCGAAGGTCTTTCTCGTCGACCTCGATTTCGACCTCGTCCTCGATATCCGGGTACACGAAAACGCTGGCAAACGAGGTGTGTCGGCGGCTGCTGGCATCGAAAGGACTGATGCGCACCAAGCGGTGAATGCCGATTTCCGCCTTCAGCAGGCCGTAGACATTTTTGCCTTTGATTTCAAGGGTGACGCTTTTCAGACCCGCCTCATCGCCGGGTTGATAATCGATTTCCTCCACGTCGAAACCGCGCCGTTCGGCGTACCGCAGGTACATGCGCAGCAACATCGACGCCCAATCGGCGGCTTCGGTGCCCCCGGCGCCGGAGTGGATCTCCATGATCGCGTCGGCGCTGTCGGCCTCTTCGGAGAAAAGCATCTCCAGTTCCATGTTACTCAGGGTTTTTTCGACCTTTTTCACCTTGCCGGGCACTTCGGCGGCTAAGTCGTCGTCTTGGGCTTCTTGCGCAAGTTCGAAAGTGACTTCCATTTCTTCGACGGCGGATTCGAGCCCGCGCCATTCGGCGAGTTCTTTTTCCAGGTCACTTTTTTCTTTGAGAAACGGACGGGTGGCTTCGTTGTTGTCCCAGAATCCGGGGGCAGCGATTTGTTCTACTAGTTGGCCGAGGCGGTCGCGCTTGGCGGCCAGATCAAAGATACCCCCGAAGTTCTTCAAGTTTTTCGCGTGCTTCCGAGATGCGCTCGGCAAAATCTTCCAACATCGTTATTTCTCCTTGCGGTCGCGCAGTCGGCGCGCCACTACGAATATCAAGAGACCAAGATAGATGACAATGCACAAGTAAGGGAAAAGATTTCCTGTGCGTTGATAGAGGCTGACGGTGTCCATCGCGTAGACAGTGCCGACCGGAGCGGCCTCGACGTAAAGGCCGGTTTTTTGAACCGTTCGCCCCAACGGGTCGATGATACCTGAGATGCCGGTATTGGCGGCGCGGGCCACCCAGCGGCGGTTTTCGATCGCGCGAATGCCCACCTGCGCCCAATGTTGATAAGGAGCGGAGGTCGGGCCGAACCAAGCGTCGTTGGTGATCGTCACCAAGAATTTAGCACCCAGCGCGTTTTGGCGTCGGACGACTTCGGGATAGACCGCCTCGTAGCAGATGAACACCGAGAACGGCGCTTTGGGATAAGGCATCATGGCGTAGTAGCCGCCGGTCTCGAAGTTCAGCGTGCCGGCGATTCTTTTGCGCGGCAGCCCCAGGAGGTTCGTGAAAAAGTCGAGGCCGGCCTGGAAGTGGTGCTTAAAGGGGATGTATTCGCTAAAGAGCACCAAGCGGTTTTTGTCGTACCATTGCACGTCGATGCCGGCCGGATTCACCAGGACGGCGCTGTTGTGGCTGGTGTACTGACCGCGGGGGTCGTCGCGGTTCAGCCGCTTGCCCGAGGTGGGCACTCCGGTCAACACCCAAGCGTTGTTTTCGACGGCATAGTGCCGAACTCTCTCGTTCAGCGGACGCCAGCGTCGTTGCCGAACCGGAATCGACGTTTCGGGAAAGATGATCAACTCCGCGCCCTCGGCTTTGACCCGGCGCGCCAATTTCCCGAAGTTATCGAATATCCAGGACCGATATTCCGGCTTCCACTTGCGGTTTTGATCGACATTCCCCTGCACGAAACCGACCTTGACGGCCGTGCCCTCTTTCATGCGGTTTTCGATCTGACCGGAGCGAATGACGCCGTACGCGAAGCCGGCCAGCACGATCACGACGACCGCGGTAATCAAACGGCGCGGCAGGGTCGTCCGCCGGCCGCGGCGATACCACCACAGTTCTGCGAACATGACGTTGCTTAGGGCGAAAACAAGGCCGACCGAAAGCGACCCGAACAGATCGAAGGTCTGGTTGAAGTACGGAATGTGATACGCGGCGTTGCCCAGCAGGTCCCAGGGGAAACCGGTCAGAAACCACGTCAACCAGAAATCCCAGAAAATCCAACCGAGCGGGAAGACCAGCCAAAGGGGCAGCCGGCCCTTTTTAACCGCCCAGTGCAGCACGCCGAAGTTCCAACTCCAGAACGCGCCGAGGCACAGGCAGACAACCGTCGTCACCAAAATCCCGACGGCAAAGGGAATCGGAGAGAAGTAGGTAATCGGATAGACGATCCAATAGACCTTTCCCAGACTGCCGAGAAAGCCGGCGAGGAAACCGAAGAACATGGCGGTCTTGGCACGCTCGGCGTCCATCGCCAATACGAGGACCGGGGCCAGGCAGATGAAGGCAAGAAATCCGAGCCCGGCATGCGGGAAACACAAGGTGTAGAGCGCCGCGGTCAAATACGCCGGCCACCACTCGTGTTTGAGTTTGAAGAGCAAAAACAGAAACACGGGTAGGAAAAACACCCATTGCCACTGCTTAAATAGCGGAAACCCGGCAAGAAAAAACACAAAGGCCGCAATCCCCGGCCAGTTCGACCGGGCAAAATCGAGTGACAGGATTTTCTTCTCGCCGCTTCCCAACACGAATTCTCTCTTTCACCTGTGAGTCAAAGTTGCCGGATCATAGCAAAAGCCGCCGGTCATTCATAGCTTGCCGGGACGCCAACCGGCCGTGAAGCGCGGTCGACAAAAACCGGTTTCGTCTCAATTATCCTCCCCACCTTGCCCCACGGCGCTCGATTGGTATTCTGAACGCCAAAATAAGGGGCACTTTTTGACTCGATACGGGCAGACATCTCGGATTTGGTGTGTCGTTCTCCTGCTTTTTGTGGTCGTATCCTGCAAGCCCAATGGCAACCACAGCCGCGGGGCCGGTAACCACGACGCAGAGGGGAATCGTACGCCCATCGCCGCCACGCCGCTGGCCGGACCGCCGCGCAACGTCTTGCTGATCACCATCGATTCCTTGCGTTGGGACCACGTCGGTAGCTACGGCTATGACAAACCGACGACGCCGAAGCTCGACGCCTTCGGTGAATCCGCGGTGCGTTTCCAGCGAGCCTACGCGCCCAGCCCCTGGACCCTGCCCAGCCACGCCAGTCTGCTTACCGGGCTTTATCCGGATACGCACGGCGTGGATCAAGAGCGTTCGGTGCTCGGCCCCGAATTGCCGACCCTCGGCGAAATTCTACAAGCCCACGGGTACCGGACCGGCGCGGTGGTGTGCGCACCTTTCCTTTGGACGTTTTACGGTTTGCAGCGCGGCTTCGACACCTACGACACCGAATTGATGGATTTGCTGCCGATCAAAAGCCTGCGCCGCAAAGTCGGCCCGGACGTCACCAAGCGGGGCTTGGATTGGATCGACCAAAATCGCGACCAACCGTTTTTTCTTTTCCTGCACTACTGGGACGTGCACCACGACTACAATCCGCCGCAGGAATACGTCGATCTTTTCGATCCCGGTTACGAGGGTGACGAAGACGGCTTGCGTATCGCCGAGCGAGAGCACGGGGAACTTGCGCCCGGGTATCCGAAACGCGACCTGAAGCATCTGCTTGCGCTATACGACGGCGAAATCCGTTACACCGACGATGCGCTGGGCGATCTGCTTGCCGGGCTCGAGCAGCGCGGCCTGATGCAGAATACGCTGATCTGGATCACCTCCGACCACGGCGAGGAATTTCTCGATCACGGACAGGTGGCGCACAAGAAAACCTGTTACGAAGAAGTGATCCGCATTCCGCTCATCGTTCGCATCCCTTGGATGGAGACGGCCTCGTCGGTGATCGATGACGCGGTGAGTCTGCTCGACTTTTTCCCCACCGCCCTCGACGCGCTGGGTATCAAGACGAAGCGTTTTCTACACCAGGGATTAAGCCTGGTTCCGGCCATCGCCAAGGGCAAACGCTTAGAGAGGCGTCCGCTATTCGCCGAGACCGCGACCGGCGTGCTGCCCACGGGGAACAAAAAGGTTCATTGGTCGGCGATGTTGGCACCCGACGGCGTCAAGCTGCACGCGATCCGCCCCTACGGCAAACGCCGCGGCAGGCTGAAATTCAGCATGTTTGATCTGCGGTTGGACAAAGAAGAAGCGAACGACGTGGCGGTCAACCGCCGGCAAACCGCCAACGGCATGAAGCGGCAATTTCGCTACAACAAGAAAACCCACCGCAAAATACGCAAGTCCCTACACGTGGGCGAAGACACTCAAAAAAACCTCGACAAGAAACTCGACGAAACCCTCAAGGGATTGGGGTATCTGCAGTAGGGTCATTCGTGCACGATCGCCGCTCGGGCGCGTAATGTTACCGTCACTCGAATCGCGTGAGCCGAAACAGGGCGAAATCCTTTGTCGTTATGACCGGTGAGAAGTCGGTGGCGAAGTCTCCGGTAGCCCAAGTGAATTCGACGGGGAACCCGGCGGATTCGGCGCGCAGAAAGCGGCGTTCGGACGGCGAAAGTGTCTCGACGAAGAGATACTCCACGCCCTGCTTACGAAGATTTTCCAGCCAAGCCTCGGGGTTCGGATTCGCGCGACGCCACGGAGCCTTCTCACGCGTGCGGTCCAAATCCCCGGCCGCAGCCGACTCACCGACATAATCGTGCAGCAGCTTGTCGCCGCCGTCGAGGTTGAGGTAGCGAACGCGCGTCAATCCGCCGCGGCCCGCCAGATAATACGGCCGGTTGCGCCCGGCGTAGGCCACGCATTCGGGGCGCGTTTCCCAAATGCGCTGATACCCCCGCAAAGGCAGGTGGCGCAGGGCGTTGATGTCGGTCTTGACGAACACGCCGCCGGTCGGTTGTGCGGCGATAACCGCCAAAAGCGATCCGACCGCGAACGCCACGGCCAATCCACGAAAAACGCGTCGCCGCATCAGGTAAAACACGAGGGCCATCGTCGCCAACACGAGTAGCGCCAGCGGCCATCCCCGCCACGCGAGCACCGAACGCAGGTAGCGACTATCGAAAAACTCGCCGCCCACCAACACCATCACAACCGTGGCCGCGATCACAACGCCGGTAACGTACGAGGCCACACGGCTTTCGCGCGCCTTTGCGCCCAACCACGCCCACGGCAGCAAAGTCAGCGCAACGATCCATAAGAGGAAGCGGTCTTGCGAACTGTAGGGCACGATCAGAAAATGCCACACTAGGGCCACCGGCGCGATCCAGCCGACCATTCGCCAGCGCGGTTCCCGCCAAGCGGCGATCAACCCGCCGACTACGCCAATCAGCGCAACCGGTACGAACCAAAAACCGAAGGCCTGGCCGATGACCGGCAGCGCGTCAATGAAGCTTGGCACATGGAAGGGACTGGCCAGCATCGCCTCGCGCGTGAACGCGCCGGAAAATAAACTGAGCGAGCCGAGCGAGACATGCAACGGGAACAGCGGATTGCCGGTGACGATCCAGTTGCGCACATACCACGGGGCCGCCGTCACCGCCGCCGCGCCGAGCCACCAGGCGAACAGGCGTTTCTCGCGGCGACGCACGAAGGTCACAAGCAAGGGCGCGGCCACCAGAGGCGCATAGCTGAGCGCCAGAAACTTCACCCCCGCCGCCAGACCCAGCGAAGCCCCGGCGAACAGCGCGAAACGGCGATCGCTGCGATGGGCGTGCTCCACGGCAAAGGCCAGCGCGGTCAACAGCAACGAGGACATCATCAGATCGACCGCCGGGCTCGACGCCTGGCGAATCACCCACGGCACCAGCGCGAACATCGCGGCCGGAAGGTACGCGGCGGAGTGTTTGCCTACCAACCGTCGTCCCATTGCTGCCAAAGCGGCGAGCGCCAGGATCAAAAAGGGAAATTGGCCGACTTTCGCCAGGGCGTCCACGCCGCTGAGCTTGAAGGCGAAGACGTTGTCGACCGCGCCCCGCCAGGGGGCCATCAGCCACGCGTACCAGAGTTCACCGGTGGCCGGGGCGTAACCGGGCGCGGCATCGCCGAAAGGGGTATCGATGAGAAACACGCGCCCCGCGGCGAGCCACTGCGCCGGGAAATGCAGGTGGTAAGTCAGCGCGTCGTACTCGACTGCCGGTTGGGCGAGCTTGGCGCCCAAGTAGCCCGCGTGTACCGCCGCGGCGGCCAAAACCAATCCGGCGAGGGCGACGCCGCTTCGCGACCACGAGGGGGACGCAACGCGAGTCGCGGTTGGTGGTTGGGGGCCAAACCACGCCGCCGCAGCGCCGCCCCACAACAACACCAGATAGCCCGGCACGCCAAGCAAACCGACGATCCCCAAGATTCCGCCGACGCCGGTCACGAATCCGAAGGCAATCAGTAAGGCGGCGAGTAGGCGCAGGGGGGCGTCGTCTTCCGGCACGGCCCATGCAGCAAGACGCGCGGCGACCAAAAGCACCGGGGCCGTGAACGCCGCGGTAAGCAGCAAATGATGAAGCAGATAGAGCATCACGGCATTTTGGCACGCGGGCATACGGCTCACAAGCGAGGTGAACTATGATAAGCTGAAAGGCGCATCTCAGGGAGGTTTGTATGACGACCGCGTCGCGTACCGGTTCGATGCGATCGGTGTGGATTTTGTTGCTGCTTTTGCTTGCCCTGCCCGCCACCCGTCATGCCGGCAGCAACGTGATGGTGCGCTTTGCCACGACCGTGCGGATCGTCGACGCGGGCACCACGGAGTTGGGTTCCTACGCTTCCCAAACCAATGATTTGGCCACGCACGGCGGCAAGTTCTACAACGACAAAGCGCCGGGCGTATCGCTGATCAACGTGCCCGCCTACGCGCTGGTGCGGCTAATTACGGACAACTTCGATGCCGCGCGCCACGCGTGCCGCCTCCTTACCTTGACGCTGTTTACCTTGTTTACCGCGTGGTGGCTGCACCGGCGACTGCCCGCGTGGGGCGTGGAAGGCATCACCCGCGACACGGCGGCGGTGGCGTATTGCGTGAGCACGGTCGGCTGGGCGTATTTCGCCATGCTGTTCGGGCACGGTTACGTGGCGAATTTCATCATGTTGGGCGTACTGTTTCTCGTGGATTACCGCCGCGAACCCGAATCGGTGCGCTCGCTGGTCGTGGCCGGAGTATGTTTCGGCGCGGCCATCGCCACGGAGTACCCGGTCGCGGTGCTCGGTTTGATCGCCGGGATTTACTTGCTGCTATTCGAACGCCGGGTCAGCCGCGTCGCCGTGTTCGCGGCGTTGGGCGCGGCGGCACCGTTGTTGGTGATCCTGGCGATCAATTACGCGAACTTCGGCGATCCCTTTCGACTCGGCTATTCCATCGTCAAGGACCCGCGCTATTTCGGCGCTATGAACCAGGGTTTCATGGGCATCAACCTGCCGACGCTCGGCAACTTCTTCGAGATCACGCTCTCGCCGGGCAAGGGCGTTTTCTTTTGGAGCCCGCTGTTGCTGATGGGTTTGGCGGGATTGCCGATCGCGTTCCGGCAGCGTCGCGCCGAGCAGTTTTTACTCGGCGGCATGGTCCTGGCGTACCTATTCGTCTTTTCCGGCTACTTCGAAGCCGGAGGCGGCGCCTGCCTGGCCTGTCGCCACCTGACACCGGTTTTCGGTCCGCTGATCCTGGTCGCCGCGTTGGCGGCATCCCGCAGTCCGCGCCGCGCCGATTTGTTTTTCTTGCTGGCCGCAGCCTCCAGCGTGTTGGCGCTTGTGGGTGTTTTCGCCGAGCCGCAGATGCCCGAACGCCTAGCCAATCCCCTGTGGGAATTCGCCCTCCCCTTGTGGCGGGAAGGTCTTGGGCCGGGCAATATTTTGGGCTTGCCTGACCGCGTCGCGCAGATCGCGGCGGCAGTGCTGCTGGCCACGACGTGGCTTTTCGTCGCCCAAGGTAACGGCATGTTCCGCCGGAAACGAGGCAAATGGGACATGGCGGCTCCGGCGGTCGTGTTGGCGGCGGTTTTCATTTTTCTGTTGGCGCTACCGTTTCTCCCACGTACGGAGCCGGGCTTGTATCACCAGGTGCGCGGCAACAACTTCATGGTGCGCGAGGATTACACGCGCGCCGTCGGCGAATACGAGCAGGCCTTCGCGACGCGTCCGGACCCGTGGGTGCTTTACTATCTGGCCCGCGCGCACCTGAAGCTGGGCAACGAGCAAAAGGCCGAAGCGGTGCTGGAAAAGTTGCTGGCGATCGACCCGGAGATTTTGCGGCCCGATGCAAAAAAAGGTACCGTAGAAAGCACGGACGAAGCGACTACCAACGACGCTCCGACGCCCGCCGGAGAGGATCAGACGAATGACTCGTCGGGAGCGGTGACACCGTGAATCGATTTCTATCGTTGCTTCTGCTCGGTGTGATGCTGCTGCTCGCGGCGTGGCCGCTGTTGCGCCCGTACCAAGTCGCGGGGCACAGCGCGTACGTCGACCTCTCGCGGGCCGAGGCCTTTCACCAATCGGTGTCGAACGGCGATTTCACGCCGCGTTGGGTTCCCGATTTCTACAACCGCCTGGGCAGTCCGATTTTCAATTTCTACGCGCCGCTTACCTACTACGTGATCGAGTCCTTTCGACTATGCGGTTTCGACGGCATGTGGTCGTTGAAGCTGGCGTATCTGCTCTTTTGGGCGGCCGCGGTGTTGGGAATGTTTTTGCTGGCGGGCGAACTGATCGACTGGGACGGCGCGGCGGCCGCGGCGGCGGCTTACGGCGTGGCGCCCTATTTGCTGGTAGACATTTACGTACGCGTCGGCATCGCGGAATTCGCCTGCTTCGCCTGGCTGCCGTGGATTCTTTGGGGCATCTGGCGAACCGTTCAGGATGTCGGGCGTTTCGGCCCGGTGGTGGCGTCCCTGGCGTACGCCGGGCTGGTATTGACGCACAACATTACGGCGATGATCGCCACGCCGTTGATTGTCGGCTTCGTGATTGTGGCGGCGCCCGATTGGCGGTGGGCGGGCCGCGGTTTCATAACGATCGGCTTGGGCATGGCCGCGTCGGCGTTTTTCTGGTTACCGGCGCTGGCCGAAATGAAGTACGTGCAAGCGGTTGAAAGCCTGACGGGCGGTTTCTTTCATTACGAAAACCATTTTCTGACCATGCCGCAGCTTTTCATCAACAAGTGGGACTACGGCTCAAGCCGTCCCGGGACCAACGACGGCATGGGGTTTATGTTCGGCAGTGTTTTGTGGCTGGGCGTGCTCGCGGTGCCGGCACTTATCGCCCTGCGCCGCACGCGCGAAGGCCTTGAGCGGTTCCACCTGCCCCTATACTTCGCCGGGGCCGCGTTTTTGTGCCTACTGATGACGCAGGCTTTCATGAGTTGGCTGTGGTGGCTTTTGCCGCTGATTTCCTTCACGCAGTTTCCGTGGCGATTCCTGCTGCCGGCCACGTTTTTCGGCGCGTTGCCGGTCGCGGTCTTCCCCGCGCTGGTGCATGAGCGTTACCGGCCGTGGTCGGCCTGGGCGATGGTCGCACTGATCACGATCCTCAGCATTCCGTTCTTTGCGCCACGCTACGTTTTTCACGACGTCAAACGCAACGGCTTCGTGTTCGTTCCCGCCGAGAGCGCGGATGTCGCCGCAGCGCTGCCGAACCTGGTGCGCCCGGACAAGTTCCTCACCATCCCGACGATCCGCAAGCTGGGCGTAACCAGTACGGCCGGTCACGATTACTTGCCCGTCGGATGCACAAAGCTGCCTACCGGCGAGCCGGAGCACGCCGCGGAAGCCGGCGACGAACAAGTCGAGATCATCGCGTCGCATTGGGGTTATCCCTACGTACTGGCGGAAGTTCAGGCCTCGGTGCAGGGTTCGGTAGTGATCAACCACTTCTTTTTTCCCGGTTGGGAAGCGAAGATCGACGGCGTTTTCGTGCCCATCTCGGTGGAGCCGGGGACCGGTCGTATGACCGTGACCGTGACGCCGGGCCGCCACGTGGTGGAACTGCAGTTCACCGACACCCTCGTGCGTATCATCGGCAAGTTGATTAGCGCGCTGGCGATGCTGCTAATCGCGGCGTGGGGCTTGTTGATCTTCCGCTTCGAGACGCTATGAGGACCCGTCGGATTCCCGAAGCCATCGCCTTTTTCGCACCGCTGGGGCTCTACCTGGCGACGCTGGCGCCTACGATTCACCTGGGCGACTCGGGAGAATTAACCGTCGCGGGCGCGTTGTTGGGCGTGGCGCACGTACCCGGTTACCCCCTGCTGACGCAACTGACCCACTTGGCTGCGCAACTCCCACTCGGCCACATTGCCTGGCGGGCCAATTTCATGTCGGCGCTTTTCGGGGCGCTGGCGGTATGGGCGACCTACCGCTTGTTGCTGGAAATCACCGGACGGCGTTGGGCGTCCCTCGCGGCGGCGCTGACCTTGGCGACGACCTACACGTTGTGGGAACAGTCGCTGAAGATTCGCGCCTATCCGTTGAACACGTTTTTCGCCGCCGCGGTGATCTACCTCACGCTGCGATGGCGGGCGACAGCGGATAAGCGTTTCCTGTTTACCGCCTTTGCCTTGTGCGGCGTGGGCTTGGGCAACCATGAAATCCTCTTGGTGGTCGTCGCGGTGCCCGGCGTGTTGATGCTTGCCCACCGCAGGCAACTACGTCTCGTCGATTGGTTGCTGTGTGGCGTGCTGGCGACCGTCGGCGTGACCCTCTACTTGTACCTGCCGTTGCGGGCAGCCGCCAATCCGGCCCTCAATTGGGGCGACCCGAGCACGCTGTCTCGATTTCTGGACGCCCTGCTGCAACGGCAGTACTCGCACAAGATGCTCAATGCCGACTGGGCCGCCAAGGGCGAAATGCTGTTGGTCATCGCGCGGAGTTTCACCGACGAACTCGGTCTGGTCGCTTTCGCCCTGGGCGCGGGCGGTCTCATTGCGTTGGGTCGCCGGGACCGAGCACTGACGGCCGGGTTGCTACTGCTTGTCGCGGGAAACATCGCCCTGCGCATCAACTATATCGGCGAAGACGAGATGTTCCAGGTGCGCCGGTATTTGATCAGCACGTACTTGGTGATCGTCATCGGCCTGGCCTATACGCTGGCTTGGCTGGAGCGGCGCGTCTCCGAATCGCCCCGCCGACCTTGGTTGCGGGCGGCCTTCGGCGCGCTGCTGGTGTTGATCGTCGCCTGGCCGTTGCTGCATCACCTGCGGGCCAACCAACAACAGGGAAACTGGGTGGCGTACGAGGCCTGGCAAAACACGCTGGCCCATCCCGAGCCGGAATACGGCCTGTTCGTCGGCGGCGACAACAATGTGTTTCCCTTGTGGTACCTGCAAATGGCCGAGCGGCGGCGGCCGACGGTATCGATCTTGCCGCGCGGTGGCTTTCGCGCCGACTGGATGATCGAGATGATGGCGCTTCAACTACCCGCCGACGTGGTGCGTAGCCGTCCCGAATTCTCCGGCGCGGCGTACGAGGATCCACTGTTTCTGTCGACGGTGAGCAATCTGCTTGAGTATCGCGAATTCCCCTTCGCGATGGTCTTCGATAACCTGCAAGCGCCGGCCGACAATTTGGCCCTTAGCGAGATGAGCAAGCGCGCGGCGCCCTTCCACGCCGGGGCGTTGACGTGGTGGGCGAATCCGTCCTCGGCAGACCGACAGCGCGTTTGGCGGTTCTATCAGACGGCGGCGATTACTGATCCCGATCTGCCGCGCGACCATCACACGCAGACTGTCGCGACCGACTACGGCGCGTATTTCGACCGGCTGGCCCGCGATTTGGAAGGGGCCGGCGACGCACGCAAAGCTGTCGAGGCCTACGCGCGAGCGCTGGCTGCCGATCCGCAAAACGACGCCTCGATGGCCAATTTGGGAAACCTGTACGCGCGGTTGGGCGAGTGGCCCAGCGCGGTCTTCTGGTACGAGCGGGCGTTGGAGATTGCGCCGGAACAATGGCAGCACCATCACAACCTGGCCATCATTTTCGAGGCGATGGGCGAAACCGAAAAAGCCGCGGCGGCGCGGACGCGCGCCGGGCAACTGCAATCGCTGTAGCGCCTACAGGAACTCCGCCTTCACCCCGGCGAAGGGGATGACGGGCAACTGGTAGATCGGCACGCGCTTGGGCTTGTCGAGCCCCTCTTCGGCCTCGTAATAGTACCCCCACAAATTCCGTTGGTTGTACACGTTGTAGACTTCGCTGAAGACCGTCAGGTCGACGCGCGGGTGCACGTGCCAGGTTCGTTCCACGCGCATGTCGAGACGGTGGTAGAGCGGAAAACGCGCCTCGTTGAGCGCGCCGTTTTGCGCCTGCCAGTAGCGAAAGAAGGTGCCCGGAAAAGTCTCGACCCAATCGTTGACCGGCGTGTAGGGCCGCCCGGAGGCGAGGCGGAACGTCGAGGAGAAGACCCAGTCGGTCAGGGGCCTGAAATTGGCGACCAGGTTCAAGGTGTGCCGCTGGTCTTGCTGCGGGTAATAGCTGCCGTATTCGCCGCGGCCGTCGTTGTAACGCACTTCGCCAAGGGTGTAGGCCAGCCACCCGTCCCACCAACCGCCAAGCTTCTTCTGAAAGAATACTTCGACCCCTAAGGCGCGTCCCGAGCCCGAATTGAAGTAGTTGATAGTGGGCAATCGTCCTTCCAGCAGGAATTGCGACTGCTGCAGGCCGCCCTCGTCGGAGCCGCCGATCTCCATGAAAATCAGGTCGTCGAGTTCCTTGTAGTAGCTCTCGACGCGCAAGACCATCTGCCCGCCCAATCCCTGCTCTAGACCGACAACGTAGTGCGTGGATTTCTGCGAGCGCAGGTTGGGATTGCCGATGTCCGTGTCCGTAATGAAACTGCTGTACGGAGGCAGGTAATAGATGCCCCAGGCGGTTTTCAACACGGTCTGTCGCGCCAGGTTGACGGCCAGCGCCGCGCGGGGGCTGACCACCCACCCGTTCTGCGTGGCCATGTAATGGTCGACCCGTACGCCGATGTTGGTGCGCAGCCGTTGGGGGACAACCTCGGTCTCGTGCTGGACGTACCCCCCCCAAAGCTGTTTGGGATCCTGGTCGCCGAATTCGATCGTGAATTGCTCTTGCTCGTTGGCGAAGCGGGCGCCGGGAACGAACTGGCTGAGGGGAAAACGCGCGCCGATGTCCAGGTCGACCCGCCCGTACACGGCCCCACTCTTGAACACGTTGCGCCCGAGGTCGAACTGAACTTCGTTGTTGACGTACATGCCGTTGATTTGGGCGCGGCCGAAAAAGGTGTCGGTGTCGCTGGTCAGGTTGCCGTCGGCGGTGACGATCTGGTAGCTGAGCGAGGTTTTGTATAGAAACCATGAGGTCGGCAAAAAGTTGTAGGAGAGCCCGTACATCTGCGTGATCTGGTTGTAGTACCCCTCGCCTTCGTCGATCGTGCTCGGGTTTTCCTCCAACGCCGCCTCCGCGCCGTCTTCGCTGCGGATCAGCAGCGCCACAAATCGATGCTTGTCGTTCGGGTAGAACGAGCCGCGCAGCATGACGTCGGAGAACACGGGAATGGGCACGTCGGTCCAGTCTAGAGCGCGCAGCATGTAGTCGTAATAGCTGCGGCGCGCGTTGATGATCCACGTCATCTTGTCGCCGGCCGGTCCCGAGACGAGCGCGGAGGCCGACAGTAACGACACGTCTGCAACGGCGTCGACGTGATCGCGGTTGCCGTCGCGGTAAGTGACATCGAGCACGCTGCCGGTCGCAAAGGGGTACTGGGCCGGAAAGCCGGCGGCGTAAAACGTAAAGCGCTCGACTAGGTCGGTGTCGATAATCGAAAGGCCGATGCCGAAATGGTAGGGATTGGATAGAAGTTGGCCATCGATGACGATCAGGTTTTCGTAGTTTTCCGAACCCCGCACGTACATGTCGCTCGTGAAATCGGTGCTCGCCACAATTCCCGGCAACTGCTGAATCGCTTTGGTAATGTCCTCGAATGCGCCGGCGTTGTCTTCGATTTCCTCCCGCTCGAAAGTGTGGGCGCTGGTTTGCGGCGACTGGTCGATGGGCGCCTTGTCGGTAACAACGATTTCCTTTTCCTCGAACTCCACGCCGAAGGAAAGCTCGGCGTCGGCAACCACTGCGCCGTCGCCCGGCACGGTGACGCGTCGGCGCGTCTTCTCGTAGCCCTCGGTAAAGAATTCGAGCGTGTAGGAGCCCGCCGGGAGGTTATCGAAGACATACGAACCGTCTTCGCCGGAATAGGCCGTGCGCTTGGTTTCACGCACGGTGATCTGGCACCCGAACACGACGGTGCCGTCTTGGTCGGTGACGACGCCACGCAACGTGCCGGCCCACCCGAGCGCGGGCCACAATGCAAGCAGAATGACGAGCCAAAAAACGCCGCGGCGCACGTGCGCCCTCCGGTAGTTAGATGGCGGCCGGACCTTTCGTCAATTGCCGTTGCGCCGACGCCAAAATACGGCGGCGAACAGGGGGATCAAGAGCAGCGAAAGATCGCCGACGGTTTTCTTTTGCGGTTGCCGTTGAGGTTTGGGTAGGACTTCCCATTGCCGCAGCGGTGCGGACGGATCGGGGTTTTTTTGCGGCGCAGCTTCCAGACCGGTAGCGGGCGGCAGCAGGGCCTGTTGATCCTCACCGCAGGCGTCGGCGGGGTCGCCCTCGGCGTCTTGAATCGGTTCGCCGTCGCCGATCGGCGGTTGTGGATCGGCAGAGGGAACCTCGACGAACTCGGGCTTGTCGCCGGTGCCGCAGGCGAGTCCCAGGGCGAGAGCCACGGCGAAGGCAAACAAGAGGTAACGCGTGCGCATAATCGCTCCTTATCAGTACTCAACCCCGAAGGTCGCCGCGAAGGAATGAATTTGGCCGCCGTAGTCGATGGGGCCGAAGACGTCTTCGCGGTCGTTGTCGAGGTGGCTGTCCATTAAATAGTGGAGTTGATAGACCAGATCAAACCGCACGGGCAGCAAAAAGATACCCATCGGGTCGTTGAATAGGAAACCCGCGCCCGTCGCGGCCACGTGCTTGTCGGGATCGAGAATATTCATGTAGCCGTTCATGCTCTGCGTCGGCGAGGGTTCGTAGTAGTAGCCGGCGCGGGCCGTGATGCCGAAAACCCATTCCCAATCGATATCGAAAGCGTGTTGAAACCCGAGGCGCGCATGGTAGGTGTCCAGGAAGGGCGGAGACGGCTTGTTCTCGGCACCGGTCAACCAGGCCGACCAATTGCGCCAGATGCCGTCGGCGGTAACGGTAACGGCGTCGGTGGGTTTCCAGGCGAAACCCAAGGTGGCGCTCATGGGGGAAAAGCCGGTTAGCTGATGCATGTCGACCGTGGTTTTCGGCACTTCGATTTGCTCGCCGGTTTCGCTGAGCGTAATGCGTACGACGTTGGTGAACTCGCCGCTGCCGTCCAAAGTAGTGACCTCGTCGTGCCAGGCCATTCCCACGCGCACGCCGTCGCTACGGCCGTGGGCGGGGATCAGGAACATCGCGCCGAGCACCGGTTCGACCTTACTGTAGGAAGCGGTCGCCATGCCCTGCCGCGTTTCCCAACGAATGACGGGCATCTCGATATCCGAGTGCGCAATGACGTCGGAATGGGTGTCGGATGGGGCGACGTTGATGCTGGCGCCGAAGCTGGCCCAGTCGAAAACCTTGATCGCGAAGCCCGCATAGAGGCTGAGAATGCTCACGGGCCGGTCGCGATACCGAAAGAAGTAGGGCGTGTTGGGATCGGCAAAGAGCGTAAAGGATTTGAAGTAGGCCGAGATCGCCAGCGCCAATCCGGCCGAAAAACGATCGGACACGTTCTTGTTGATGGCGTCGGAAAAATCGAAATCGGTGCTCAGCCCCACGAGTAGGAAGTCGGCCGGGAAACCGCCGCTGAGGTCGCGGCCGGGGTCCGGCGTCAGGTTCATATAGAGATCGGGGTACACGCCCTTGTACCCTATGTCGAAATGGTTGCCGCGAATATAGGAGAAGCCCGCCGGGTTGTAGAACGCTGCCGAGTAGTCGTCGGCCAGGGCGGTGAAGGCGTTGCCCATTGCCGCGTCGCGCGGGCCGACGCCGTGCTCGTCGAACATCTGGTTGCCACCGGCGAGACATGGCGGTGTCGCTCCGGGCATTAACCAAGTTCCAATCACTATGATGACTAGAGCAAGCCAACAACTGTTTCGCATGGTCGCCTTATTCCGCCGCACGACGGGCGGTTCACTTATCATCGGAACCTTTTAGCCTATTTCATCGGGAAGGCACAAGAACAGGTTATGGAATACGGGCCTGTAGCCATTGACCGACGCGGACCGTGGCGCTGACTCCGCCGCTGACCATAAACACCGAACGCAGGCGGTATCCCGCCAGTTCCCAATCGACGGTAAGCGACATTTTGCCGCGAATGCGCATCCGTTCCGACAGTACAACTTCCGCCCGGCGCATCGTAAAATACGGAATCCAAAAGGGCTTTTTCGCGCCGCGACGCCAGAAATGAAAACCGCGGGGGGTCATTACGATCATCCCGTTACCGCGCGCCAGCATTCCCCATCCAACGAACCGACCGGCCTCGGTATCGTCTTCGACGATGCGGGTCTCGAGGTAGTAGCCGCCGAATTCGGCCTCCGATGCTTCCCTGGGGTCGGGGCTTTGGAGGTCTTCGGGAAGTGGGTACTTCCGCTTCAAGCGGGTAAGAAGCCACCACCAGAAGCCGACATTGACCACAGTCACGGCGGCAAGGATGAGGACGATGAGAACGGCGACGTCCATGGCCGTTATTGGAGGTATTGCTTGATGTTGGGCTCGAAATACACAACCGGATAGCGATGCGCCGTCAGGGATTGAGCAAGGCTGCGCGTGGCCTCGACCCGCAATTCCTCGGTGGCGCGCTCGATCATCACGTCTCGAATGGAATCAAAGGGGGGCGGATCGCCGCCGAAGCTCAGTTCGTCTTTGTGCGCCTCGTAATAGGCGCGCGCGTTATTCGAGGATGCCTTGATGTCCTCCCCGAGGATTTCCTCACGCGTGACGCGGCTGAGCGTGCCGACCTCGACGATCTTTTTGCGTGTTTCGAATTCCGGGCCCGAGTCCCACCCTTCGCGTTTGACCCACGTGTGGATGATATCTTCCCCGATGATGTATTCGACAACCTTTTTGGGATTTGGGTGCTTGCGAAGTAATTTCCTGGTTTCCGGCGGCGTTTCGTCCAATCGCATGAGGAGGTTGCCGACGGTGTATTGATAATCCTGGCCGGTGGCGATCGTTTCCTCCAGCTTGGGCCAGTCTTTTTTCCCTTCCGATTGAAAGACATTGAAGCGGGACAGCAGTTCGAAATCGATCTTTACTCCCCACTCTTTGGCCAGTTCGCGTTTTTTCATATTGTACGCGTTGTCCAACATGCGCCCGAGGAGTCGGTGGCGGGTGTCCTCTTGGTGCTCGGCGAACGGATACTTCTCTTTGTCTTTGACGACCCTGTCATATTCCGCGCGGACCTGTTCGTCGGTGAGTTTGATATCCTTGAGCAACTCGACCTTCGCCAGTTCGTTGACCGCACCATAGGAATGCAGGCGCAACGACTTACGAAATGCCTTTTTCTTGAAAAACTTCCGGCGCACGCCTTCCAGGTAAAACGTCGATTCGACCACGAGCTTCTCCAGAAAATCGCGTTTGCCCTCAAGGGTGAGGTACTGGGCGCGGTTTTGGATCGGTACGCGGGAAACGGCGGCCTCGAAATACGAGTGTGTAACCTGAAACTTCCCCTTGCCGATATCGGCGAGGATCGGGTCGCCGTCTTCGGTCATCGGCTGTTGATCGGATCGTGGTCCGGTACAAGAAGCGCATGCAAA
This sequence comes from Candidatus Lernaella stagnicola, assembly GCA_030765525.1. Lineage (NCBI taxonomy): Bacteria > Candidatus Lernaellota > Candidatus Lernaellaia > Candidatus Lernaellales > Candidatus Lernaellaceae > Candidatus Lernaella > Candidatus Lernaella stagnicola. The sequence goes on from JAVCCK010000003.1 coordinate 261,530, forward strand.
TGCGCCGATTGCCAGCAAAACCATAAAAATTTTCGTCAAACGTCGCACGTTCTTCCACCTCCGATTACGGTAGCAGCTAACTAAACACAAAGCGGGCCGGTGCTCAAGTGGGCCGGCAATGAGCCGCAGTGCCCCGCTTTTGCTGGACATTCCGGGTGTTGGGGAGAATTCCGCCAAACTCTCAGGTATTTAGCCAAAATGATAATCTCCTTCTATTCCTTGACGCCTTGGTTATTGCACCTCTATAATTCCGCCTCGGAGAAGCCGTAAAATCGAATCGGTGAGAATCGATTCCTTCGATGTTCAACGAGTGCCCGCAGGCCCAAAGGAGCAATCTTCCATGAAACGCCTGATTTTGTTGTTTACCGTGGTCTTTATGTTTTTCGGCGTCGGTCCGGCCGCGGCAACGTGGTTCGACGTGCTGAACGTTGAGCCGACGCCCGCGCAGGTGGACGTCATCACCGCCGATGTCGACGGATTCACCTTGCGCCTGACGGTGCCCGGTTTCGATGTTACCGAACCTGAACCAGGGTTCGCGAAAATTGAAATTCCCGGCGCCGGTATCGCCGGAGCCGCCGGTCAGCCGCAATTGCCGACGATCACCCGCCTCGTGCGCGTCCCGCTGGGCGCCGACGTGCGCGTCACCGTGCGCGCCTCGTTCGAGGAAATCGCGCTCTCGGCCCTCAACGGCGCACCTCGGCTGATGCCTGTGCAACCCTCGGTCCCGAAGATTCCGGGGGCCCTGGAAAACGCCGTGTTTATGATCGACGAAAGCGCTTACCGGCAAACCACGTCCGTGTTCGCCTCGGGCGTGAAAATCGTTGATGAAGGCATGATGCGTGGGTACCGGGTCGTCACACTGCGGATGCAGCCGGTCAATTACAATCCGGCACGTCAAGCGATTCAAGTGGCGGGCGAGATGGAAGTCGACGTGGAATTCGAGGGTGCCGATTGGGCCGAAACCCAGTACCTCGAAGACCGTTTGGGCGACCCGCGCTCCGCGGCGATGGCTCAGATTTCGTTGGTCAATTTCAACAACTTCCCGAAGCCTTTCAAGGACAAGCCGGCGCCCTTCACGGCCACCAGTTACGTGATGATCGCCCCGGCGGCGGTATACAACAATCCGGACATTCAGGAACTCATCGAATGGAAAGCCCAGCGCGGTTTCGATGTGGTCCCCTTGACGCTGGAGGAAATCGGCAGCACACCGGCGGATATCACGTTGTACCTGCGTGACGCTTACGAGAACTGGGAACGCCCGCCCTCGTATGTGCTGGTGCTCGGCGATACGCCCATCGTTCCGCAATTCTCCGGTACGACCGGCGGTGCCCTGGCGACGGACTTGTACTTCGGATCGATGACCGAAGGCGACTACTTCCCCGACATCGGCGTCGGCCGCCTGCCCTTCCGCACGGACCAACACGTTCGGAATATGGTCAACAAGATCCTGAGTTACGAGCAGCAAGAATGGACGACCAACGACAGTTGGACACGGCACGCCACCTTCATGGCCAGCCGCGACAACTGGAACATTTCCGAAGGTACGCATAACGCGGTGTGCAGCTACTTCCTGGAGCCCAACGGCTTCTCGTGCACCAAGGTGTTTTCTCAGCACGGCGGCACGACCGCGCAGGCGATGGCCGCGCTCAACTCCGGTCCGACGATTCATGCCTACTCCGGGCACGGCTCCCAAACCAGTTGGGCCGACGGTCCGCCGATCAGCCAAGCCAACGTGCGCAACCTCACGAATCCGACGACGCCGCTGATACTGTCGCACTCGTGCCTGACCGGCAGCTACGCAATGCCCGAATGCTTCGGCGAAACCTGGGTGCGCGTGGCCCGCGGCGGTCTCGCTTTCTGGGGGGCTTCGGACAGCACGTACTGGGATGAGGACGACATCCTCGAAAAAGCCATGTTCCAAGGGTGGATGACCGGCGGCGGCAAACTCACGTCGATGCCCTGGACCAGCGCGATGCTCGATTACTCGCTGATCAAGCTGCACGAATTCTACAGCGGCGGCGGGCGTACGAAGCATTACTTCGAAATGTACAACCTGTTCGGCGATCCGGAAGTCATGCTTTACAGCCGGCCGCCGGTGGAATTCACGCCGCTGCTCCCGTCTTACGTAACGCCGGGCTCCACTTCCATCGACGTCACGGTGCCGGGTGTGGCCGGCGCGATGGTCGGCATCTACGCCGACGGCGAAACCTGCGGTTGCGGCTTCACCGACGCATCGGGACAGGTGACGGTGGAATTGTTCCGCAATCTCCCGACCAAGGCCGATGAGCTGACGTTGACCATCACCGGCGAAAACCTCGCCGCGTACAGCGTCGAGATTCCGATCGGATCGAGTGTCGATGACGATGACGACGACACGACCGGTGACGATGACGCCACCGATGACGACGCCACCGACGACGATGACGCCACCGACGATGACGCAATCGATGACGATGCGGTCGACGACGACGACACGACCGGCGCCGACGATGACGATGACGACGACGATAACGACAGCGGCGGCGGCTGCGGCTGATCGCTCAACCATAGACATTCCCATACCGGCAAAGCCTTCGGGCTTTGCCGGTATGCTTTTAACCCACCGCGTCGCTTCCTTCGACTCAAGTTTGCCAGCCGGCCCCTCGTCGCGTAGAACACGAAAGATCCTGGAGGGCTTCTTTTGACGCGCAATTCGGTTCGCGAAATGACATTCGGCCGGCGTGTAATTTACGCGTCGGGTGAACTTGGTGTTGCACTGACTCCGGCGATGGTCGTGGGTTGGCTGATGTATTTTTATCTCGGCAGAACCGATGGCGACGGCGGGAAAACCGTCCTCGTCCCCTACCTTGCCTTCGCCGCCATTAACATGCTGGGACGCATCATCGACGGCTTCGCGGATCCCCTGATCGGGTTCTTTTCCGACCGGACGCGCTCGCGCCACGGACGCCGCCGGCCATGGATTCTCATTGGCGCGCCGTTTCTGAGTTTGTTCGGCATCATGTTGTGGTACCCGCCGGATAGCGCCGCTTCGTGGCTTAATATCATTTGGCTGGCCATCGGCCTGGGCGGTTTTTGGGTTTCGTTCACGGTGGTGGTCGCCCCGTACATTTCCCTGCTACCGGAGATTTCACGCGACGACCGCGAACGCGTCGAGCTTTCCATTTACATGAGCGCGGCCGATATCATTGGAATGCTCATGGCCACAGTGGGCATCGGCCTGCTGATCAAAGCCGCCGCGGGCGGGCTTCGGCTCGGGCCATTGGCTTTCGGCGATGGCTACAAATTGGCGGCGTGGCTCCTGGCGATCGTATCGCTTTTGTCTTTCTGGCTCGTCGTATTGGGCACGCGGGAAAAGCCGGACTCAAAAGCCAAACGCGTGCCCTTTGATTTTTTCGAAGCCTTCAGTCGTTGCTGGAGCAATCCGTCGTTTTCGCCGTATTTGATTTCGATCGCCTTTTTCCGGATGTCGATCGACCTATTGCTGGCGATGATTCCTTTTCTCGTCACGATCGTGATGGGCTACGGCGAACACGTCGCCGGTTATTTACAGGGCGGCATTATCCTGCTTGCCGTGCCGCTGGTCGCCGCGCTTTATCCATTGGCCGAGCGGTTAACCAAACGGCGCGTGTTTTTGGTGTCGCAGTTTGTGATGGGCGCAGTGCTGTTCATGCTCGTCACGGTGCGCGACCTGCCCTTCTTCGGTTGGTTGGTGAACGCCGCAGTGGGCGGCATGCTGTCGGACTCGGAAGTCATGATGGCGCACGTCGTGGTGTTGTTTCTGCCGGCGTTGCTGCCGATTGCCGTCCTGTTCGCCATCCCGCGACCGATGATGGCCGACGTGATCGATATGGACACCCGCCTGACCGGGTACCGCCGCGAGGCCATGTACGTCGGTCTAGAAAGCTTTGTGACGAAACTCGCCGCCGGGCTGGCAGGTGTTTTCGGCCCGGCGATGCTGGCGATTTTCGGCGACACCACGGCCTCACCGTGGGGAATATTGCTCATCGGCCCGTTGTGCGGATTCTTTTTATTGGCGAGCGGCTTCGTGTTCCGCTACTACCCGATCAACAAGTAGACTCGCCGCGGAACATCGCTCGTCCCAAGGCCGGCGGCGCGTTATTCCACCGCCTCCAACACCGCAGCCCCCGACAACCCGCCGGCGGCACAAATCGCCAGCAGCGCCATGTTTTTATCGGTCCGGTACAGTTCGTTAACCATCGTGGTAACCATCCGCGCGCCGGTCGCCCCAAAAGGGTGCCCCAACGCGATCGAGCCGCCGTAAAGGTTGATCTCTTCCGGCGCGACCTCGCCCACCGCCTTCTCGCGCCCCAGCCGCTGTCGCGCCCAGGATTCGCTCCCGAGCATTTTCAGGACGCTGAGCACTTGCGCGGCGAACGCCTCGTGGATGTCGATGACATCGATGTCGGCCAAGGTCGCCCCGGCGCGGTCTAACGCTTCGGGAATGGAAATGGCCGGCCCGATAAGCAACTGATCGGCGGGGTCCACGGCGCCGTAGGACCAACTGCGGAATGCCGCCCGCGGCGTGTAGCCGAGCGCCCGCGCCTTGGCTTCATTCATCAACAACACGCCCGCCGCGCCGTCGGTGAGCGCGCTGGAGTTGCCGGCGGTAAGCGTGCCGTTCTTTTTGAACGCCGGGCGCAATTTCGCCAACTTTTCGAGGGAAGAATCGCCGCGCACGATTCCATCGGCGTGAATGCGCTTACCATCGGGGGTGTCGACTGGGACGATTTCGTCGGCGAAGCGACCGGTGGCAACAGCCGCGGCGGCCCTTTGATGGGATTGCAGCGCGAAGCGATCCTGCGCCTCGCGGCTGATCGCGTTTCGCTTGGCCATTTTTTCGCTGGACTCACCCATCAGTTCACCGGTCGTGCGTTCTCGAACCGAAGGGGTTCGCGGCACGAGATCGCGTCTGACGTCCAACTTGCCCAGCAATGCGAAATAGTCTTTCACCGTGGAACGCGAACTCATGAACACCGGGGCGGCTTTGTGAACGAAGCTGCGAGGCATCATGACCTCGGCGTTGCTCGTGGAGTCGCTACCACCCGCAACCACGACGTCGGCCTCGCCGCGCTCGATCATGCCGACAGCGTCGGTGATCGCTTTCAGGCTCGTGGTGCACGCGCGGGTGACGGTCGTCGCCTCCACCTCGGGCAGGCCCAGGTCCAGGATAATCTCGCGCCCAATATTGACGGCGGTGCTGGGCAGGATGACTCCGCCCCACATGATGCTGTCGATTTCCCGCCACGGCAGTTGCAGCTTCTCCAACAGGCCGCGCACGACAATGACGCCCAGGTCAATCGTGTCCAACTTGGTGAAGTCGCCAAAAGCCCTCAGGAAAGGCGTCCGCACGCCGCCCACGATAACCGCGCGACGCTTGCTGCTCTGTTGTTTCCGCTTCGCCATGATCGATCCTTTCCGCTTAAGCGCCTACGTAGTTTCCGCCGCAGATCCGCCAGATTTGCCCGCTCAGCGACCACGCGCCGGGCCCGGCTAGGTAGGTGATGACTTCGGCCACGTCTTCGGGCAAGCCGCCCTGCCCCAGGTTCGCCAAACGCCGCGCCACTTCCCGCGTCGCCACGGGAATGGCCGCGGTCAGCCGGGTCTCGATAAAGCCCGGCGCTACGGCATTCACCGCGATGCCCTTTGGCGCCAAGGTCGGCGCCAACGCTTCGACATATCCAATGACGCCGGCTTTCGACGCCGCGTAATTCGTCTGCCCCACGTTGCCGGCAATGCCCGCGATCGAGGAGAGGAACACGATGCGACCACCCGCGTTCATGCGCGGCAGCAGCTTTTCATTCACCGCCATCATCCGGACGAGGTTGACGTTGAGCGTCGTGTCCCACCGTTCTTCGTCCATGTTTTGCAGCATCTTGTCGCGCGTGACGCCCGCGTTGTGAACGACAATATCCAGACCGCCGAACTGTTTCTTCACATAGTCGGCGATGATTTTGGGAGCGTCGGCGTCGGTGATGTCGCACAGCAGCAAGGAGCCCTTGACCTCGCCGGCCAACACGCTGGCCGGGCCGTCGTCGGCCGGTCGGTCAAGCACGATGACCCGCGCCCCTTCGCGAGCGAACGCCCTGGCGATGGCAGCGCCGATGCCGCGGGCCGCACCGGTCACCAGCGCGGTTTTGCCGTCGAGCGGTCGCTGAAAGGATTCCGGCTTCGTGCCGACGACCGCGTTGGACACGGTCAGTTGCTGTCCCGACACATAAGCCGAGCGGTACGACAGCAAGAAGCGCAGCAGCGGCTCGATTCGTTCTTCGGCGCCTGGGTCGACGAACAACAAATTGGCCGTGGCGCCTTTTTTGCCGATCTCCCGCCCGGCGCTTTTCGTGAAACCAACGAGGGCGCGCGCCGCCGCCGCGGCCAGCGGATTTTTCGTCGCCGCGGGCGATGGGGCAAGGATCAGCACGCGCCCGCAAGCCGCCAAGGAGCGGACATTGTGATGGTAGAAATCGTAAACCTGTTTGAGCTGTTCAGGCTTCTCGATCGCCGTGGCGTCGAATACGAGCGCGTGCGGTTTTTTTGCCGCCGACTGCTCATCGGGTTGGAAGGCACGCGGCAATCGGCCCCAGGCTTCTCCCTCTTTTTTGAACGCCGCGATGAGTTTGTCGTCGCCGGCTAAAAAGGTTTCGGCTCCGGCCGCGGCCAGCGCGTGCGCCGCAAACCGCGTCGTCGTGGAGTGGCCAAGCTGCGCGAACACGACGGGTAGGCCCTCCAATTCCTGCTGCCGCCACGGTGTGTGGTCACGCTTGAGTTTTTGCGGCATGGGAATCGGCAACCCCATGGCTTTAATGATTTTGCGCGCCGTGGGTCGAGCGCCGAGGTCGACAAGAAAATCACTCATCATCTTGCTCCCTGATTGTGTAGTGACCGGATAAATAGGAAGGCCCGCCCGGCCCGTCGCCGATGTAGACGCCGCCCAGGTCATCGACGAATACGCCGACGTTGCCCGGCAGCACGAGCGGCCGGTTGAAACGCACGTCCCAGCTTTTCAGGTAATCGACCCGTCCCGACCAAAGCGCTTGGTTTAGCGTTTCGATCGCGCGGGCGGCGGTGGAAAAGCCGTGGAGGATCGTGTTGCGGAAACCGGCGGCCTTGGCGTAGGCCGGAATCCAATGAATGGGGTTGAAATCGCCGGTAAGAAAAGCGAATTCCAAACCAGCGTTTGGGCCGAGCCGCCAGCGGCCGATTTCGCGCACGTCGGTGGGCACACGCGGCTTATCTTTTTTTGCACCGGATTTCTCGCCCGGCTTTTTCAAAGGGATCAACGCGTTGACCTCGGCCAGCAGGGCGTCCGGGGCGGAGTCGGTTTCGGTGATGAGGCGCTCGGTGATGATGATGCGCCGTCCGTTGTCGTCGATCGCGGCTAGGTTGCCTTTCATACGCAGCGGTTCATCGGCGGGCAGAGCGCGTCTGATCTCCATGCGAAAGCCCGCGTTGACGACCCGCGACATGTCATACGGTACGGCCTGCAAAGTCTTGCTGAGCAGCGGAAAACCCCATTGCGGAAACAGATGGGGCGGCACGGTGTTTTTGTATGCGTCGGGATTACCGCCGACGTGTCGCACGTAGTCACGAATCAACGAGCGAGCCAGGGGCGGCAGGGTACGTTCGATCACCGGACCGGGTGCCGTGGGCTCGCCTTTGGCGCCGCCGCCTCGCGCGGACAGCACACCGGCTTCCAACAACGCCCGCAACACCTTTCCCTGACGAAACAAGTGGCGATAGGAGACGCTCATTTCACCCTCCCCTGCGGCTACGTGGCCGCGTTCTCGTCGGCTTCGGTTTCTTCCAGATGGGCCAACAACCGCGCGCCGGTCGTCGTGATTTCCTCGTGCAGGAATTTGCAGCGCGGTTCGGCGCGTTCGAGATAGCGCTCGAGCACCTCGCGGCGTTCGGGAAAACGTTCGGCCTGTTCCAGCAGCAACTCGCACACCGCGACGTCGGCCAGGATGCGGGTCAAGCGTTCGGCGTGGAGCATGGCGAGGGCGAAATCCGTCTTGGGATCCCACTCGCCGAAGAAGGTTTTCCATTGGCTGATCGGTTGACGACGCAGCCCGGCGATCTTTTTGCCGGCTAGGCGAGAAAGCAGAAACTGCAACGCCGAATACTGCAGCGCTTGGAGTCGGGCGACGCGCTTCGCGTCACGGTCGGAGGCGGTGCGGGCACGCAGTTTGGTGCGGGCCATGCCTTCCAGGAAACGCCGCGGATTCTTGAGCACTCCCATCAGGCTGTCTTTCATGGCCATGAGCGCTTGGATTTGACTCGTGCCCTCGTAAATCGGCATCACCAGCGCATCGCGCAGAAGCTTCTCGGCGCCGAATTCCGTGCTGTACCCGTAACCGCCGTGGATTTGGATGCAACGGCGGGCCATCTCCACGGCCTTCTCGGCGGCGAGGTATTTGACCAGCGGCGTCAATCGCCGGGCGCTGCTCACATGATGTCGGTGCTGCCGCGCTGTATCTTTCTTTTCGGCTTCGTCGGCGGGCGGGCGAAAGCGCAGGATGAGGTCGAGTTTCTTGGCCATTTCCTCGTGGTAAGCGCCGTTGACCGCCAGGGCGCGGAGGCCTTGGATATCGGTGCGCATTTCGTCGAGGTAGTCGGCGATCATTTCGTGCCGCGCGATATTCTTGCCCATGCTCGGCCGTTCAGCGGCGTAGGCGGCGGCCATGCGGTAGGCGGTTTCGCAAACGCCGATGCACTCAAAGCCGACGCCGACGCGCGCGTTGTTCATCAGTTGGAGCATGAGGCGGAAGCCGTCACCGCGCTCGCCGATGAGCAAGGCGGGCGAACGGTCGAAGTTGATCGTGACCGTCGCCGAAGCGTGGTGGCCCAGTTTTTCCTCCAGCTTTTCGAACGAGGCGTAATGCCGTCGTTTGCCGTCGGCGTCGATTTCAAACGCGGGCACGAGAAACATCGACAAGCCTTTGAGACCGGCGAACGCGTCGTTGGGGTCGGCCGCTTTTTCAGTGCGCGCGATGACGAAGTGATACTTGGCGTGGCCGGAAGTGATGAAGATTTTTTCGCCGGTGACCAGCCAATTGCCGTCTTCGTCCTGTTCGCCCTTGGTGCGCAGCGCGGCCATGTCGCTGCCGGCGCCGGGTTCGGTGATGTCCATCGACCCCCATGCCTCGCCGGAAATGATTTCGGTGATGGCGTCGGCGAAGCGTGTTTTGGAGATCATACCCGCCTCGGTGTCGAACTCGGTCGTGCCTTCCATGATGGAATATAGAAGCATCGCCATGGCCATGCCGCCGTGGAAGCCTTGATGCGTGCTGACCGAGACGTCGCCGCGCGCGAAAAGTTCGGTGCAAATCATAAAGAGTAAAAACGGCGTGTTCATGCCGCCCAGCTCACGCGGCAACGCCATGCCGTGCAATTCGAGCGCGCGAATGTTGTCGAACAGTTGCTGGAAGAGCGGTGGAAAGCGGACAACGCCGTCTTCGAGGACGGGGTGGCCATGGTCCAGTTCGGCGCTGAGGGGGGCGACTTCCTCGGCGACGAAATTGCCGACCAGGTCCAGCACACCGCGGTAAAACTCGAGCGCATCATCGACATTCCGGAAGCCGTCCGCGGCGGTCCATTGGTATTCGGTTAACTCCACCAACGGCGCCCAATCGATGGCGTGATCCACGTAGAACCGCAGGTCATGGTTGTCGTCGTAGAAATTAGCCATCACTTCTCCTTTTCGCCGAAAGCGACGGCGAACTCGGATCGACGAAGAGCGATTCGCGGGCAACGCGAACTAGTTCGGCAATGCGAGGCGCCAAGTTGGTTCTCTTTTTTTGCGGGAAGAAATCGTCGGCGGTGCGGCCCATGGCCACAGTGCCGATGACCATCATCATTACTTGAAAGACGTAGGATTCCGGGTCGACATCCGATTTGATGACATCGCTTCGCTGGCCGAGTCGGATGTAATTCGTGATCAAGTCGAGCCACGGCCGCAAGTGTTGCCGCACCAATTCCGGCGCGCCTTCAGGGCGATCAAGCATCTCCCGCACGACGTGACGGGCGCGGTTCTCGTCGTCGAGGAAAAAATCTACCAGCGCGGTGATCATGTCGGCAAAGCGGTCGTGACCGCTGGCCGTGTCGGAAAGCAGGCGCGGCAACTCGCGGCTCCAATGCTGCATCAGGTCGTCGTTGACCGCCTCGCGCAACGTTTTCTTGCTGTTGAAATGGTAGAGCAAGGATTGCTTGCGGATGCCGACCGATTCGGCAATCGCCTGTAACGATGTGCCCTCGAAGCCGTTGCTGCCGAAAAGGCGGATCGCCTCGTCCAAAATTCGACGCCTTACTTCTCCGGCCTGAATATGATTATCATGTGACATAGATGAAAACCGCCGTGACTACCAATTGGTAGGCGGAAACGTAACAATCGGTAGACAGGCAGTCAACCGCGTTTCTGCATCCAAATCGCGTTTTTTTCCTTGTTGGAGGACAGCATGTTTTCCTACGCCGACCTTCCGGAAACGAACATGGCCGCCATCGCGCTGAATCGCGCCAAGCAGCACCGAAGCCGCGTCAAGTTGATTTCGATGTACCGCGGGGGGCGGCACACCGGACGCTGGCAAGAGCATACGTGGGAAGACTTGCAGCCCGAGCAATTTAAGCTCAACGCCGCGTGGCGGAAGCTGGGGCTCAAGCCGGGTGATCGCGTGGCCATTCTGGCCGGCAACCGGCCGCGTTGGGTGAACACTTTTGTAAGCCTGGTGGCCGGGAGTTGTGTCGTCGTGCCGATCTATCCCACGCTGACGGCCGAAGCTGTCGCGTACATCTTGAAAGATTCCGGCGCGCGTTATCTTGTTGCCGAATCGGCCGACCAAGCTGAAAAGGCGTTGAGCCACATCGAAAGCCTGCCGCGGCTGGAGCGCGTTTTCGTCATGGAGTCCGATGGCGACGAAGCCGACGAACGCGTGGCGAGCTATAAGACGCTCTTGGCGCTGGGCGAAAGCAGCGTGAGCGTCCCGGACCTCATCGAGCACGTCCGGGGCATCGATCCCGACGACCCGGTGGCGATCATTTACACATCGGGCACAACGGGCCGCCCCAAGGGCGTGATGCTCAGTCACAACAACTTCCTCAGCCAGCGCCCGGTGTTGAAACATTTCAACCTGAATGAAAATGACGTGTTCCTGAACCACCTGCCCTTCTGTCATTCCTTCGGGCTGACGGCGGACCTCCTGGCGAGCACCGACGTGGGGGCCGTGTTGGCCATCGCGGACGGCATCGGCAACGAGCAAATCCGGCACGGCCTGACGACGATTCGCCCGACGGTCTTGATGAGCGTGCCGCGCCTTTTCGAGAAGCTGTTTGTCGAGGTGCAACGGGTTGCCGGTATGCGGCCCGCCTTCGCCCAAAAGATGTTCCGTAACGCATTAGCGGTGGGTAAGCAGGTTTTCGATCTACGCAATGAGGGCAAAGCGCTACCGCCGATGCTGGCGTTGCGAAACCGGCTGGCCTCACGCATCGCCGAACGCATCCGCCGCCAGGCCGGGCTGGATCGCGTACGCATCGCTTTCGCCGGGGGCGGGCCAACGAGCCGGCTGCTTTGTTACTTTTTCCAGGGCATCGGCATCGACATTTACCAGGGCTACGGCTTGACGGAAACCAGCCCCATCGTGACCGTCAACATCCCGGGAAAAAACAAGCTGGGCACGGTCGGCCCACCGATTGACGGCGCCGAAGTGGAGATCGCCGAGGACGGCGAAATCATGCTACGCGGGCCGATGCTCATGCGCGGTTACTACAACGATCCGGAGAGCACGGCGGAAGCGATCGACGAAAAGCGTTGGTTTCACACCGGCGACATCGGCCATTTGGACGCGGATGGCTACCTGACGATTACCGACCGCAAGAAGGAACTGCTGGTCACTTCCGGCGGCAAGAACATCGCACCACTGGCCATCGAAACCCAATTCAACACCGAGCAATACCTCGAGCGCGTCGTGATGATCGGCGACGATCGCAAATTCCTCACGGCGCTGGTCTGCCCCAATTTCGAGCGTGTGCGCGATTGGGCCGCTGGGAAAGACCTGGCCTTCGAATCCAACGCCGAACTCGCGGCACACCCCGATGTGCGGGCACTCATGCAGGAAAGCGTCGATCGCGTAAACGCGAGCTTGGCGCGGTACGAGCAGATCAAGAAATTCGCGGTGATGGATCACGAGTTTTCCGAGGCGACCGGCGAACTGACGCCCACGATGAAAGTCAAACGCCGAATCGTCGACAAGCTTTACAAAAGCATCATCGACGGCATGTACCCGCGCGACTAACCGCCAATCGCGCGGCACCTAGTTTCATGGTTTCGGTTCGCCTCGGGCGAGTAACGCATCGACATCGACTTCAAAAAGCCCGCAACTGGATGCCGCGAAGAGGCGGCCGCTTGTCGGTTCGAGGTGCAGGCCGCGGGCGAGTTTGCCGACGAAAAGGCGCGCCCGGCGCGTTCGGTCATGCAGGTCGTAAAAGTCCAGCATCCCGTCAACGTAACCCGCGGTGACGATCAGCCCGCGACGATGATCCAGGTACAACTCGCGCACGGTCGTTTCGGTGGGAATGCGGTCGAGCACCGCGAGGCTGTCGCCGTCAAGCACGATAATCTCGCGCGTCAACGTGCCCGCCGCGTAAAGGCGGTTGCCGGCCGGATCGTAATCCATGCCGATGGTCGGCGCGCCGACCGAGCCGCGTTTGCGAATCGTGAAGTCGTCCGCGTCGAGCAAAAGCACGTCGCTGGCGACCATCGAGGCGAAGTAGCCGGAGCCGTCGCGGTTGGGCACGAGGGTATCAAACATCCCGATGAAGCCGAGGTCGTCGTACTCCCGAAAGAGTCGCGGCTGCTTCCCGTCGCGGGGAAACACGCCCACCGCGCCGCCGTATCCCAAAACGATCAACTCATCTTTTGCCGAGTCGACGTAGACACGAATCGGCTCGTAGTCCAGATCAAGGCGTCGCACCTCGCGCAACGTGTCGTCGGTGTAATCATACGTTCGCACCGAGTGAGCGCCGCCCCGATCGAGCACCACGACATGGATTTCCTTTCGCCGCGGGTCAACGGTGATGCGCTGCGGATACGAGCCGCCCGCCTCACCGATAACCGTCGCCAATCGGGCGCTCGCGAAATCCGGCGCGGAGAAGCTGGTCACACCCACGGCGTCGTTCGCGGGCTGCTTCTTGCTCCATGACCGCAGAAAGCCGGAACGCCGTTGCTTCAACGTGAAGAAAAGTCGGTCGGCAACAGGGTCGCTTTTCACGTCGTAGGGGAAACAGGAATCGACGGCGCCGCTTCGCGCGATGTCCTCGCGGCTGATGATCGGCGTGAGGAAAGGGCTTTGCGCGACCGTTTGGCAGGCCCGGTCGCCGGAGCCGAAATACGTCAGGCCGATCGACGCGATGCCGAAGTAAGTTGGAATAAGAAGCAGTAGCGGGATATCGAGTCGTACACATCGGGGCCAGCGTTCGCGCAAACGCCATTGGGCGATCCACCACCCGGCAAGCCCGACCGCCAAGATGTAGAACGCGATGCGCTGCAGCCCGTAGCCGATGATCGTCAGCATCAGCGACGGCGCGGCCAACCATGCCAGAAAAACCAGGCCGACCGCCAGGCGCACCAGCAGCGCCGTTCTTGGCCGGGGTTGTTCCCACCATGCTCGATAGGCGGGCCGCTTGCGGAGAAGGACGTAGTGTGTCGCCACGAGGGCGAGCAGCGGCGCGAAGAAGTAGACGATCCGCAGGTAGTAATGCAGCCGGCGCGCGGCGTCGGCAATACCCATCACGTACGCGATCGGGAAAAGCAGGGCGACGTAAACGCTCAGGCGCAGAAGGCAAGGTACAGCCGCGTTTGGCTTGGCGGCGATCGGGTGGCCCATCACGACGCCGCCTTTCGCGCGACGACCGTACGGCGAATGCGTCGGCGCTCGGCATATTCCACAACGAAGCCCGCTTCGCGCAGCATCGTCAGCGGCCGTTCAAAACGCGGCGCGGCAAGGATGGAACGGTACGCGGCTTCGCCGATCGGCCAACCCAAACGCAGGCGGCGCAGGATGCCATAGCCGAAGCGGAACACGCGGGTCATCGTGTTGGTCGGGTCGATATCGCCCAGCACGAAGAGCCCGCCGGGTCGCAAAACACGATGCACTTCGCGCGCGGCGTCGTCGGGCCGGGCGAGGTGATGCCACGTGTACAGCGAGTGCACCACGCCGAAGGAGCCCTCGGAGAAAGGCAAAGGCTGCTGGATATCGGCCGCGAAGGTTTTCAGGTTGTCGAGGCTCGCTGCCTCTTGCTCGGCGAAGGCTACCATTTGCGGATCGACGTCGACGCCCGTGACTTCTCCTGGGTAGCCGCGGGCCAGACACGCCAATCCAATGCCGACCCCGAAACCGATATCAAGCAGCGCGCCTTCCCCACCGAATCTCGCGATGAGCGCCGCAATACGGCGGGCGTCACGTTGAATATCGCGGCGCCGCCGCTGCTGGGCCCAGCGGAATTGCTCGTGGCTGATGCCGTCGTCGGCGATCGTGCCATCGAGAATGGAGGCTTGTTTTGCGGGTCGTTCCGTCATTGTTCTTGATGATAATCGCAAACGGCGGCGAGAGTAAAACTCAATGGCGACAAAGGAACGAACTTCTTGACATGAAAAATGGGCGTGGCATATGATTCAACCAACGTAGAAACGCGGGGTCGGCACACGTTTGAACGGTGTTGCGGCGAGTCGGCCCGATGCAAAGGAGAACAACATGGACTATCGTCCCTCCCCGAAACCGAAACCGAAACCGCGCCCCTAAGCAAACGGTCATTGGCGTTTTTGGTGTCACGCGCGACGTCTCGCCGCCGGCGAGGCGCTCGTTGTGTGTTTTATTAACCATAACTTGGTAAGCGATTTTCAATGTGGGATTACCGTGCCGCGTTGCGCCGGTGGGAGCGCGCTTACTTTCGCTCGCGCTGGAGTCGTCTGTTCGCCGAACTGATGAGTCGCAAGGCAACCCATCTTTACGATCGCGCGGCCGACGAATTGGGATCCCTGCCGCCGGGTAGCCGGTTGGCGGATATCGGCTGCGGCCACGGGACCTTCTTGCTTCGCTACCTGCAACGCTACCCGGAGGCAAAGGGTTTCGGTCTCGACCAAAGCGCGGAGCTGATTCGCTTCGCCGACCAGCAATGCACGGCGGCCGGGGTCGATTGTGAATTCATGGTCGGTGACGTGCATGACGCGCCCCTGCCCGCCGCCGCCTTCGACGCGATGGTATCGACAAGTTCCATCTACTGCTGGCACGACCCCACGCGGGCCCTCGACAATCTATACGGCGCCCTGAAACCCGGCGGTCGTTTTCTGCTTTGGGAAATGTTGCCGGTGCGCAGTTTCGCCGACGCCTGGACCAGTCTGTTCGATCACAAAGTGTACGGGCTGAGTTTGCCTGCCTATACCGAGACTGAGATGCGCGAATTCGTACGTCGCAGCCGCTTCCAAGAAGCGAAGGTCGAGATCGACCGGTTGATTATCCGCTTTGAGTTTTCGCGCCCGCTAGCCGACAATGAGCGGTAATGAACGTACTGCTCGTTAATCCGACATCCCTTCGCGACCAGCGTGCCGGGCCTTACAGCAAGCTGATGTTTCCGGTCGCGCCGTTGGGCCTGGCCTACTTGGCGGCCGTGGCGCGCGACGCCGGGCACAACGTGCGGGTCGAGGATCAATACGCGTCGGGATGCAGCGCCTCGGAGATCGGTGCGCTGGCGGCGGAGCACCGGGCCGACGTCGTAGGATTCAGTTGTCTTTCGCCGAACGTTCTGGCGGTGCGGGAAAACGTGGCTGCCGTACGGGAGCGCCTGCCCGAAACACACATCGTGCTTGGCAACATGCACGCCGCCTATTTTGCCGCCGAGATGTTGCGCGACCTGCCGATCGACAGCGTTGTTGTCGGTGAAGGGGAAAACGCGTTTCGGATGCTGCTGCAAAAGTTGGCGGCAAACGAAGAACTCGCGGGGACGCCGGGGCTCGCGGTTCGAGTCGGCGACGAAGTTGTCACCCGCCCGACGGGCGACGGCGTGAACCCGGTGGAGGTTCCGCGACCGGCCTGGGACCTTTTCCATCTGCCCTATTATCACTGCCCACCCCGCTTCATGATGCGCGAGGTCATGCTGCCGGTGCAGGCGGCGCGCGGCTGCCCGTACAACTGCGCGTATTGCTCGCAGAACATGTTCCATCCGACTGTGCGCAAACGGCCGTTGGTGGAGGTTGTCGAGGAAATCGCCTGGCTGGGCGAAGCGTTCGGCGTGCATGGCTTTGGTTTCACGGACTCATTGTTCCCGTTTACCGAAGCCGAGGGGCTGGAGTTCTGCCACCTGCTGGACGCACGCGGCTTGGTGGGCCGGGTAAATTGGTTTACCGAGACGCGCTACGACCGCATGACGCCGCGCCTGCTACGGGAAATAAAACGATGCGGCTGCCGATTCGTCATGTACGGCTTCGAAACCGCCAGTCGTCGGCTGCTCGAGATGATGGGGAAGCAAGTCGATCCGGAGCAAGCGTTCCAGACGATGCGCTGGACCAAAGAGGCGGGCTTGGGCTCCTACGGTCTGTTCATGATCGGGTTTCCCACGGAGACCGTCGCGGAGGCCAAGGAAACGATTCGTTTTGCCCGGCGGCTGGATTGCGACGTGGTCAGCTTCGCGCGGGTTACGCCCTACCCCGGCTCACGGTTGTACGAGGACCACAAGAATTCGTTTCCGCCCGACGTTCAACCCTGGCAGTGGAACAACCAGTACCGGCCGGCTGTCGGCGAGACGATTTGGGCGATGCCGGGGCTGTCGCACGAGCAAATCACGGGCCTGGTGCGCGACGCCATGGTTTCCTACTACCTGCGCCCCCGCATTATCCTGCGCCACTTGCGTCGCGGTACGTTTTCGGCGCCGGAGTTGGCGACCGCGGCTTGGTCTCTCCTGCGGGAAATGGGCGGTAAAGTGCTCGGCGGTTTTCGGCGCGGGAAGGTCAGCGCCGCACCGCGGCCCGAATAATTCTCCATCCCTGCCGCACGGTTTGCCGTAGCGACTGCCAGTCACGCAGCGCCGCCAGTCGCCGCAGAATGTACCCAACGCGGAAGTAGAAGGAACGCATCATGCGGGCCTGCGCGCTCTCCAAAGCCGCGTAATCCAGTTCGGCGGCGTACGATTGCGACCCCGGTGAGAAGGGATCGATACTCTCGCCAAGCAGGCCGGCCCCGGGTCGTGGGGCGAAAAGGTTGAATGAGGCGAAATCAAGCGGCAGCGACAGGGCAAGGCGCCGCGTCTTCTCGAGGGTGCCTTCGGTTTCGCCGGGCAAACCGAGGATGAAATGACCCACGGTTTGAATGCCGTGGCGGCGGCAGGCGCGAATTGCTTCGGCGGCGACGGCCGGCTCGTAGCGGTCTTTGTGATCGCCGAGTAGTTGCCGATCGCCGGTCTCGATTCCGAAGCCGACATAGCGGCAGCCCGCGCGGGCCATCAGCTTGATCTGGGCGGGCGAAAGCTTGTCGGGCCGAGCGAAGCAGAACCACTGAAATCGCCATTCCTTTTGCAGCAGAAGTTCGCAGAAGCGTTCGACGTGGGCGTCGCTCCAGTTGAATGTCGCCTCACGCAACTGCAGGCTGGGCACGTGCTGAGCGTGCAACCAAGCCAGTTCCTCGGCGAGGTTGTCCTCATCGCGCGGTGCGAAATGAATCATCCCCGTATTGCAAAAGTCGCAGCGATACGGGCAGCCGTGCATGCCCACGGTGCTCGCTACCGGCTCGGGCAAGGGCAAAGCGAAGCGATAGGGTCGCCGAAAGAACATGTCGTGCGAGGGAAGCGGATAGGCAAAGGGCTCGGGTCCCGGCAATCGGCCGTCGATAATGTCCTCGCCGTCGCGGTGGGTGACGGAGGTGCCCGGCGGGAGACGCCCTTCCCGCACAAAAGTCGCGAGATCGGGCGTGGTGAGGTCGAGCAAAACACCGTCGATAAACGGATTTTCGGCCAAGGTGCGGCTTGCTTGGAAACGCGGCCAATCACCGCTGACGAAGAGCGCGGCCCCGGTTTCTTGTTTCGCCCGGCGCAGGAATTCGACGTCTTCGGACCACGATAAGAGGCTGGTTAAAGCGACAATGACCTCGGGGCGGCGGTGATGTAGGTGGGCCAGCGCCGCGGGCGGATCGAGGCCTTCGATGATCGCGTCGAGCAGAGAAACTTCGGCTACCTGAGAAAGCCATCCGCTTTGCACGACCAGATCAAAAGGTTGCCAATAGTAGCCGGCCTTATCGATGCTGCCGCAATAGCAGTCACGCAAATAGCGCTTGGAACCGGGCGGATTTACCAGGGCCACCCCGACCGCATGAGCCGGGTTATTTCTGGCATCCTCCACCTTAACATCATGCAAAATCGACCGCCCGCTGTGTGCCATTAATCGTTGCTTTTCCAATAGTTCCGTTCTACCCTCCCAACGGGAGGACTAGGCAATCCGACAGTTTGGGACCATAGCATCCCGAAGGTGGAACATTGGGCATGTGCGCATCGGTTAAGGAAGTTTCGGTGTGTCCCCGTTCGACGCCCACTTGGTTGTCTATTCAAGGATTTGTCCTCATCCTCGCCGCTTTTGCCGCCGCAGTTCCGGGGTTGCGGGAAGTGCTGGCAAACGGATATATCGGCGCCGGCATGAACGGTGCGGCCCTGTCGTTGTTTCTCGCACGTTATTGGCAATGGTTTCCGTCCTTGTTGATCGCCGGCCTGCTTTGGTTCGCGGTGGCGTATTGGAACCGGAGACGTAAGGCAACGCTGCGATATTCGATGATTTTCGCGGCGATGGTTCTGCTTGTTACCGTCGCGCTTCATTATGCTTCGACGTTGCTGGTCACTGCATTTCTTAGCGACTATACGATAAACCTGCAAATGGCGGTACACCAGTTTCCGGAAGCCGTGCGCGAAACGCTTCTCCGCCAAATCGAGCTGATGTTCGGCGGCATGCGGCGCGATCCTTTGGCGATTTACGAATTCTTTGTCACCGGAAGATGGACCGGAATGGTCACGTTCGCGTTCTTCTTCGCCGGAGCGTACGGATTGACGCTCATGGGCGCTCGGCTCGGGGAGCGGCGCCTATGGCAGCGTCTCGATCGACAGTTCACGCCGATGAAATGGGCTACACCAGGGTCGATCTGGCTGCCCGTCATCGGGTTGTTGATCGCCGGGGCGATGGGCGTGCTGAGTCCCTCCGCGCTCACCGCCGGAGAGGCTAGCCGCCCCAACATCATTCTGGTCAGTATCGACACGGTGCGCGCGGACCACGTCTCGGCCTACGGGTATGAACGGAGCACGACGCCCAACATCGACGCGTTGGCCAAACGCGGTGTCCTGTTCGAGAAGGCGATCAGCCAAAGCAGTTGGACGCTGCCGGCGCACGCGTCGATGCTGACCGGCAAATACCCCGTCGAACACGACTGCACCGCCGTGGAGGGCACTGTCTTGCAGGCGCGCGAAACCACGGTGGCCGAACTGCTTGCCGACGCCGGTTACCGCACGATCGGGATCACGTCGTCGCACTTCGTGAGTGGGATTTACGGCCTCGACCAAGGTTTCGAGACTTTTGCTTTTCGGCAGACTGACGCGGCCAAGCTGGTCGACGCGGCCATTGCGCAACTGCGACGCACCGATGACAGGCCGTTCTTTTTGTTTCTGCATCTCTTCGATCCGCATGACCCTTACACGCCGCCGGAGGAATATGCGGAGCTCTATCTTTCACGCGGGGAGTTGGAAGAAGTCAGCGGCAACCTGAATCACGACATGCTCAAAAACGGGCCGCACGCGTTCAGTACACGACAACTGGAGATCCTCAAGGGCCGCTACGATGCCGAGATACGCTACTCGGACAACGAATTGGGCCGCCTGTTGGACGAACTGCGCCGGGCGGGTATGGATCGGCAAACCGCGATTATCGTCACGTCGGATCACGGCGAATCGTTCAATGAACACGGCATCATGGCTCACGGCACGAGCCTGTACACGGAGGAACTGCACGTCCCGTTAGTCATCAAGCCGCCGCAAGAGCTAAGTGAAGGCAAACGAGTGGGAGGCCTCGTGGAAGCCTCTGTGACCATCGCGCCAACGATTTTGGAATTCGCCGGGGTGTCTCACGACATTGCGGGTCGTCCAAGCTTGCAGTCGTTGTGGCGGCGCGACTCGTTGGACGAAACGGCGCACGCCGAAACCGCTCTCTCGATCTTCCCGCTATACAGTTATCAAGATGCCGATTGGAAAATCATCACGCCGGCGCAGGCCACGGTTGACGATTCCCTCCCGAGTCAATTGTTCGATGCAAAACACGACTGGGCTGACGAAAAGAACGTCGCCGCGATCCATCTTGACGTCGTGCGGCGATACGTGGACGACCACGTTTTTCCTTATATTGCCGTCTCCGGCACCGATCCGACGGCCCGCAAAGTGAATCTCTCCCCGCTGGAAATCCAGAAGCTTCGCTCACTGGGCTACCTGAGTCGCTAAGTTTCCCGAACCTCATGCGGACGCACGGCCGGCTCGACGATCGCCGGCCACCGGCGTTTTGAGCGCGATCGATAGAAAACCCGACGCAACGCAAAGATGCCGTAGTTCCAGATCGTTTCGTAGTGAGTGGAAATCAGCGGAATGCGTTTCTTGCGAAAGCGAATCCAGGCGAAAAAATCCGCGAACACCATCTGCACCAACCACAGCGGGAATTTTGGCACGAACCGTAACCGCCGCTTTTCGGCCAGGAGCCACGAGGTAACGCGACGTGGCAGGCTTCCAGCGAACAGCAGCAGATTGCTCAGGCGCCGAAATTTGTCGTCGGTCATGGCGTCGGGCAGGATGAATGTATGACTCGATCCTCGCGTCTCGATTTCCCGAACCTGCTGCGCTGTGACCGCCCCCTCCCGCAGCGCCGTTTCGATGAGAGGAATTTTCGGGTAGTAGCGCAGGAAGAAGGCGATGGTCAGGTCGGGCGGGTGGTCCATGTACAAACGAATCAATTTTCGGACGTCGTCGCCGTCCTGACCCGGCATGCCAAAAATGTTGTCGGCGACGACGAAGATGTTCGCCGCCCGCAGCAGATCGAGCGCCGTGACCACCGCGCCGTCAAAACGCCCGCGATCCCCGGGGTCGCTTTTCACGCCGGGCGCTTGGGTGATGCCGACCCAGGCGTTGGTACAGTGGCTTTCCTTGAGCAGGGCGACGGTTTCTTCGTCGATGGAATCGGGCGATATCCAGCAGAAGTAGGGGATGTCGACATGCCGCCGATATTGTTCGGCGAACTCCCGAAACCACTTGCGGTTGACGATCAAGGCGTTGTCGTGAATCAACACGGAACGCGGCCGGTAGCGCTCTTTCGCCTCCACCAACTCGGCGATGAAATCCTCGACACTGCGCGCCCGGTAATAGGGGCCCAGCCCTTTGTACATCGGCGCCAGGAAGGAATGGCAGCAGTACTTGCAGCGGTTCGGACAACCGCGGGAGGCGATGGTGTGGTACCGCCGCCGATACAACTTCGGCCAAACGTGCGCCAAAACGTCCTTGTCCGGCCACGGCAGGGAATCCAGATCGGTGATCAAAGGCCGCAACGGGTTAATCTGAACGTCGCCGTTGCGAAAACCCAGGTTGCGAATCGACGTGACCGAACCGCCGTCCTCCAGCGCGCGGGCCAGTTCGCCAAGCGCTCCCTCCCCTTCGCCGACGACGACGTAGTCCACCTCCGGATAGGCCAGTACTTCGCGCGGCACCGACGTCGGGTGTATGCCTCCGAAGACAATCGGTATGTCGAAATACGCCTTGATGGCTCTCGCGCGATTCAGCGCCCATTGGAAGTAGTCGGTCACGACGGAGAAGCAAATCAACTGCGGCTGATAATCGGCGACGCAATCAAGCAGCGGACGTTGGTAGTCGAAAACGCGCGCCAGCGCCGGAATGGGCGCGAGGCTATCGGCGAAAAGCGCCGGATCAAAGAAGGCGCGCACTTCGTGGCCCTCGCGTTTCAGGTAGGCCGAGAGCGCCTCGATCGCGAGTGTCACCTGCACGTGTTCGACAAATAAAATACGCAATATCCTGCCTTTCGTCCCGGTACTCCGCCGCTGAAGGTAGCAGCAAAGCCCATTCCGGGCAAGAAACCGAGCCGCCCCGACGACGCGACAGTTGATTTCAGTGCGACCGCGATCTACCCTGCCACTGGGGGTTTTTCACCCCGCCGCCACGGGTCCGAGCACGAGGTAACCGACCGCATGAGCCAGTACGACGTCGTGATGATCAACACCCCCCTTGTACGGTACGGGTTCAACTTGAGCGGCGTGGTCTCGATCCCGCACCTGGGCTTGGGTTATCTCGGAGCCGTCTTGGATCGGGCGGGGTATCGCGTCGCGTATCGCAACGCGCAGTTTACGCCGGAAAATCCGCTGCTGCATCCCGCCGGTCTGCCGGATGCGCCGATCTATTTTCTGACGGCAAAAATCACGAACCTCGCGCCGACTCACGAAATCGCCGTTGGCCTCAAACGCCTCAAGCCCAACGCGCGCGTCGTTCTGGGCGGACCGTGCAACATTGTCCAGCCGGATTTGCTGTTCGAACAGTTCCCCGCCTTCGACCTACTGGCGACCGGCGAAGGTGAAGCGATCGTCGTGCCGCTGGTCGAAGCGTTGCTGGCGGGCGGCGACATGGATGCGCTCCGTGCGGTGCCCGGCATGGCGATACGGCACGGGGATTCCACCATCGACACCGGCCCCGCGCCTTCGGCTGACCTGAACGAGAAGCTCTTTCCGCTGCGGCGATTGTGGCGGCATCACCCGCTGCGCTTGCATCCACCCTACGGCATCTTTCCGCCTGCCACGCTCATGGAAACGGCTCGCGGCTGCAGTTACAACTGCCGTTTTTGCTGCATATCGAAAGAACCCCGCTCTCGGCCCATCGATTGGGTCGTCGAAGAAGCGCGCGAATTGGTGGAAGACCGCGGCGTGCGCGAGATACATTTCGTCGACCCCACATTCACGATGGACCCTGACCGGGCGCTGGCGCTTTGCCGACGGTTGCAGGATGTCCGCGGCTCGCTGCACTGGAGTTGTAAAACCCGCCCGGATTGTGTTTCACCGGCCTTGCTGCGCGAGATGGCCGCCTCCGGCTGCTACATGATCGCCTACGGCATCGAGTCGGCCGCTTCGGAAGTATTGGATCAAGTCAACAAGTCGATTGACTTGGAACAGACGCGGCGGGCACTGGAAGAAACCCACGCCGCCGGGATTCGCAGCATCGGCTATGTGCTCGTGGGTTCGCCGGGGGAGACCAGCGCCACGATTCGCCGGACCAATCGCTTTATCAGAAAGGCGAATACGTGGTTCGTGTTGTTCGGCGTCTACCTGCCGTTGCCGGATGCCGAACGGGAGCCCGATAAAGCCGCGCTGATTCCGGAAATCATCCGCTATTACACAACCGGTCGATCGAAAGAATTTGAGACCGTCGCACCGGCGGGCTTCACTCACCGGCAGCTCAACCGCTGGCTGCTACATTCGGTTCTGAGTTTCTACTTCTATCCACCCGCCGTTTGGCGGATCCTGCGGGGCTTCGGATCGCTAAGGGAAGTGCTGCACTATGGACGCGGCGCGGCGTTTTTGGTGGCGGAACTCGGTCGCTTTGCCCTCCGTCGCTTCCGGAGCCGTTTCGCCCGAAACGTGCAGTTCAGCGACAGCAACAAAGCTTGATCGTTACGGCCGGCCCGTCAGCCTCTCGAGGTTGCGCGCGACGATGCGCTTTTCCTTTTCCTCCGATGTCATTACCGACGACTGGCAGATAAGGAAATCGATCAGTCGCGAACCGCGCAGCGCGAATAGCCAGCGAACGAGCAAACGCAACTGGCCCTTCGTCTCCCCGAGATAGACGCCCTGACGCCGCCACGCCCGCCAGAGACGCTGCGGCCATACGCGACTTGCCACGGCGACCAGAATGTGAACGGAGCGGCGCAACACCGAATCACGGTGAAAATGGGACAGGTGAATAAAGTTGTAGAAGCTATCCTTGATCGGCATCTGTTCGTCGCGTGCCTGCCGCTCCAGGTCCGTAAATAGATGCGGTTCCCAGTTCGTCGTGCCGAACCCGTCACTGATCTTGGACGCTTTCATAAAAACCCTTAGGTCGTGCGTGAAAGGTTGGCCCGAGTTCACGATGAAGTTGGCGTAGAGAAAGATTCCGGCGCGGCGCGTGATTTCGTACACCTCCGGGTGCTGCGCGACGGTGAATCCTGGCGGATATCCCTTGTTGAAGTACTCCAACCCCTCGTCGGTCAGCGACTCATAACCGACGAGAATCCGGGCCAAGCCGCCGCGCCCGGCCAGTTCGAACAACTCGGGGTCGCGCAAAATGGAGTCGGCGCGCACGAACGCGTGAAATTTAATGGGGGCGCCGCGCCGCGCGAGTTCTTCGAATATCTCCCGATCCCGCTTGGCGTAGACGCCGAAGTTGTCGTCGACAATCCCCGCCTCGTCGACGCCACGTGCCTGCAACTCGGTAATTTCGTCCAGCACGCGCGCAGCGGATTTCCTCCGCTGCCGGTTCTTCCAAAAGTAAGGAACGAAGCAGAACGCGCAATGGTTCGTGCAGCCGCGCGAGAACTCAATCGCCGCCGATTTTCCGCTGCGGGAATGCGGCGTGAGGTTGGCGTTGTACAAGCTCAGGTTGCAGATCGACCAATCCGGCGGCGGGCTGTCGTCCAGGTTCTCCAGAAAGGGTGCGTCGGGATTGTTGCGCATGGAGCCGTTGTCACGATATGTAATGCCACGCACCCGCGAAAGGTCGCCATCGCCTGCAAGGGTTTCAATCAGCTTGGTGAATTCCGTTTCCGCTTCGTGGCGGAACACCGCGTCGGCACCGCGTTCGACCCAGGGCTCGGGGTACGCAGTGGCGTGCGGGCCGCCCAGAATAATTTTCGCTCGTGGATTGTATTGTCGAATCAATCGCATGGCGATTTCGACGCCGAGTGCGCCGCGACTGTTAATGGATTTCATCGCGACGATGTCCTGTCGCTGAATCAACTCGATGAATTGCCGCCGCGTGATCGACTCGTTGAAGCCGTCGAAAAACGAAACGTTGGTGCCCTCGGGCGCCAGGCGCGCCAGTAGCGGAAACGCGACCGAAGGAATGTTGCAGAAGTCGCGTGCCGCATCAAGCGGAATCGGCCACGTATCGAAAAACCGAGGTGGATTCAGAAACAGCAGATTCATCCGCGGCCCCTATCGCTCGCCGTCCACGCGCACCCGCGCGAGGATCTGCTCGATCCGTTCCAATTGCCGTTGCACTGCGGAATCATCGAATCGAACGCTTTGGTCGGCAAAATGGCGGCAATGGCCACAGGTATCACAGTCGGTGTCCAGGCAATCGATTTCCCTGAAACGGTCGAGAAAACCATCGAGCACGCGGTTATCGATCTCCACCTGCGGCGTTTGTTCATAGTACTCCAGTAATAAGTGCGCGAGGTCGCCGGGCATGCGGCCGAAAGAGGCGAAAGTGTTGCGACCGCGAAATCCGGGCAACCGCGACGCCACCGCCGCCATCGCTTTGAACAAAGGACCCGGCACGCGGCGGGCCAGTGCGATCTTGCGGGAAAAGCGCGGATCGTGTTGGCGCTGATACTCCACGTATCCTTCTATGGAGTTGAGGATGTCGAGCAAATTGCCGTCGTAGTGACGTTCGTGGTACGCCGTGGCGCAACGCACGATCCAGCCTGTGGACTTATCGCGTGTGGCGAGTTTGACGACGTTGACGCCCATCTCTTCGTACGTGTCGAGGTCTTCGGGACGCAGCCACCGCGCCTTGAGAAATTCTTCCGGATGCCGGTAACGGTCGCCGGTGCAGCGCAGCACCCAGTAGTTGTGAGCGAGCGGCGATCCGCCACGATCGAACCCCTGGGAATCGTGCGCCACCGCGCAGCCGTGGAAAGGCGTATACATGCATTTGAACAGGCACAATTCGTTGCCGACCAAAGTAAAACGCGCGTCGGTGGCGGCGCGGGCGGCTTTGAGGAACTCAAAATTCCGGTTGGCGTCGAAGGGAAAGGCCACTTCGGTGACGCCCGCCGCCAAGTAGTATTGCAGGCGGGAAATCGAATCAATCTGACAAAAGACGGAGGCCTTGATGGCCACATCGGGAAAGCGTCGCGACAGCAAGTCGATCAAAAACGGCGACGCCACCGTGAAGCCGGTGACGCCCCAATCAACGAGTTCGGCTGCGTAGTCGAGCAACGTGTGTTGGTGGCGAGCGATAAATTCGTGGTTGCCGTAGCATGCCGCGTTGAACAGGTAGGAAAAACGGAATCCGGCGTCGCGAGCGTTCCGAATATGCTCCTGCACGCGTTCGGCGGAGAGGTGCGGTAACACCATTTTGGGCCGTCCGCCGCCGAATGGCGTTGCGCTTGTCGCGCCGTACAATTCGGCGACGTGCAAACCGCGGAGGCGCTCGATGAGGTCGTTATCGAAATTCGTGCCGACCGCGAGAACAAGCTTCGTTGTTGTTTCTTCTGCCATGTTCCATCTCGAACCGGCTGACGTACGCCGTTTCTTTTTCGTTAGTCGAGCCATCATTATAACATGGCGTTTCGTCGGTCACCAAAGAAAGCCGGCGGTCGTTACGGTGTGTCGCTTTTCTCCACGTAGCCGGTGCCCGCGGGTTGGTTTGTCGCGATTCCCAGAGCGTTGAGTTTCCGCGCCACAACTTGCCGGTAACGATTGAAATCCTGCTTCATATCGGGAAAGCCGTGCGCGGCGCAATTCACCACGGTTACTTGACGCGGCGGATTTCGAAGAACGATGAGGCCGCCGGGATCAAAATCGTTGAGCCGGCGTTCCAGCGGTATGCCCTCTTCGGTGCAAAGCGACCCGTACCAACGGTAGGACAACAAAACCACACCCTCGTCATTCGGCGCGAGTTCGCGCAGCACCAAACGGTTCGGCTCGGCGTGCACCGTCCCACTGCCGGCGAGGAAGAAGCTCCGGTCGCGCCGCACGAGAAAGACCTTCAAGCCGTCGTCGATCGTCGCCAGCGGCGCAAACAACTGCGGATGACGATCGAAGGCGACCTGGGACGCGGAAGTGGTCGTCACGACCCAGCCGATGTTGTACGTATCCATATACTGTGCAAGATCATCCGCGTCGTACCCACGCAAGGGTATCCACGCCAGCGCCCCCTCTTTCAGAAAAGTTGAGTAGATAACACCCGACGTTTCCGAGTTGGGCAGAGCAATGAATTCGCGACCCGGCACCAAACTCGGCATCAATCCGGCGATGTCGAAGCCCAGCGCCTGCGTATCGGGGTTGTGCGTGTTCTCAACAAGAATGCGCGCGTCCGGTGACGTTTGATCGCGCAGGGTCTCGGCAAGTTCCATCAGCGCGGGACGATCCGTCGCCAGGGACATTTTGGCTTCCCACAGTTTTTGATCGTAGATGTACAAGCCCATGAAGTACGCCGCGATGTGGAGACCGGTGGCGAGAAAGAAAAGAGCCCAGATCAACGAGCGGCGGGCCCGCAATCCGTTGGGGAAGAAGACGGGATACCAAAGCAGGAGAGCCGGAATGCCGAGCACGGCGCTGCCGAAGTACGGTCCCATGGCAAAGCGCATGGAATCGCCGCCCGGATCGCCGAGAATCACGGCCACCAACAAGCCGATGAACAAATACAACGCCGCGGCAACGAAACCGACGACTTTGCGGTCTCGTATCCAAAGGCCGATCTTGATCGCCGACAGCACCATCATCAGCAAATACAATGCGAGCGGATAAAACAGCGCACACCAAAACGCCACATGCAACGCCGCGGCCGGAAGGCCGGGTTTCTTCTCGGTGATCAGCGCCCGCGCGAGGAAGACGCCCGCCGGCAGGGCCAGGAAATCAACGGCGGCATCGATGAAGCGAACGGGATACAAATTGGCTGCGAGCCCCGCCAGGATAATGGCACCCACCCACAGCACGGTCAGCCCGAAGACGCCGCCGAGATACAGCCCGAGGCGGTTGCCGGAATCGCGCCAGCGCTTCACCTGCGCACCGCCCGCAAACAAAACAACAAGCAGCAACGGCTGCGCGTAGACCAAGTATACCCATCCCGAATGCGCCCACACCCATTCAAGGCGGTTTAGGCCGTAGAAGAAATCGTAGACGTCCGATAGGGCGCGCGCGAACGCCCACCCCGACGCGGCCCACGGCCACAGGGCGGCTGCGGCAAGCAATCCTCCGCCGAACAAAACCGCGAGCCCGCGCAAGTTGAGCAACCGCTCGCGTTGCCAGATCCACAACGCGGCGAACGCAATGGCCGTCGACCCCAACGCGGTCGGATTAATGCTGCCGATGACGATGCCCGCCAATGTGACGACGGCCAACGTGAGCAGCCACCTGCTTCGTTCAAGGTTGATGCGATAGATCAATCCGGCCGCCGGCAGAATCAGGGAATGCGCGACCGCCGAGTTTACCAAGCCCGTCATCACGTAGTTCGTGCGCAACGTGAAGTGTTCCACGCACAAAACCAACACGCCGGCCAGAGCCGCGGCCAAACGCTTCAATCCGAAAAGCCGCCCGCCCGCGTAGATCCACAACGGTGCCAGCAAGAAATGGAAAAACAAGGTGAGCTTCACGACGGACGCACCCGAGAGGCCCGTCAGCCACGCGATCACCGATTGGAACAGATAAGGAACCATCCACCCGGCGCCGGTCAGGATTCCCGCGCCGAAGGTCGGGTCGTACCCCCAGAACGCGCCTTCACCAAGGAAGCGCGCGTGCAGGTCGATGAAGTAAATGTACTTGGCGTAACTTTGCAGCGCGGGCGGTGCGGCGGAAAAAAGCGCTTGCGGGGGAATGCGCGAAAAAGCGGCGGCAAGCGAAGCCAACGCGAGGACCACCAGATAAACCCGGCCCAGATATTCTTCGCTTTGTCGGCTTATCGTCGATTCGCTCACTATCGCTCTCCTTGAGCGGCTATTTTCGGGGGTTCGACGCAGCGGCGCAACGGGAAAGTGAGAACAATTATCTGTTACGCAAGCCGGGCGCGTTGACTTGCCCGCGCGTGGTCGGCCGCACTACACTCATGGCCGACACATCAACCAAACCGAAAGAAACCATTCACGTGCAAACCGGCATTCACCAGCGCATACGCCTCATTCATCGCTTTCGGCTGACGTTCCTGTCGGTTCTGCTCGCCCTGCCGGTGTTGGGTTTTGTCGAGCGCATGATTCGCGGCCCGCGCGCGGTGTTGTTTTTTCATGACGTGGCGCCGGATTACTTAAACGGCATTCTCATGGCGCCGGGCGTCATCGCCGTACACGAGCGACCGTGGTGGCTGTTGCTGCTGATCGTCGCGGCGATTGCGGCGCTGCGTCTGCGAACCGGAGTCCGCACACCGCGGCGTATCGCACGGGAGACAGGCATCGCCGCCGCACAGTTTGTTGTGTTTCTGACGGCATTGTATGGGGCGGCCTTGTGGGCGTCGTGGGCAACCTGGCGGTGGATTCTCAGTCCGTGGTTGGCCATCGGCTTTGCCGGATTGTGCGTGGTATGGGCGCGGCGCCGCTCGCCCTGGTTCGACCGCGCTTGGTTGGTGTTGTCGGCATTGGGCATCGCGCTATTCGTCATCACCAACGCGCTGACATACGTGAGCGCCGAACGCGCGCCGTGGCTGCATGCCGTGCCTTTCACGGCCTACGATGCGGTGCAGCAAGCCGACCGCCTCGTCGTGGCCACACGCATCGGGGTCGGTTCAAAAGCCATCACGTACTATTCGCCGGAGCGTTATTTCCCGATCGAAGGGACCATGACGCCGCAGCGTCTGGCCTTGGACCACGAAACCGGCGACGCCTTTATCGGCAATTACGGTGGCGAAGGCCGCGCCTCCGTCACGCGACTGCGGGGCCGCGACGTCAAGCAAATCAACCTCGCGGCATGCCGGCGGGTGATTTCGGTGGCCATCGACCCGGTCGAACGCGCTCTTTACGCCGTGTGCGAAGTGAGCCACACGATGCACCGCTACGACCTGGATGCTGAGCGCGAAACCGATGTCTGGGACGTGCCGCCCTCGCCCTACGGCATCGCCATCGACAGTCTGCGGCGACGAATTTATGTGACCAGTGAATTCTATTCGCCCGAAAACGCGGTTTTCGATTTAGAGAATCGCGCGTTCCTTTCGCCGATTGTGCTCGGCAATATCAACTGGGGCGTCGCGGTAGACGAAAAAACCGGCAACTTTTTCATCACTCGTCCGCTGCCGGGAGACGTGCTCGCCTTCGACTCGGAGCGCAACATCATCGCCCGCTTCCGTACCGGTTGCGCGCCCCGGGATTTGGCCATCGATAGCCGCGCGCGCGTGCTGCTGGTAAGCAACTACATCAGCGGCCAGATGACGATCATCGACTTGGACCGGCTAACCGTGCGCCGGCAAGTGCGTGTCGGTACCAGCGGCCTCGTGCGGCGATTCCGTGGCGTTTCGGTCACGTCAGATGGTGATTGGCTCGCCTCGGATCGCTCGGGCGTCTGGCGCCTGCGTCGCGACGCGGTCGACCACCTTTTGAATTCCCGCTAAAAAACCCCGATCAAAGTCTTGCGGACCCCTTCCTTGTATTTAACTGGGCGACCGGTTAACTTATGGGCTTGGATTTTGGGTTGGGGGGAGAACAATGGGTACCAAAGAGCGCATACTTGAAGCAGCCGATGAGCTGTTCGGTGAGGTGGGGTTTGACGGCGCGTCAACGCGCAAGATTGCCGCGCGATCCGGCGCGAACAAGGCGCTGATTCACTATCATTTCAAGACGAAAGAGGGACTGCTCGGCAGCGTTCTGGACCGCTACTACCAGCGGCTCGGCGACACGCTGAGTCAATCGATCGCGCAATCGAATACCCTTCGCGAACGCATTGCCGCGATGATCGAGGCCTATTCCGATTTCCTGAGCCGCAACCGCAATTTCAGCCGCATCGTGCAGCGCGAATCGTCCGGCGGGAAAAACCTGGAGCGGATTGGGCGACATATGAAACCGCTTTTTGAAACCGGGCGCGAGTTGATGGATGAAACCTACCCCGGCATTCAAAACACCGACATGGCGGCCTCGCAGTTACTCATCACCTTTTACGGCATGATCGTCAGCTACTTTTCCTATAGCGAGGTGCTGAGTCACCTTTTGGATACCGATCCTCTTTCCCCCGAAAGCTTGGCCCGACGCAAGAAACACGTGCACGGCTTGATGGATATCGTCTTCGCCGCAATCGCCAAGTACGAGGTTCCGCAAACGGAAAGGCAACATGAAATCAAACAACAATAATGGACAGCGTCGCACAAAGTCGGCCGTCGCCCGGGAGCGCGTTTTAGTCACCGGCGCCGACGGCATGCTGGGTAATCACCTGGTTCGCGAGCTGTTATCCGCCGGGTACCCGATTCGAGTTTTACTGCAACCCGACACCGACCCATCCACGTTGAAAGGCCTGCCGATCCAGCGGTTTCACGGCGACGTCCGCGACGAAGAAGCCGTGACGCAGGCGGTGGACGGTTGTACTTTCGTCTTTCATTGTGCGGCGATTACCGATTTGCGCGCGCCGCGCGATTTGGTGTGGGACGTCAACGTCGAGGGAACGCGTCGCGTGGTGGACGCCGCAGTCGCCGCCAAGGTGAAACGGTTGGTTTTCGTGGGTTCGGCCAGTTCGTTCCCTTTCGGCACCGCTTCCTCGCCGGGCCGCGAAACCAGCGCGCCCTTGCCCGACCACTATCAGGGCATTCCGTATATGGAGTCCAAGCACGCGGCCATGGAGTTGGTGTCGGAGGCTGTTCGGGAACGAGGCCTGGATGCCGTGGTCGTCGTTCCGAGCTTCATGATCGGCGCCTTCACGCATCGTCCCGGCTCGGCGGACCTGATCAAGGCGTTTCTAGACGGCAAGCTGTGGCTGTCGTCGCACGGCGGGCGGAATTTTGTATACGCAGGGGACGTCGCAACCGCGATGGTCAACGCGCTGCACCGGGGAAAATCGGGTGAGCGCTACCTACTGGCCGGCGAGAATCTCACGTATTCGGCGTTTCTGAACAAGACAGCCGAAGTTTCGGGGCTGCGTCCCCCCGTGCTCACGCTGCCGGACTGGATCGTGAACCTGGTTGGAAGAGTGAACACGCTGAGGGAAAAGCTAACCAACAAACCGACGGCTTTGAACTACACGATTACCCGGATATCGCTGCTGGAAACATACTACAGCGCCGAGAAAGCCACGCGGGAATTGGGAATGCCGCACACACCCATCAAACAGGCCATCGCAGCGTCCATTGCCGGGCTGAAGCGCTACGGCCAGGTGAAATGAGGCGATGATGGATTACTTTCGGGACAAAATCGCGCTGGTCACGGGCGGTAGCCGCGGCGTTGGATTGGCTACGGCCCGGGAATTGGCGCGGCGTGGCGCGAAGGTCGCTATCACGGCGCGGGGCGAAGAACGCCTGCGTCGCTCCGAGCGCGAACTAATTGACGCGGGGGCCCATGTCATCGCGGTACCGGGCGACGTGGGCCGTTGGGAAGACGCGCAACGGATGGTGGAAGAGACCCTCCGGGCCTTCGGCGGCTTGGATATTCTGGTTAACAACGCCGGGGTGTCGATGCGCGGCGCGTTCGCCGATTTGACGCCGGAACTGTGCCGGCGCGTCGTTGATACGAACCTGCTTGGTTGCATCTACACCACGCGAGCCGCCGCGGCGTCGTTGACGGCGGCGGGCGGACACGTCGTGTTCGTCTCGAGCATTGCCGGATTGCTGGGCCTGCCGGGCGCTTCGATCTATTGCGCCACGAAAGCGGCATTGGCGACCCTGGCCGAGTCGCTGCGTCTGGAACTGGCCGA
Source organism: Candidatus Lernaella stagnicola (assembly GCA_030765525.1). Lineage (NCBI taxonomy): Bacteria > Candidatus Lernaellota > Candidatus Lernaellaia > Candidatus Lernaellales > Candidatus Lernaellaceae > Candidatus Lernaella > Candidatus Lernaella stagnicola. The sequence continues at coordinate 294,391 of JAVCCK010000003.1, forward strand.
AGCCGGTGTCCATATCGGCGTCGCGTATCTCGGTTTCACGGAACACGATCCGGAGAAGCGCATTCTAGCGGCCGACGGCTCGCCGTTACCGGCCGACCGCCCCGCGCACCACACGCAAGACTACGTCGCTCGGCAACTTTTGCGGGTGATAGAACAGCGCCGGCGCGAGGCCATCTTGACCGGTTTCGGCAAAGTAGGGTCGTGGGCTCACCGATTGTCGCCGAGTCTTGTGGAAAAAGCGATTCGTTTCGCCAAGCAAAAGAACCTGGGCTTATACCGAGATTTCTCTTGAGGCCGACGTCTCGCAAAACAACGCTACGTTCCGCATGCTTCGCGGTCGGTACAAACGAGGGGCCTAAACACAACGCATGAATACGACGTATCTTCTCGGCCTTTTCATGGGCATGATCGCCGCCCTCTTGCTGAACGTCGGCAAAGGCGTCCAGAAACATAACGTGCGCGTTTTTCTCGAGGGCCGCGGCATGTTTCGCCCGCCGCATCGCCGGAGTCTACTGTGGTGGATCGTCGGGCTTTTCATGTCCGGCAGCGCCTTGTTCTTCTTCCCCTTGGCCGTGTTCCTTTCCAACAATCCGTCTGCGGTTTCGTCGATGACCGGCATCGGCTTGATCGGCCTACTGCTATTCGCCGTATACGTCATCGGGGAAGAAGTCAGCGCGATGGACCTGATCGGCGTGATGTTGATCGTACTGGGCACCAGCACGCTGGGGTATCTGGGTACGCTGCAGACGATGGTGGAACCGACCTTTTCCGATCGCACGCTCTTTTTCACGATCACCGGCGCAACAGCTATCTTCGCCGCGCTATGCGTGATGGCCTACGTGCGATGGCCGGCGATTCACGGCGTCTCTTTTGGCGCAACGGCGGGCTTCATGATCGGTGCCGGGATATTCCTCGCCGACACGGCGCAGTTGCGCGGCAGCGAGTCGTTTCTGGCGAAAATCCAGATACCTCATTTATGGGTCGCCTTCGCCTTCGCCATCCTGGCGTTGGTCGTCACGCAATTCGGCTTCCTTCGCAGTCGCGCGCTGGAAGTTGTACCGGCGACGAATTCGGCCATCCTCTTGGCCCCTCCGCTTCTGGAAATGGTTGTTTATCGGACGTATCCGACCGCAACGGAGAGCCTGTTGACGGTGGTCATCTTGGCTGGAGTTTTTCTCTTGTCGATCGGCGCCGCCGCGCGGATTTCCGAGCCGACAGCGGACGCGGTCAACGCAGGATAATTGACAAACCCGCCGCGGCAAGTAACACGTACACGGTGATGCGAAAACTCCGTTCCGGAATGCGCGGGTGCAACCATTCACCGACCGCCACCGCCAACGCCAATACCGGAAGAAGTACACCCACCACGCGCAGGTTGGCGGCCACCAGTTTGCCGGTGGCGAGGTGGCCGATCAGCAATCCGGAGTTGAGCACCATCCACAGCGCAGCCAGCGTGGCGCGAAAATTTTCTTTGCGCTCGATTTCGCGCGCCGCCCAGTAGGCAACCAACGGCCCGCCCGACACCCACAACCCTTGGATGAAACCGCCGCCGAACAAGAACACGCGCGCCAGGCCTCCAGGCAAGGGACGCAACGGCGCTTCGCGGCGGCGCAGAAGTCGAACGAGTTCCAAACTGGACAGCACGAAGACGAATGCGCCAAAAGCCCACTTATGATGATCCGTCTCCGCCAGTGTGAAGACGGCCAAACCAAAGGGCATGCCGAGCCCGGCCCAAGGGAGAATGCGGCGAAAAAACAGGTCGCGCTTCACTTCGTGACGATGGCGAATGACCAGGTAGGCCGACACGGCAATGTTGAAGGGCACCAAGGTCGGCACGATGAAATCGATCGGTAGGAAATTGGCCGCCAGCGTAACGGAGATCAGCGACGCGCCGAATCCCATGGCCGAGCCCACGGAATAGCCGCAAAAAACGATCACGCCCAGCAGCAGTACTTCCAGGCCCACGCCGACCGCCTCCCTAAACCGAGCGCGCGGTGATTGGTTTTGCGCCCCCGGTTTGCCGTGCATTTGTAGGAGTTTTGACCCGTCGGCGCAAGAAGTGACCACGGCGCAATTCTAAAATGCGTTGGCTCGTGAGGTCACTGCTCGCCGGACCGCGTTCGGGCGAGTCCGCTTTCGAGTTACGCGAAAAGCTGATTCAAGAATTCGACCAACAATTTTTCCCGCAACGGCACGGGCAAGGCGTTGAGCACTTCGTTGATCTCGGCCATGCGCTCGGGCAACTCGACGCCGGTCATGCCGGCCACGGCGAGCATGTTTTGAAAAGCGCTTTCGTCGAAGTCCGCCGGATCGACTTGGCCGAAAGCCTCGCGGATCGTGTCAGCCAGATCGCTTGATTCTATTCCTTTGGCGATTTCGACGCACTCGCGCAGGTCCTTCAACATCGCCTCGGCGTGGTCATAGTTGCCGGCGTTGATCGACACGTGCACGTTTTCCGGCGAGACGTCGAACGCGAGTTGGGGCTGCAGGAACCAACCGCGCAGTTTCATCTCGTCGACCAAGTGGAATACGTTAAGCGTATCGGACGTGAAGCACACGAGGCACATTTGCGGAGACCCCAGAACCTGGAGGTCTTCTATCGCGTCGACGCCCGCCACGATTTGCTTCATCACTTCGAGTTTCTTGCGCGCCAACTCAAGGTAGCCTTCGTCGCCTAGGAAGTTGACGACCGCCCACGCCGCCGCGATGGGTCCGCCGGTTTTGCTGCTCTGAATCGCATTATTGACGATCGTGTAACCGGTCCAGTTCGAGCAAGCGTAGATCTGGTAACGCCGCAACTCGTTGCTCTTGTACAAAATGATCGACGCGTTCTTCAGGCAGTAAGCGTATTTGTGCAGGTCCATCGACAGCGACCAGACACCCGGCACATCGAACCCGAAGGGCGGGATGTCTTCGCCAAGCCGCCGGAAGTACGGCAGTAGAAAACCGCCCATGCAGGCGTCGACGTGATACCAAAGACCGTGTTCGAGGGTTACCTGCCCGATCTCGGTGATCGGGTCCAGCACGCCGTGCGCGTAGGAAGGCGCCGAGCCCACGACGACAATCGTGTTGGGCGTGATCGCCTGGCGGATCGATTCCACGTCGGCCTTGAAAGTCACCGGGTCGACCGCCGACAGCACCGGTTTCACGTCGAGGTAGTGCCCCGCCTTGTGAAACGCGGCGTGCGCGGTGACCGGCAGGATCATCTCCGGTTCCTTGATCTCGGGCTTGTGAACGCGGAAGTAGTCGCGCGCCGCCTTGATGGCCAGAATGATGCTTTCGGTGCCGCCGCTGGTGAAATTGCCCACGACGTTCTCGTCGCCGTTGACGTGCGCGGCGGACATTGCCACCAATTCGTTTTCAAAGCGCATGAGGCTCGGAAACGCGGTGGGGTCCAGACCGCTTTCGTGCAGGAAATCCATGTACGCGCGCTTCCCGACTTCCTCGGCCTCGCGCCCGGCATCGTAAACGTAGCTCCAAACGCGACCGGAGGACCATTCGAGGTCGGAACCGCGGTATTCCTGCATCTTGGCGAAAATCTCTTCCTTGCTCAGTCCGGTCTTCGGGAATCGCATCATCTTCCTTTCGCCCCCTTCATCGTTCGTTCCGTGCAGTTACAAAAATACGGATTGGCATTCAACGCGACGTCGGATAAGCAGCGGACGTTCATCACAAACATGGACAAAATATTGACGAGATATCCGCGCGTCGGCCCTTGCGTTGCGCTCTACGATGCCCAATCGATTCTCGCGGGGCAAGCCCCGCACCGGCACGCGGCGACGCAACCGTACCTTTTAGAAGCGGCGATTGCCGATGTCGCGCCGTAATTATTCCGTGAACGCGAAATAATTGTGCCAAAGCACCTCAGCGCCCACATGCAGAAAATGCACGAGGCCGTCCGGGCTTTGGTAGATCTGCGGCTGATTCGACAAGTGCGACAGGAACAAGGAATACTTCATCCACGGTCCGCTGCGGTCGGTCAACAAAAACAGCCCCTCGGCCGTTGAATAGCCATGTTCGTACATAATGTAGATGTTGCCGTCGACGCCGAAAATCGCGTTGAACGGGGCGCCGACGTTCCCGGCCTCCACCAAGTGGGTTGACTCCCACGTTCCGGATTGGCCGACCGCGTAATACAATCGGTTGTATCGATCGTCTCGGTAAAACGCATGCAGCGTGCCGGCGGCGTCGATAAGCAATTCACTGTTCTTTTCGACGTAGCGATTCCGATCGACCCACTCAACGAACCATTGCCCGTCGTCCGCATATGCGTGAAAAAGGCCGTAGCTTGTATACGTGATGTGCGGCGTGCCCTGATTGTCCAGCGCCAGCGATAACGGACCCGCGTCCAGGCCGTCGACGAGTTCGGTGGTCCATGTCTCGCCGTGTTTCACCGCGTAATAGATGCTTTCGTTAAGCATGTCGCTGTAGGCCACGTGTGGCGCGCCGTCCGCATCGACCACGAGCGATGAATACTCTCCGGCCCCCGTTTCCAGGGCTTCCATGGTCCAGGTGTCGTCCAGGCGTATCGCGTAGTAGAACGTATCATCGTTGGGGTCGAAGAACGTGATATGCACCGTGCCCGTGTCGCCAAGTGCGATGTCGTAATTCGACTGCGACGCGTTGCCAAGCTCTCGAACAAACTCGCGAACCCACGTGCCTGAACGGTTCGTCGCGTAATACAAGGCGGAATAGGGCTCTTTCCCATATAGCGCGTGAAGATCGTCGGGTCCCGCGGCCGCCAAGACAACGTCTTGGTTGTATCGCACGCTACCGGCCGTATCAATTTCGAAGGTTTGCCAACCTTCCTCGGTACTGCGTGTGTACACAACCTCGAGTTTCTCCTCGTGCGCGTATGCGGTGTGAACACCCCCGTCGCCGTCAATCGCCATGCTGCTATGCCACGCGTTATGTTCGCTGTCGGCGAGCTCAAAGTTCCAGGTACCGCCAAGATTGCTGCCGATGTATACGCCGTCGGCCGCCCAATAGCTCACATGAATGACTCCAGACGAATCGATCGCCGCAGCCGGATCGCGCCCGTCGCCGTCGTAAACGGTCTCAAACGTCCATCCTCCACCGTCCTTTACGATATGGCGAATGCGGAAAGGTGAATTGCCCTCCTCGAAAATAATGTGCGGATCCCCGGCCGCGTCCAGCATCAAGGATAGGTCTTGGATACTTTCACTGGTTTGGTGTACGACGATATCCGCAACCCACGCGCCCGTGCGATTCGTGGCGTAACGTAGCTCATCGGTTTCGCCGCCCCCGTACAGGATATGAGCGAAGCCGCCGCTGTCGATCGCGATGTCGGTTCCGACCAGCGCATCTATATTCGTGTCGGCCGCTTCGGTTTGCCACGCGCCCGTGCGATTCGTGGCGTACATCAGGCGCTGCCCGGTCATATCCCAATAGGAAATGCCCACACCGCCGCCCGGCGCCATGGCAATCGCGGTGACGTAACCCGTGTGTGCGGTGTTGTCGACAATGGTCTTGCGCCACGATCCGTCGGCATTGGTCATGTAGGTCAAGTCGTTTTCAAGGCCGTCGCGATAGGCGACATGAACATCGCCCGACCCGTCGACGGCGAGATCATAATCGAAGGCACTGAACGAAAGCGTCTGCTCGGTAACGACCTCGCCGCGAACCTGGTGCAGTCGCAGATAATCGGAACGGGCCGCCAGAATGTTGACTGTATCGTCAGGCGCTACGGCGACCGCCGTGCCATGCAGGCCGGGTGCGCCGCCGTCGATTTCTTCGAAGATGATGAGGCTGACGGTCGTGTCGTCGTCATCATTATCGTCATCGTCGTTGTCGTCGTTATCGTCGTTGTCGTCGTCGTTATCGTCGTCATCGTCGTCGTCGTCATCGTCGTCGTCGTCGCCGGCGTATTCCGTGCCGAAATTGGCGTACCACAAAGCGCCGTCGCCGTCGTAGATCACGTGCGCGCGGCCGGACCGGTCCACACCAATGGCCGGATAGCCGCCATGATAGGAATCGATCGTCGTCGGCGCCCACTCGCCGGACAAATTCGTCGCGTATCGAAGCTCGTTGCAATAGTAGGAATTGTACGTGAAGTACGCAACGTAGAGGTTGTCGGCGGCGTCGGAGGCTAAGTCGGCGGCGTAACCGGTCTGCCCGACATGGTCGATCGTTTCGGTGTACCAGGAGAATCCGGATTTCCATGCCCATTTGAGGTCATCGTTGTAGCCGTCGGCATACACGACGCGCGGCTGTCCCGATGTATCCAAATCCAAAGCGATGGATGCGTTACCCGAGTAATAAACGTCTTCGATATAGGTTTCCGACCAGCCGTTCCACTTGCGCACATAGTAAACGGGATGATCGCCGCCTGAGAGGTAGCCGATGTGGGGGCGTCCCCATTGATCGACGGCGATATCGGTCTCCCCGTCATAATACGAGGCATAGTCAATCTGCTCCGATTGCCACTCGCCCGAGGCGTTGGTCGTGTAGATCAAACGCCCCGCGCCGTCATCGACATAGGCGAGATGAACGTTATCCTCGGCGTCCAACGCGATCGACAGGTACTGCCCGGTATCACCGGCCGCGTCGGGAACTTCCACCTGCCACCCCCCGTTGGCCCAGGTTGCGTATCGTAGTTCGTACTGCCAATAGTCGACCGTTTCGGTAAACGCGATATGCGGCATGCCCGCCGAATCGACGGCGACATCGTTGAAAAAGCCGTTGTCCGTGGAGAGATCCAGCGGCGCGAAATACCACCGTTTCGGCGTTTTAATTCCGTATATAAGCTTGGCGTAGGATTGATTGTAGTGCGTCGTGTGCAGACGATTCCAATCGTCCACGGCCAACGACTTATATCCGGAGACGATACTGCCGCGATCGATCTGCCGGCTTTTCCACACCGACCCCTCGGGCTCAGCGAGAAACGCCGTATCGAGATCACCATGATAATAAACGATTAGCGGTTGTGCGTCGTTGTCCAGAGCCAAGCCGAATAGGTTGCCGATATCCGCGCCTGTCGCGACGGCCGATGTCTCCCACCCTGTTCGATTCGAGGTATAGACGATCTTTTCCGCTTGGGAATCACTGCGGTCGTAATACGCAACGTGCAAGTGATCGTCCGAGTCGACGGCCACGCGGCGGTCTAAGATTTGATAGCCGTTCTCGACGATCGAGTCCTGTTGCCAGCTTGAACCGTCCTTATACAAATGGAGGAGGTCGCCCCCCGTGACCGTAATGATGTGAGGTTGCCCAAAGCTATCCACGGCGAGGCAATCGTCGCCGCCGGCGTAATCGACGGCCGTTACTGCTTCGCCGACCCACCGGCCGGTTGTGTTGTTGGCATAGAACAGCTTGTAATCGCGTCGGTACAATATATGAATCTTGTCAAAGCGATCAATGCTCAGCCACGGCACATACATCTCGCTGACGGTGAATACGATATCCCCTTGTTCCCATACCCCGGTGCGATTGGACAAATACTGCACCGTGTAACGGCCGTTCCCGTAAAGGAAGTATCCAATGTACACCGAGTCGTCGGAGAACGTGTCAATCACCACGCCCTGACCGAACCTGGTGGTAACTCCCATCGCGGAAACCTGCCATTCGCCGGCCACGAAAGTCGCGTAGTGAATCTCCCCCGTATCGGTGGCGACAAAGACCGCGTGCAAGCGGTTGTCCTTCCCCAGCAACATACTCGGGTACTTGGCGACATGACCCACGAGCCGTTCAATAACCGTTCCGTTCGGCGCCAGTTGAAAGTGGACAATATCGCCCGCTCGCGTCACCAAAACGTGGATGTTGCCCGCATCATCCTTCACGACGGCCGAGCCATAGCGACCGGTATCCCCACCGTAAATGCGGGCGATACTTACCTCGCTCGGTTCGTTTTTGCCGGCGGCGAGCAAAGGATTGAGGGGCACCGATGTCTGGGCGGAAAAGAGCGCGTCCTCCGAGGCAGGCCAGCCGGGCGCACCTGCGTCTAAAGATTCAGCGAAAGAAATCGTGGAGAACTGCAGCAAGACGAGCGTGAGCCAGACTATCCACCAACCACGCCGCGAGGTTGCGCACCACCGCATACTATCCCCTCTCGGCCTGCGTAATGGCGTAAAGAACACTTAGAAGAGAATCTCGGTTGCTGACTATTAGTCCATATTCCTTTTTCTTCGATTTATCAAGCGACGAAAACCGGCACCCCTTTGCCATTAAACTATCGTAATGCTTATCAATACTCTATACGCTGGTCCAGTGGTTCAAGGATACGGAAAGCGTCAATCCATGTGGCTTTCGATTTTCGGCGCGCACCGTGCCGCCGCACGCTTCAACGCATGTCTTTACGATCGCCAACCCCAGGCCCACACCGCCGGTTTCCCGTTCGCGAGAGGAGTCCGGTCGCGAGAAGGGCTCAAAAAGCCGGCTAAGTTCGGACTCCGCGACGCCCGGTCCGTCATCGCTTACCTGAAGATGGACGATCCCGCCTTCGCCGCGCGCGCTAATGAGAATCGGCCCGGCCTCACCCGCGTAGCGCTCAGCATTGCGCACGATATTGGCCAACGCTCGCGACAGCAATTCTGAATCGGCCATGACCGCCAGCTTCTCGTCGATATCGATATCAATATTGTCGCGCCCCGAGGCTTCACGGTCGCAAACCCGCTCGACCAGTGGCCTCAGCGCTACCGACTCCAACGCGACCACGGCCGGATTGATTTGGGCGCGGGAAAACGACAGCAATTCGTTGACCAGTTTCGACATATGCTGCGCGTCTTCGATTACATCCCGCACACGATCTTTGTGAACGTCGTCCACCCGCTGCTCCAACGCGCCCAATCCCAACTGAATTCGAGCCGCCGGCGACGCCAACTCGTGCGCCACGTCACCCAAAAAACGCTTCTGCCCCTTGAGCAAGCCGTCCAAGCGCGACGCCATCTCGTTGATCGAATGGCCCAGAAGGCCGATTTCGTCCGTGCGCCCCTCGTCCAATTTGACGTCGAATCGCCCGTGCGCAATCTCGTCAGCCGCCCGCGTAATTTGCCCGATTGGCCGCGTGATGCTGCGCACTAAGGGAAACCAAATCACCACCGACAGAAACAATACGACGGCGATCAGTACCAGCCACGGCACCGCGTCGAGAAAGAGCCCGCCCCCCGTGACCGAAGACGACACCGCCAGCAATGTCGCGGGATGCGGCGGCCGCGCGCGCTCGACAACCAGAGGAATGCGCACGCCCACCCAGTATCGGCGCGGGTCGTCGGTTCGCAGGGTAAACAACCCGCCCTCCGGTCCCGCCTCTTGCCCGTCAGGCGGCGGTGGATGGCGCGGTACGTTACCCGGAAGCCCGTGGCGCGGGGGCGCGGTGATGTGGCGAAGCACCTCCGCGGGCAATGCCGATTCCGCGCCGGCCAGTTGCCCGCCGTCATGGGCGCACAGAATGAAATCGACCCCGTATGCGTCCCGGTAACGCTCCAGGACCTCGTTCCAAGCTGCCGGCGTGCCTCCCTCCAGGTCGTGCGCTATCAGCCGGCCGATTGCCACGACGCGCTGGCCGTAATGCCCCAACACCGACTGCGGGCCGAAACGAAACTGCATCTTGAACGCGCCGAACAGCACGGCCCCCATAACGATCATCGTCAAGAAGAACCACAGGACGATCCTGGCAAACAACGTGCGATGCAACTTCATGCCGACTCCGGCGGCTCGCTGAGAAACATGTACCCGGCAGAGCGAATCGTTTTGATGTAGCTTGGCGTCTTCGGATCGTCGCCGAGTTTGCGACGCAGCGAAGAGATATGCACGTCGATGGAGCGGTCGAACGCGTCGTGCCCCCGCCCCGCCACCTGGTCGAGCAATTGATCGCGCGATAACACCCGACCCGCCGCGGCAGCCAAGGCATGAAGCAGGTCGTACTCGATAGGCGTCAACGTCAGTTCGGCATCGTTGAAGAAGGCCGCCCGCGATGCCGGCTCGACACGCAGTTCGCGCACGATGATCGGTAAGTTCGGCGTTTCGGCATTTTTCCGCTTGTATTCAAAAGACCGGCGCGCGACGGCGCGCAGGCGCGCCAGCAGTTCGCGGGTTGAAAAGGTTTTGGGCAGGTAGTCGTCGGCCCCGATTTCCAGGCCCACGATCCGATCGG